>JAUZQQ010000001.1 GCA_030950905.1 Mariprofundaceae bacterium
TATCCGCACCTGTGGTACCACCAATCTGTTCTTTAACAGTAGGAGTACCATCATTTGCGTAATAACATTTGTCACCAGCAGTATGCTTCGTCAAGAGCGCATATGTTTGCAACAGAGTAGAAGAAACATTCTTAGAGATACCCTTCACGGATTTAGACAAATTCCACTTTGCACTTGCACCAGTTGCACTTGGCCATACAATCTTATTAAAGCTGGGTCCCTGCCCAACTGGATACGCATTGTAATCAGTATAAAAAGCCTCAAAAATAGTCACGCCAGTTGACGCGTCAGATGTTGCAGCCGAGTTAAACGCCTTGGTACGATATTGCGCAAACTGCGGAATAGCAATCGCCGCCAAAATACCAATGATGGCAACAACAATCATTAGCTCAATAAGGGTAAAACCCTTTGCTTCTTTAGAGATTTTCATAATAAAACCCTCCGTTGAAAATTACGACCACAGTGCCTGTGGCTCATCCTCATCAAAGCAATCCTTGTGCCAACTTTTAGGCATCCTTCATATTCGACCAAAAGTAGTTGACACTTTACCACCTTGTAGGTTGGTGGTGAGGGAAGCGAATCTCAACATCTTCTGGTTCCCATGCTCTGCGTGGGAATCCATACCAGCCTATCATTCTGGCACTGTGTATGCATTCCCACGCAGGAGCGTGGGAACGAGGGGCAAGTGAACTAAAGTGTAAACCAAGAGATGAAGGATGCCAACTTTTCAAGGGGGCTTGCTATCACCAACATCTGAAAACAGACAAGGGGAGTGTCATAATTTGTCAGTTTGTTGCCTGAATCGTTACTCTTTTCATCACATCATCAATCGCTGTTTTATTCACTGCCGCCATGCCGTTGATCATTGCAGCCTAAACACAACAGGCATGCGGTAACGGCCATCGGGTAAATCAATGAAGTCCATCGCCTGCAAGCCACGTTTTGCAGCACGGTCTAAAACTGATCGCTTGCTGGATTTTAATAAAGTTATGCCTTGTATAACATGATGCTGCACATCAAATTGAAATTCCACCGTACCTTGCCAGCCATGCCGTCGTGCCTGCTTGGGGTAATGAACCGCTGCCAATATATTTAATTGTACGCCTTTAGAAACGACGCTAACATGATTCTTCGTAGGCTTAGACGTTGAGGTGATAGGGCTAGCCACAGGTGCTGGCTGTGTGGTTGAGTGTTTGCTTGATTGTGAGGGGGTGGATAAAAGCGCAGCGATTTTACTGTGACCATGGATGACAGGGGGAATTTTTTTTGGTGTTGATTTTATAGGCAAAGCTTTAGCAACGGGTACTTGTGGTTTGGCTTGTTGCACGGGGCGTTGTTGTTTTATTGTTTTTTTTAAGGGCAGCGTTACCGCTTTTCTCGCTGGCGGCAATACAGGCAGTTCTTGCTTAAACAAGCGAACATCCAACAAGCGAACTTCGAAGGGCGGCTTGTACTTTGATGGGGGTGTTTTGGGAATCAGTACAACGAACAAAAGCCCGTGCAAGGCGATGGCTGCCATCATAGCAGCCATCCACCGCACGCTTGTTTTAAAAACTTGCGCTGGCTCCTGCATACCATGCACGCCCTAAAACGCCGTAGCCAGACACTTCTTCGTATAGCTTGTTGTTCAGGTTATCAACACGAGCGGTCAGCTTCCACTGTTGATTGATCGCGTATGCGGCTCGAATATCTGTTTTGCTGTAGCCCGCCATGGGTTTTGTATTACCCGTTGACGAAAAACGCGGGCCAACGATCTGCCATGCCAATGCCACATCCAAACCAGCGATGCTCACACCCGTGCTTATATTGCCTGTTTCTTTGGCACGGCGTGGCAATAGGTCGCCCGTGGTCGAATCTTTCGCGCTTAAATACGTCCAGTTACCGCGAACATACATGGCATCGTAAGTCACATTTGCAGAAATCTCTAACCCTTTGGTGCGTGCTTTGCCAATATTGTCAGGGGAATAAAAAAATGTTACTGAAGGCTTCCAAACAATCAAATCTTTGTAATCTTGGTCAAACCAAACAACATTCACCCCTGTTTTCCACTGCTCTTGTTGCCATTGGTAGGCAATGCCAACATCCCAGCCTTTGCTGGTTTCAGGTTTTAAGTTGGGGTTGCCACCTGAAAAAGCAGACGTAGGAAAATAAAGGTCGTTGAGCGATGGCGCTTTAAAACCTGTGCCATAATTGGCCGATAATTTAAGCCCCGCGATAGGGTGGACGGCAAGCCCTAACTTATAGGTTGTTTTATTGGGCGAGGCGGAGTTGCCATCGTAACGCAAGGAAGCATTCACATCCACATGGCTGATCTGCCACGCAAGGGAGGTGAAAGCGGCTGTTTGCTGCATCTTTTTATTGAGCTTGGCACTTTGACTAAGGCCTTTGGTATGGTAAAGATCGACACCAAACAATAGCGACAATGTATCAAGATCAACATTATTTTGCCATGTTAATTGATCCACACGGGTGGTGAAATCTGAATTGTTAAAACCACCAGCCGGGTCATGGCTGATAACTTCATCGGTGGCGCGTGAAAGTTGCAACGTGGTTTCAAATTGCTCAGTGATGGGGTAGTTTAGTTTGGCACTGATAATCGCCTGTTTGGTATTGCTGGTGAAATTTAACACG
Source organism: Mariprofundaceae bacterium (assembly GCA_030950905.1). Lineage (GTDB taxonomy): Bacteria > Pseudomonadota > Zetaproteobacteria > Mariprofundales > Mariprofundaceae > AB-137-C09. The sequence continues at coordinate 2,632 of JAUZQQ010000001.1, forward strand.
TCACCAAAAGGAAAGCCGCCATCCAAAGCGTTTTTACCATCAACATTTCTAGCAAGCAATGCCAGCTCACCCTCGCCCACGGGAAGCCCCAAACGAGCCGATAGCGTGGATTGACGGTAGCCATCGGGTTCCTTGCCCTTGGCAGCAACAGAAACACCATCGGTACGCAATACATCGGTGGTCAAAGCATAAGAAACATCGGATGCTGTTTTTCCCGTGATGCTCATCGCCCCTGAGGATGTGCCATACGCGCCTGTTTCGGCATGGGTATAAACCTGCGTGCCTTGTTTGCCTTTGCGGGTGAAAATTTGAATCACCCCGCCCATGGCATCCGCGCCATACAACGATGATTGCGCACCACGCACAATTTCGATGCGCTCAATATCTGCCGTGGATAAAACGCCCCAATCAAAGCTTCCCACCGTCGCCGAACCCACACGCACGCCATCAATCAATACCAGGGTATGGCCACTGTTTCCGCCGCGTAAAAAAACGGAGGTGACTTTGCCTTGGCCGCCTGTTGATACAACATGGATGCCTGCCTTTGTGCGCAATAAATCAGCCACGGACGTTGCTTGTGATTGTTCAATCTCTTGCCGATCAATGACGGTAATATCGGCGCTGATGCGGGCAGGGTCTTGGGCGATTCGCTCTGCGCTTACAACAAGCGAAGGCAATTCATCGGTTGCCTGAGCGGGTACTGCAAGCAGTATGGCAGCCATGACCATGGGTAATCGTTGGTAATTTTTTTTGTTCACATTTTCCTCTTGCACCCACCGTGCAAATGATGATAGATGGATAATCCAAGAGAAAACGTACATATTGCCCAAGCCCATGTTCGGACTTTTTTTTGGCCAATACCCACGACAATCTCCCTCCGAGACAATCCTGTTAGAACCCGTAAGTTCCATGTATTAGGCCGGTATCCTGGCTTCACCTTCGTTCGCGGCTGCTTCCTTCCCAATGGTTTCATCAGTGGATTTAAACAGCGTTGTCTGGCTTCACAGTAGCGGGGGCTGCGCAACACATCATTGCATTCACTTCCCGTTTAACCCGTAGTCGAACGACCCTAAGGCACCCAAAACGGCGCGAACCTTAACGGCAACTGTACAAAAGCCAAGTTTTAGCGCGCGGTTAATATTTACTTGTACGGTGAAATTTATGGCGGGGGTGGTGCTTGGTAATGGGTTAAATAACCCATAATTCGACCAATTTTTATTTTGGCTGACATTTTTAGTGGAATATGCCGTGCATCATGGGTCATCCATATTTTAATCTTTCCCTTGCTGGAAAAAACACCGGCTGTTTTAAGCAAGGGTGTAACCACAATACACGCAACGGTTTCTCCCCAAGGGGCGATTATTTTAACCGTTTTCGCTTGCACATTGATAACAAGATCATAACTTTTTCGAGAATCAAACACAGGAATGCTAAAGCTAGAACCCAAGGCCATGGGCATGCTACGCGCCTTATAAAACGCATCCAAGACTTGCAAATGGTTGGGGGTGACGGGGTAATCATCGGTTTTGTTGTTTTGTGTATAATGAACCAAGCTACCATTAGGAGAAAATACTGTTAGTTTTTCTGCCTTGTAACGTCGCTCTTGTTGGTTGACCTGAAACTTGGTGCTGCGCCATTGCCCTTGTTGATCACAATAACCGCTGCCTTTGATTCGGTCGCGCACCTTTTTAAATACATCAAACAGTTTGTTCGTGCGTGCTGTAATATATTCATGGTGGCCTTTGGCATCGCGTCCAACATGGAGGCTGGCTGTACCTGCCATGATAAATTCCCACCCCATTTGATACTCCAAACGTTCGCCGACAAAAGAATCAATGCATGCAGCATCGGCTTGTGTGGGAATCTCCACCATTAAAACCCATAATAAAAAAATAAAAAAAATGATGCGCCGTCCTTGTATTAATTGATGGTTTGTCTTGCTGTTTATCAAAACTCTTGTAGCAAGCGTTCAATCACCCTATGTATTGAAAATACTTTTAGCGTAAAATCGACATATGGCAAGCGAGGCATAATAGGAGGCTGTCCGAGAATAGAAAGACCTACTGTGGAACCCCCATTTCGACCATGATTTCCGTCTATTTTTGTTAAATAGACCTTGTTATTCGCCTCAAACAGCCGAAAATCATGACTTAAAATGAGAATCCCTCGCTACGGTCTCTATTCTCGGACAGCCTCCTAGCTGTCGCGCAGACTTTTAGGAAAAAATAAAACATGAAAATAAAATTATTACTTTTATCGCTTGCTGCCATGCTACTCCATGCATGCAGCACCACCGAGGGGATTCAAGGTATATCCACTGCTGCTTTTGGGGCGGGTGGTGCTTACGGTGGTTACCGTGCTTGCAAAGAAAAAGACAAAAGAACCAGTGCGGCGTGCATTGCTGCTGGTGCTTTTGTAGGGGCGGTGATCGGTAACTTTATCGGTAGCCAAATCATTAAATCCATGCAGCGTCGTGATAGGCAACAACTAAATGCTATTTTAGAACGCCAAAACAATGGCAATGGCCAATGGCAAAACCCAAACACTGGCACGGTTTTTTATATTACCGATATTCGCACCCATAATGATTGCAAAAACTTCACGTTAAATGCCAGCAACCGCAAGCACAGGTCACAACGATCGGAGCGTCATCAGGCATGCAAAAACAATGGACGTTTTATATAACAACTGTTTGTAGACTTTAAGCGTGCTTGGATATGCGTAGTATGCGCCACAAGGAATGGGGCTTATCACCGAAGTCTTTTTCATTTCTACCCTGAATCCTTCAGGTGATGTATATATATTTAGTGGGGTATTGGCATGGATCCGCGAATTCTTTATGAAGGTTTAACTTTTGATGATGTATTGTTGATTCCACAGGCGAGCAGCGTGATGCCACGTTCTGTTAAAACAGCAACGCAATTAAGTCGAAACATTCAATTAAATATTCCTGTATTATCAGCAGCAATGGATACAGTCACCGAGTCTCGTGCGGCTATTGTTTTGGCGCAAGAGGGGGGAATTGGTGTCGTTCATAAAAATTTAACGCCCCAAGCACAAGCGGCGGAAGTGCGAAAAGTTAAACGCTATGAGGCGGGTGTCGTGATTGACCCCTTGGTGGTGCGCCCTGATATGCGACTAACCGATGTGCTGCGGCTGGCATCAGAAAATAACTTTTCAGGTTTTCCCGTGATCGATGCTGATGCCAAGGTTTGCGGTATTATTACCCACCGAGATGTCCGCTTTGAGTCCAACCCTGAACGCCGAGTGGATGCCATGATGACCCCGCTTGACCGCTTGGTCTGTGTTAAACTTGGCACGTCACTCGATGCCTGCAAGCAATTGTTTCGTGAACACCGTATTGAAAAACTTCCTATGTTAAACAACGATGGCACATTACACGGCATGATTACGGTGCGCGATATTGAAAAAGCCTCAGCGAATCCACAAGCGGTACGCGATCATCGCGGACGTTTATTGGTTGCAGCAGCCATTGGTGTGGGCGATGCTGAAATGGAACGCTTTGAAATATTAATGGCAGAAGGTGTGGATGCGGTGGTAGTGGATACCGCACATGGTCATTCTCAGGCGGTCATTGAACAAATTCGCCAAATTAAATTACAATATGGCAGCCGTATTGAAATTATCGGTGGCAATATCGCCACCGCAGAAGCCACCCGCGACTTGATTGCTGTGGGTGTGGATGCTATTAAAGTGGGCATTGGCCCTGGCTCTATTTGCACGACGCGGATTGTTGCGGGCGTTGGTGTTCCCCAATTAACAGCGATCATGCAATGCGCTGATGCTGCCCGCGCTGAAGGCATACCTATTATTGCCGATGGTGGTATAAAGTTCTCAGGCGATTTTGCAAAAGCGATGGCTGCTGGCGCATCAAGCTGTATGTTTGGCTCCATGTTTGCAGGCACAGATGAAGCACCCGGTGATAAAATCTTGTACCAAGGGCGTTCTTATAAATCATACCGAGGCATGGGTTCTATTGGTGCGATGAAACAAGGCAGTAAAGACCGCTATTTTCAAGGCGATGTAGAAGAAGTTTTAAAACTTGTTCCTGAAGGTATTGAAGGACGTGTACCCTACAAAGGTGCTTTGGGTGATATTATGCACCAATTAATGGGTGGGTTGCGCGCTGCTATGGGTTATGTCGGGGCAGATTCTATTGCATCATTGCACGATTGCGCGCGCTTTGTAAAAATCACAGGTGCTGGCTTGCATGAATCCCATGTTCATGATGTAACGATTACTGAAGAAGCACCAAACTACCGAATGCAATGAAGGCATCCTTCATGTCTTGGTTTACACTTTAGTTCACTTGCCCCTCGTTCCCACGCTCCTGCGTGGGAATGCATACACAGTGGCAGAATGATAGGCTGGTATGGATTCCCACGCAGAGCATGGGAACCAGAAGATGTTGGGA
>JAUZQQ010000010.1 GCA_030950905.1 Mariprofundaceae bacterium
TGAGGAAACAACCGACTGGAGAGCCGTATGCGGGAGAACTGCACGTACGGTTCGGAGGGCGGGGAGGTAACACTTCCCGACCCCTATATACACAGTGGCAGAATGATAGGCTGGTATGGATTCCCACGCAGAGCATGGGAACCAGAAGATGTTGGGATTCGCTTCCCTCACTATCAACCTACAAGGTGGTAAAGTGTCAACTACTTTTGCTCGAATATGAAGGATGCCTGTTTTTTCTTCTTTTCTATCTATACCTTACCGTCCTTGTGATGAATTATGGAGCATGCTTGTGATTATTAACACCCGACCGTTTGAAGGTCAGCGACCCGGCACATCAGGATTGCGTAAAAAAGTGACTGTTTTTCAACAGATGCATTACCTTGAAAACTTTGTGCAATCAGTGTTTGATAGCATGGGTGATACCAAAGGTGCAACGTTGGTTCTCGGTGGTGATGGTCGTTACCACAACCGTATTGCTATCCAAACCATTTTACGCATGGCTGAATCCAATGGTTTCGCCGAGATTTTGGTGGGGCAAGGTGGGATTTTATCGACCCCTGCGGCATCATGCATCATTCGCAAATATGCCAGCGTGGGAGGGCTGATTCTTTCGGCCAGCCACAACCCTGCTGGCCCAAATGAAGATTTTGGTATCAAATACAATACGGGTAATGGCGGCCCCGCGCCAGAGAAAATCACCAACGCTATTTTTGCAGGCACACAAAAGATCAGCAGCTACCGTATCTTAGAAAACAATAACCCCATTGATCTAGACACCATCGGCAAGCAAACATTGGGCAATATGCAAGTGCGTGTTATCGACCCCGTTGCTGATTATGCGCTATTGATGGAGTCCTTGTTTGATTTCAACGCCATTCGTTCATTGTTTACGAGCGATTTCCGTATGCTTTTCGATGCCATGCATGCTGTTACAGGCCCCTATGCACAACATATTTTAGAGCATTTATTGGGTGCGCCAGAAGGTACGGTGATTCATGGTACGCCACTGGAAGACTTCGGTGGCGGCCACCCTGACCCCAATTTAACCTATGCTAAAATTTTGGTTGATCGGGTCAACGCTGACCCCACCATTGTTTTTGGTGCTGCATCCGATGGTGATGGTGATCGAAACATGATTCTTGGTCATCGTTTTTTTGTTACGCCCAGCGATTCACTGGCCATTATGGTTGCCAATGCCACCATTATTCCTGCTTACAGCAAAGGTTTAGCAGGGATCGCCCGCTCCATGCCGACGAGTGCCGCCGCCGACCGCGTAGCCGCAGTCAAAGGTATTGATTGTTATGAAACACCGACAGGCTGGAAGTTTTTTGGCAATTTGATGGACTCAAAACGGGTTACTTTATGTGGTGAAGAATCGTTTGGCTCAGGCTCTGACCATGTGCGCGAAAAAGATGGCTTATGGGCCGTGTTGTTTTGGTTGAATATCTTGGCTGCCAAAAGAACTTCGGTGCCAGCGATTGTAAAAGCACATTGGCAAGCATTTGGGCGCAATTATTATTCTCGTCACGATTATGAAAATGTATCTTCTGATGCTGCCAAAGCGGTCATGGCACGCGTGCAAGCATCGTTTGCCAAACTGATGGGGCAAAACATTGCAGGGCGTACGGTTACGCATTGTGATGACTTTTCATACACTGACCCTGTGGATCAAAGCATTACCGAACATCAAGGGCTTCGAATTTTATTGGAGGATGGCGCACGAATTATTTTTCGGCTTTCAGGCACGGGAACATCGGGTGCAACGATTCGGGTGTATTTTGAGTTGTATGAAAATGATGTGCGCCAACAAAACAACGACGCGCAAGATACGCTGGCTTCGCTGATTGCTGTGGCATTGGATATATCCCAAATAAAAGAGCTCACAGGGCGCAGTATGCCTACCCTCATTACCTAACAAACAGTCTCTTCATTGTGCTTTATTCCCGTTTCTTAATATTATCAATATAGGTTTTTTTATGTGGTTTAACAATATACATTTTTATCGATTTGAATCGCCCTTTACCATGGACGAACAAACACTGGGCGAAAAGCTGGGCGAACATGCTGCGCGAGCTTGTGGGCAAATAGAGCAATCATGCGAAGGGTGGGCTAAACCACTGGGGCGTGATGGTCATACCTTGGTGCATCAAACGGATGGGCAATTGATGATCTGCTTGCAAAGACAAGACCGTTTGCTTCCTTCCAGCGTGGTACGTGAACAACTTGATGAACAAGTTTGGGCATTAGAACATGAAAAAGGCCGTGCCTTAAATCGTCACGAAAAAGCAGACCTTAAAGATGAACTGGTGCAAACATTGCTGCCACAAGCCTTTGTTCGTACCAGCCATGTTTACGCCTGTATTTTACCCCAAGATGGATGGTTAATTATCAATGCCTCCAGTGTGAAACGCGCAGAAGACTTTCTTGCCGCATTGATTAAAACCATACCCACGCTCTCGCTTGTTGCGCCACAGCCAGAAGAATCTTTAAGCGATGTGATGCGCCATTGGATGCTTGATGAAACAAGAATGCCTGAAGGTTTTACATTAGAGGATGCTTGCAAGTTAACCTCTCAAGGTGAGCATGGTGGTAGCATTCAATGCCGTCAAGAAGACTTGGCAAAAGACGAAATTTTGGCGCATGTTCGCGGCGGAAAGGCTGTTACCGAACTGGCTTTGAATTGGCAATCGCGCATATCTTTTGTGTTAAGTGAAGATTTATCGCTTAAAAAGCTTCGCTTTGACAGTGCCGTATTGGATGAAGCAGGCGACGCTGACGATGCCTCCACACGATTTGATGCTGATTTTACCATCATGGCTGGCGAACTTCGCCAACTGATAGCAGCACTGATGGCGGCATTGCCTTGCAAAAAGGAAGCCTAAAACATGGGGTTATCCGCACTTACGGCATTGTCGCCGCTTGATGGTCGTTATGCTGCCGCAACTGCCCCGTTGCGACCTATTTTTAGTGAATTTGGTCTGATTCGCGCCCGTGTTCGGGTGGAGATTGAATGGTTAAAAATGTTGGCAAAAACACCTGGAATTGAAGAAATTCCGCCCTTATCAAAAGATTCTATTCAGTTTTTGGATGGTATTGTGGATACATTTAGCGAGGCGGATGCCTTGCGTGTTAAAACGATTGAACGTAGCACCAACCATGATGTTAAAGCCGTGGAGTATTTTCTTAAAGAACAATTGATGCATCATGATGAATTGCATGGCCAATCAGCATTTTTACACTTTGCTTGCACCAGTGAAGACATCAATAACCTTGCTTATGGGTTGATGCTAACGGAAGCGCGCAAGACGGTCATGTTACCCGCTCTTGATGCTGCCATTGCTTGCATCAAAGAAAAGGCTGTTGAAATGGCAGGGGAGTCTATGTTGGCGCGCACCCATGGGCAGTCAGCAAGCCCAACCACCATGGGCAAAGAATGGATCAATGTGGTACACCGCTTACAACGGCAACGGCAACACATTGATACGGCTGTTATTTTGGGAAAAATTAATGGTGCAGTAGGCAATTATAACGCCCATCTCATCGCCTACCCCGAGCTTGATTGGCCGAGCATGGCGCATGATTTTGTGACCTCGCTTGGGTTAAACTGGAACCCAAGCACAACACAAATTGAACCCCATGATTATATTGCAGAAATGAATCAGGCTTGGACGCGCGCAAATACTGTTTTGATTGATTTTAGCCGCGATATTTGGGGGTATGTTTCATTGGGTTATTTTACCCAACGTGTGGTAGCCGGTGAAGTCGGTTCTTCCACCATGCCGCACAAGGTCAACCCTATCGACTTTGAAAATGCTGAAGGAAACTTTGGCCTCGCCAATACCATGCTTGCTCACCTTGCTGAAAAACTGCCGATTTCTCGTTGGCAACGCGATTTAACGGACTCCACAGTATTGCGCAATTTGGGGGTAGGTTATGGTTACACCTTATTGGCATTGGCATCCTTGCAAAAAGGAATGCGTAAATTAGACATTAACCACGCCCGTTTGCAAGAAGATCTGGCGGGCAGTTGGGAAGTCTTGGGTGAAGCGGTGCAAACAGTGATGCGCAAATACAGCCTAGAAAATCCCTACGAGCAAATGAAGGCAATGACGCGAGGCAGTGGCATTAGCGCCGAAAAACTGCATGGGTTTATTCATACCTTGCCCATTTCAAACGACGATAAACAACGCTTATTATCATTAACCCCTGCACAATATACAGGAAACGCATCCTGTCAGGCCAAAGGAGACACCCATGTCTGAACAAACAAACAGCAGTGCTGACACCCCTATTTTTCAAGTGAAAAAAATGTATATTAAAGATATATCATTTGAAAATCCCAATGCACCACAAGTTTTTATGGACTCTCAAGAAAACCTTAATATTGCAATGAACCTCGGACTGAGCAACAACAAATTGGATGATGATCATTGGGAAGTGACCATGAAGACATCCATCATTGCCCAAGATAAAGCCAATGAAAAACTGGTGTTTGAGGTTGAAGTTGAATATGCAGGGTTATTTTTAATCCAGAACATACCCGAAGAAGCGATCAGTGGTTTAATAGGCGTGGATTGCCCTGGCATCTTGCAGCCTTATGTGCGACAAATTATCAGCCAATTAACCGTAGACGGTGGTTTTATGCCATTTCTGATGGAGCCTGTAAACTTCCGCGCTGCCTATGAACAAAACTTGGCCAATAATGCCAAAGAAGAAGAAAAACCCACGTTGCAATAACCATTGCAAGAAGGAAGTCATGTGAGCCATTCAACAAACAAACCACTGCGGGTATTATCAGGCATGCGACCAACAGGTCGCTTGCACTTGGGGCATTACAAAGGTGTATTGCAAAATTGGTTGCAACTCCAAGAGCAACACCAGTGTTTTTTCTTTGCCGCAGATTGGCATGCGTTAACCACTGATTATGCGAACCCTGCCATTGTAAAGCAGACTATTTGGGATATGTTGATTGACTGGCTGGCCGTAGGCATTGACCCTGAAAAAAGCGTTATTTTTATTCAGTCTGCTGTGCCAGAGCACGCCGAGTTGCATTTGTTGTTTTCTTTTATGACCCCTTTATCGTGGCTGGAGCGTGTGCCAACCTACAAAGATCAAATTTCTGAACTGCGTGAAAAAGACTTGGGAACCTATGGGTTTTTGGGCTACCCTTTGCTGCAATCAGCCGATATTTTGATGTATTTGGCGGATGCCGTTCCCGTTGGTGAAGACCAAGTTCCCCATGTGGAATTAACGCGCGAAATAGCACGACGCTTTAATCATTTATACCGTGAACCGGGTCAGCCTTTATTCCCAGAACCCCAGCCTTTGCTGATGCCTGCATCCAAGCTGCCTGGTCTTGATGGGCGAAAAATGAGCAAATCTTATGGCAACACCATTGAACTCGCCGAAACATGGAAGGTGACAGAGAAGAAAATAAAAACCATGCCAACCGACCCTGCCCGTATTCGCCGCACCGATGCAGGCACACCAGAGCTATGCCCTGTGTGGGATTACCACAAAATTTACAGCAGCGAAGAAGAACGCAAAGAACTGGATCAAGGTTGCCGCAATGCAGGGATTGGTTGTTTGGATTGCAAAAAAGTATTGCTCCAACATATAGAAGAAGAGCTGCAACCTATTCGTGATCGCCGCGTAGCTATCGCCGCAAGAGAAGACGATTTACGTGATATTATCCGTAAAGGAAACGAGCAAGCCCGCCTTCAAGCAGGAAGAACCATGGAAAAAGTTCGTAAGGCTTTGCAAATGGGCTACCGCGTGTAATATTTACTCTTTTTTAAAGCAAATTAAGTGTGTGGATACTGATACTTTATTGATTTGCGCGACAAAAACATAGAAGAAAAAACTGATGGATAACATCTCTAAAAACTCTTCCAAAGAACGACCAAAATGATAAACATCATAGGTTCCTAAATTATAGGTGTTTTTGATCCACATATATATATTATAAGGATGGTCTTTTTCCATACCTTCAATAAAATCAAGGCCTACAGCAACAGACATGCATGACAATGCCGCGATAACCATTATCAAGTAACGTCCTTTCCCCAGTGCTTTCCATAGGAAGTAAAGGATGAACACGCCCATAAAGGAAAAAAACGGCATTAAAATAAGTTGCCACGTATACGTTGGAAAAAAGTCGTGAATACTTGCGAGTATTCCGCCACCGTTGGCCTGCATGTCTTCCATCATTAATCTAAAAGTGGAGCCCAAACGCTCGTGAATCATAGCACCATCATCGACTGCCATGTAGGTGAAAAAGACAGCCAATATTAGCCATCCCCTCTGGTAAAACAGCGTGCTATCAGAAGATGAGCGGGATAACCAATAAAGAAACCATAATACAAGCCCTGCCATAAAGGTTTGCATTGTCATAAACCATGATGCTATACCATCTTCACGTGCAATATTGCAAAACCTTCGGATTGGCCCGTAATCAAGCCATTTGCCGTAGTTAATTACAATATCAATCAATACAAAAAACAACTCAATACCAACAAGAGAAGCCAGAAGGAGTACGCTTAAGCGTTCCACATTTACATTCAATTGAAGTGAAGACTCACGCATAGACTTTCTCCTATGGCTGATGGGGACAATAAAAAATACCACCAACAGAAGCAGTCCCCGTTAATAGATCTCGAGCCTTCTTCTGTTGGTGATCATACTTACAACTTATTATGTACCTGCAAGCATCGCATTGATGCGACGAACAAAACCTGCTGGGTCTTCGGGCAATGCACCCTCCGCCAATACTGCTTGGTCAAACAAAACAGCCGCCCACTCAGCCACTGCTTTCTCATCTTCTAATGCGCCGATGCGGGTGATCAATACATGTTCAGGGTTGATTTCTAAAATAGGTTTAACATCGGGCGTCGACTGCCCTGCCTCTTTTAAAATGCGTTCCATATTGATACTCATATCCATGGCATCAGAAATCAAACATGCTGGCGACGCTGTTAAACGATGGGTAACACGTACACTTTTAACCTTGTCTGCCAAGGCTTTTTGAATTTTTTCAGCAATAGGTTCTGCCGCTTTGTCTTGTTCTGCATGAGCTTCTTCGTCTTCTTTGTCGCCAATCGCTGACAAATCAAGTTCACCCTTGGCAATAGACTGCAATGACTTGCCATCAAATTCATGCAAATGCGAAATCAGCCACTCATCAATGCGATCATGCATCAACAACACTTCGATACCTTTTTTACGGAAGATTTCTAAGTGAGGGCTATGTTTGGCAGCGGCCAATGATTCGGCTGTGATATAATAAACCTTATCTTGCCCCTCTGCCATACGGGCGATATAAGTGGCCAACGAGACGGTTTGTTCATCGGTGCTTGATTCATGACCTGCTGAGGCAAAGCGCAACAAGCCTGCAAGACGGTCTTTGTTATTGAAGTCATCAATGATGCCTTCCTTCATGCAATTACCAAATTGTTTCCAAAAATCGTGGTAACTGTCGTCTTCTTTTTTGGCCAATGACTCAAACATGCCCAACACGCGCTTGGTCGCACCTTTTTTCATCGCTTCCATGGCAGGGCTATGTTGTAGAATCTCACGCGAAACATTTAACGGTAAATCGTTGGTATCCATCACACCACGCATAAAACGCAGGTATTTGGGCAACAAATCTTCGCTCGCCTCCATGATAAACACACGGCGAACATACAATTTTACACCATGTTTTCCATCGGCCTGCCACAAATCAAATGGCGCACGTTTTGGTAAATACAGCAACAAGGTATATTCATATTTGCCCTCTAAGCGTTGATGAATCCATTGCATGGGGCCTTCAAAATCATGGCCGACATGTTTGTAAAAGTTGATATAATCATCATCATTTAATTCTGACTTAGGGCGTGTCCACAGGGCCGATGCCTGATTAACGGTCTCAATCGCTTCAACGGTGGTGGCTTCTTTTTCTTCATCGCCATCGTTTTCAATATCTGCATCGCTATCATTTTCAACGGTTTTGGTGGTGCTCATGCGAATCGGAAATGGAATGTGATCGGCATATTTGTTGATAATGGTACGCAAACGGTAAGATTGTAAAAACTCATCCGCATCTTCACGCAAGTGCAGGGTTATCTCTGTACCACGCATCGCCCGATCAACCGTTTCAATGGTATAATTACCATCACCTGTCGATTCCCAACGCACACCATGTTCATGGGTAAGTCCAGCACGACGGGTTACCAAGGTTACATGGTCGGCAATTAAAAATGATGAATAAAAGCCAACACCAAATTGACCGATCAAATGGGCATCATTTTTGCTATCACCGGTTAATTTATCAAAAAACTGGCGGGTTCCAGAACTCGCAATGGTGCCGATATTGGCAATCACTTCATCGTGATTCATACCGATACCATTATCACGGATGCTGATAGTGCGTGCTTCTTCATTGACTTCAATATATACATGAAGGTCAGCGTCACCTTCAAACAAGGCATCATCGGTGGTCGCTTCAAAGCGCAGTCTATCTGCGGCATCAGAAGCATTGGAGATCAATTCACGAAGAAAAATTTCTTTGTTGGAATACAGTGAATGGATCATTAGATCCAATAACTGGGTGACCTCGGTTTCAAAACGGTGTGTTTCTTTGGTCGGGGTATCGCTCATGCGTTCTCCTTGGTTTTTTTATAACGACAATTAAATGATTGTTCAGGCTAAAGGAATGGGAATTAAATGCCCATCAACGGGTGCGCTGCTTTAACGCAGCTACACGATCGTCAATAGCGGGGTGGGTGGCAAACAAGCCAGAAATCGTTCCCTGCGCACCATAAATTTTCATGGTTGCCAATGCATCTTTTTCATTGACCTCTTCTTGGGGAATGGCTTGTTGCGACAGCACTTCGATTTTGCGCAACGCCCGAATCATGGACTCAGCACCCAGTGCCTCGGCGGCATAAGCATCGGCGCGAAATTCACGTTTTCGTGAAAACCAACACACCACAATAGAAGCCAAAATAGAGAATAAAATCTGCAATGTAATATCAACAACGAAATAAACGATCATGTTCATGCCGCCTTCTTCCTCATCATTTGAAGCAACAGAGGCAATCATACGGGCAATCATCGAGGCAAAGAAATAGACAAAGGTATTCATCAAGCCTTGCAACAAGGTCGTCGCTAGCATATCACCATTGGCTATATGCCCAACTTCGTGTGCAAGTACGGCTTTAAGTTCATCATCCGTTAGGTTCATGGCTAGACCTGAAGATACAGCAATCATTGCACTGTTGCGGGTGGGGCCTGTGGCAAAGGCATTCGGTGAATCATCCCAATAGACCCAAACTTCAGGCATTTTAATGCCCTCACGTTCTGCCAATTCTTTCACCGTATTAAACACAAGTGCTTCTTTTTGTGTTTGTGGGTCGGTAACTTGTTCCATACGCATGCTGCGTTTGACCATGAACTTTGACATAAACAACGAAATAAATGCACCACCAAAACCAAACACCATCGCCCAAGCAAATTGATGTGTGGCAACGCTACCTCGCACATCAATGCCGATCATGGGAAGTACAAAATAAATTAAAATATTACCCGTAATGGCCAACGTGAGAAAAATAAGCAGGTTGGTAATAATCAACAAGGCAATGCCTTTAAACGATTTCATAAATATAAACCTCCATCAGGTTGCCAGCAATATGGGGGCAGCAGCATCTTTTTTCAAGGGTGACAATGCGCCACTGCTTTGTATCGTTCGCTTGATGCAACAGCAACTATTATTCATTAAAGGCCCTGTGGGGCAATTACAAGCTATTTATCAAACGGGCAAACATGGATACCCTGCGGTGGTACTTTGCCATCCCCACCCCTTGTATGGTGGAACCATGCGCAACAAGGTGGTGTATTGGATGGCACGTGCATTAAACGATGGCGGATGCAGCGTATTGCGTTTTAACTTCCGTGGCGTTGAGCGCAGTGACGGGGTATGGGATGATGGACGCGGAGAAGCCAACGATGCCTCAGCAGCCTTGGCTTACATGCGTCAGCAGCACCCAGATGCACCATTGTGGCTGGCGGGTTTTTCTTTTGGTTGTTATGCAGGGCTACAAGCGGCGAGCATCAACCATCATGTAACACAGATGATTGCTGTTGCCCCAGCGGTACACATGCACGATTTTTCATTCATGGCAGAGCGCATCACCCCAGTGCCTTGCACCGTGATTGCTGCCAAAGACGATGAGATCGTGCCTTACGATGTTTTACAGGCATGGGCAATGACCTGCCCCAGCGTGGATTGGTACAGTATTGCTGGTGCAGGGCATTTTTTCCCACAGCATCGTGATATGTTGCAGAAATTGTTGCGTGAGCAAGTTGAAAAGAGATAAATATTATAGAGTTTTAGACAATTCGCTTTTTTTGCTTGCATTCATACTCGGAATAGCATAACCCAATTGACTCATTCCCATCAAGAATACCAATTCAATAGGCACATGCCACATGTGACCGTCCAATAAACTTTTCATGATAAAAAGCACAACACTTAAAACTGTCCACATCAACATTTGTGCGCGAGGAAGCGATAGTTTTCCTGAATCATCACAAATCAAATGCGACAGGCGAGGGCTGTTGTGAACCTTCACAGTTGAGGTAGCAGGCACATCATCCAGCGTTTCTTGAGATGGTTTTCCACCCTGCCATTTAACCATTGCGCGTGTCGCATAAGATGCACCCATTAATAACAAAAGTGTGGCAGGAATTTCTGGTATGGTCAGTTTGCTAAGGCTAAAAGCATAAACAATGGCAACAATAACCACTGTCCACACTGCCATTTGCACCTTTGATAGCGACAGCTTGCCGTTGGGTTCACACAATAAATCAACCACTTGCAGCCAGCCCCCTTGACTGCGTGCCGCAACAGCAACAATAAATATCAAAATACCCAGCAGTAAAAACAGCGTATTTAAAACAATGCCTTTTGCGCTACCAACGTTGGCCTTCTTTTTTCCTAAAGATAATTGTTGCAAACAGGTATTGTCTTTATTTTCCCATTTAATGACGGGTGTAACGTGCATAAAAGGGCGATAAAGTGCTATGTCAAAAGATGACACATCAAATATTAAGAGTGTGCCTTCCTCGCTAACAGTTTTAGACTCGCCATTTGTTTGGGGTTCAGTGTGTGGCCAACGTTGGTTAAAATCTACCAAGCCAACATCAAAAATATGTTTTTTAGAGGCATCCGTTGTTCGTTGGTTTAATAAAAAAAGAACAGGTTTTTGCTCCTTTGTAATAATCACATTACTGATAAATACCGAAAGCAAACGATTGGTCAATTGACCATCAGGAAAAAACATCTGCATGGACTTGTTGTTGATTGTTGCTGCTTTTTGTGTACACATGGGTAATGTGTTTTGTTCTGCTATGGAATAAGATGCAGAAAAAGCAAGCAGCCATAGAAAAAGCGAGCCCAATAAAATGTTACGGTGATAATTTACTAAATACACTTAGTTTCTACCCATACCCTTTTTTAACTTCCTGCTAAACCCTGCGCCACGAGTACCATAAAAGGGTGAAGAAGGCAGAGGGGAATCTATAAAGTTGTAGCCAATCGGTGAGGCTGCTTGAGCAGCGCCCTATCCCGATTTACATCTTTCATGTAATGTTTCAGGTGCAAT
>JAUZQQ010000100.1 GCA_030950905.1 Mariprofundaceae bacterium
CGACATCGCCTGTGGGAATGTCATCCGCAGTGGCGACAGTAGCATGTATAAAAATGCCTATAAAAAGAAAGACAACAAACTTCATTGTAAATACCTCTTGAAGCGTACTTTAGACAGAACCATCAATCGCTGCAAGTGTGAGCAAAGCACCTTTGGCATTAAATAATACCCCTATATTAAAAGTAAGAAAATAGGGACGCTTTTAAATTGAAAGGCCGTTCTTTCTTTTTATCGGGAAAAGTCTTAATAAAACCAGTGTGTTTTCTTGGTTTTATCGTTGGCAACCAGCGCAAAAAAAGTGCTTCCTTCCTGCTGTACGCATCGAGAAACAGCTTTGCCACAACGATAACATGGCTTGCCAGTAGTGCGTCCGTAAACTTGAAAGGCATGATAAAAATGGCCAGAGCGGCAACGCACGACGCACCACTTCAACTTCAGGCAATTCAGGCATAATGTGCTACCTTGTTATGCCTTCCTTCAGAGGGTAGCCCACACCTGTATTGTTTCCTATCTCACGGTTTACACGGTACGGTTGTAAATCAATGTCATCAACGGCTTCCCCTAGAATTTGACGGGTAATAATATCGGCGGTGATTGGTGCTAGTGCAACGCCATTGCGGTAGTGTCCTGTCGCAACCCATAAACCAGGTTTTTGTTCTACAGGGCCGATGAATGGTAGGCCGTCGGGACTACCAGGGCGGAAGCCCATCCATTGCCGTTCAATTTCTAGCTCAGCCAAGCCAGGAGCAATGTTCATCAGACTTTTTAATAGTTGGTAAACACCGTTTACTGTATTGCCACGTGTAAAACCCTTGTCTTCCATGCTTGCGCCCACCAATACGCGGCCATCCAAACGGGGAACAAGGTAGACGCTCTCGTGTTTGATAATATGTTGCACATTCATTCTATTGCCATTGAGTAATAAGATTTGTCCCTTAACGGGGCGAACAGGCAATGTTAAACCAATTTGTTTGGCAAAAGCCCCACTCCAACTACCACAAGCCAACAATACAGCATCAGCTTTGAGTGTTTCAGTACCAAAATTCACACCACATACACGTCCATTGTGTTGCTCAAGTCCTTCAACATTACACCCTTCCCAAACGGGAACATTCATTTTATCAAGCATGGCATGAACAGCCCTAAGTAAGCGAGGGTTGCGCAGTTGTGATACCTCGGGCCAATACAAGGCAGTACGCAAGCCATTGCTACGCATGCAGGGTTCATGGCGCAGGCATTCACTGGCTGATAATGTTTCACTGGGCCAAGAGAATCGCTGTGCCCAGTCAGAAGCCTGTTGTTCTGAATGCTTGATGTCGTCATCAAAAAATGGAATGATCATGCCTGAACGATGCCATTGCATAGAAATGCCTGTTTCTGTTAATAAAAAGTCTTGTAAAGCAGGGTACATGGCCAAGCTTGCTTGAATTAGATGTGAAAAAGCATCGGGGTAAAGCCATGGTTGGATTGGGCACAAAATACCAGCTCCCGCCCAAGAGGCCTCCATGCCTGCGCGTCCACGCTCTAAAACAACAGGGTCAGCGCCCCGTTGTTTTAGGTACATTGCGGTTAAACAACCATTAATCCCACCTCCAATAATTGCAACGCGCATCAATTTTCCTCCTCGTTTAAAAAAAGTGTAGCGTACTTAAAGAATGGCAGGGTTGCAACAGTTTAATATTAAAAATACAGGCTATTTTTTAAATAGACTTGCTATCGAGAATTGCAACAGTATGATTCGCCGTCGTTGAAAAGTGGGCTTCTGGCTCGCTTTTTGTTTTTATAGCTTTGCATAATGGGATGGTTGTGGCTTGAATGCTGAATTAAATGAGCATGGTTTAGAATGCAGAATCCAGAAATTGCTGGAACCGATTGTACAAGACGATCTTATAGAGATATTAAAAATACACATCGGTAGCGGTGGTTATATACAAAGTCTGCGGGTGGTGCTTGACCGACGCGGCGGTATAGAGACCGGCGAACTTGAACGCATAAGCCGCGCATTGTCGTTGCAACTGGATGTTGAGAATTTTTTTCGCGGTGAATTTCGACTTGAACTAAGTTCCCCAGGTTTGGATTGGGCATTTAAAACAGATGCCGATTTTAAACGCTACTTGGATGCATGGATTCGTTTGGACTTCCATGATGGAAAAGCTATCGAAGGTTGTAACCTTGGTTTGAACGATGGTTTTGTTCAAATACAAGAAAAAAAGAAAACACCTGCATCATACCCATTGTCGGTTTTGAGAAAGGTTAGCCGTGCTATTGACTGGGCAAGCGTGTCGCAGCGTGGAAAATGATGATTTATAGCAATAATTTTTTGCTAAGATAAAACGCTGTCATTAAATTTTTTTAAATCTTTAAAACGAGGTTGGCTCACACATGAACGTTGAAATGCTGCAAGTCGCAGATGCTGTTGCTAGAGAAAAATCAGTGGATCGTGAATTGGTCTTAGAAGCCATGGAACAAGCGTTAAAAACGGCTGCCCGTCGCACTTATGGCAACAAAACATTGGCATGCAATATTGACCGACACAGTGGTAGCATCCATCTTTTTCATGTTACAACTGTTGTTGAAGAAGTTGAAGATGAAGAAAATGAAATAACATTGGATGAGGCAAAATCTCGCGATGCCGAAGCGGAAATTAGTACCGAGTTCCGCGAAGAATTGCCCCCCATCGTATTGGGGCGTATTGCTGCACAAGCGGCCAAGCAAGTGATCAATCAAAAAATACGTGAAGCTGAGCGGGCACGGATTATTGTTGAATTTGAGCCGCGCATTGGCGAAGTGATTACGGGCATTGTTAAACGGGTTGAACGAAACAATGTGTACCTTGATTTGGGCAATGGCGAAGGCGTTATGTATCGCGAAGATCAAATTCCTCGCGAAGCCTACCGCCAAGGCGATCGTGTTCGGGCTTACTTGCGCGAGGTTCGCACCCAAAGCAAAGGGCCTATTTTATTTTTATCGCGTACAGATGTTGGTATGTTGCAGCGATTGTTTGAACAAGAAGTCCCTGAAATTCAAGACGGGTTGATTAGCATTCAAGCTATTGCACGCGATCCAGGATCACGCAGTAAAATCGCTGTTATTTCAACAGACCCAAGCATTGATCCTGTTGGTTCATGTGTGGGTGTTCGTGGTTCACGTGTACAAGCCGTTGTCAATGAGTTGCACGGCGAGCGTATTGATATTATTGAGTGGACAGAAAACCCTGCTGCTTTCATTGTTAATGCCTTGGCACCTGCAGAAATAGAACGCGTTTTGGTCGATGAGCAAAGCAATGTGATAGAAGTGGCCGTCGATGATGAAAATCTGGCGATTGCTATTGGTCGAAAGGGTCAAAATGTTCGACTGGCTTCCGAATTGACAGGCTGGGACATTGAAATCATGACCACGGGTGAAGAGCAGAAAAAACGCGGCGAAGAAGGTCACGCTGCAAAAGCTTTGTTTATTGAGATGTTGGAGGTCGCCGATACATTGTCTGATGCTTTGGTTGGCGAAGGCTTTATGAGCTTTGAAGATATTGCTTATTGTGATATCGTTGATTTGGTTTCTGTTGAAGGAATGGACGAAGAACGGGCTGGCCAATTGCAAAATGCTGCTCGAAATCGCCTGCTGGGTGATGCAATGCAAGCCGTTGACGGTACGAGCCCAGCTTTACCGTTGTCTACTTTAACGCAGATGCGCGATGAAATAGCCGTTGCACTCAATACAAAAGGAATCAACACCTTGGATGATTTGGCTGATATGTCAGTTGATGAACTTGAAGATGTTGATACGCTGGCACAAGAAGAAGCTGAGGCATTAATTATTGCAGCGCGTGAAGCCTGTGGATGGTTTGACGAAACCTAAACATAGGCCTGAGCGCACATGCTTTTTGTGCTGGGCAACGAACAATGCGCCTTCTATGCTTCGTTTAGCGGTTGATGAGGACGGTGAGCTGTGGCCTGATTTGTTGCACAAAGCACCAGGACGCGGTAGCTATTTTTGTATGCAAAGCTTATGCTTCTCTAAGTTGAATGACCGTTCTCTGGGGCGGCTTAAACGGAGTTTTCCGTCGCTTAATATACAATATGCCTTGTTTATTGAACGCTTGGAAAAAGCATTAATAGTGCAGCTAACTCGGCATTTGAGTCGTCTTTTGCCATCAGCGGCATTGGGTAGGGATGCAGTTATGCATAGAATGTGGCATCATGCGCCACTAATTTTAATTGTAAGCGATGATGCAGGCGAAGCAATAAAGCGGCAGGTTCACGATGCCGCAAGCAAACGGCGCAACGATGGTGATGCAGTTGATATATTGGTGGATTTTTCCACTGATTTGCTGGCGAAAGCAAGCAAAAGAGAAAAGATTTCGGTGGTGGCCGTAAATAATTGCAACGATGCAATACGGTTGCAACAATTTAGCACTTGGTTAACCCAAGTGAAGGATGCAGGGTAGCGATGGCGAACAAGCGCGTGTTTGAATTTGCAAAGGAAATTGGTGTGGAGGTTGCGGATGTGCGCAATGCTGCGGTGCGCTGCGGCGTTGCTGCTAGTAGCCCTTCGGCCATACTAAATGACGAGGATAGAAAACGTATTCGCCATGCCTTAGAGGCTGGTAGAAATCAGTCTTCAAGCGGTGAAAAAAGCATCTCTGTTGCTCGTTCATCAACTGCTAATGGCAGTAGGAGTATGCAATCCGATGCTAAGGGACGCACTATTCAAGTTGCTGTTCGTCGTCGAAGGCAAGCCCCTAGACCATCAAATCCAGGGCGGCCTATAGAAGCACCTGTTGTTCTTACAACATCAGAAGAAAAAACCACAACTTCACCATCTGGCAATAAGCCTAGTGTTAATCCAGTGGCAAAAAAGATAGCTGTGCCTGCATCGGTAAGCATTCAAAGAAAGCGGGCTGTTGTTCAAAAAACAAACGCTGCTCGGGGCTTAACGCCTGCGCAACGCGCAATTCAATCCATGGAAGCGCGCAAACAAAAAGAACTTGAGGCACGAAAAGAAGAGCGTTCTGAGCGTCGCCAACGACAACTGGCGAGACAGCAGCGTGAACATCAAGCGAAGCCTGCATCAAATACCAAAAACAATGCCTTGTCGCAAACCCATGAAAACTTAGGCACGCTTAATAATCAACGCGCTAAAGAAGGGGCAACCCAAACGCGTCCAGGGCAGCAAACGCGTCCAGGGCAGCAAACACGTCCAGGGCAGCAAACTCGTCCAGGGCAACAAAACCGTCCAGGGCAACAAAACCGTCCAGGGCAACAAAACCGTCCAGGGCAACAAAACCGTTCAGGGTATCAAAACCGTTCGACCTCTAGCGGGCCTCGCACCACTATGCGTAAGGGTTTAACACCAGCGCAAATTGCAGCATCCAAGGCACCCAGTTCTTCATTGAAGCAAATTGAAAAAAAGATTAGCGATGAGCGTTCAGAACGCCGACGGGAGCAAGCGGCGCAACGCCGCAGAACAGGTGCGCATTCCCCACGTTCTGGTGGACAAGATCGCAACCCCAGTGGTGCAACTATTGGTCAGCGTCGTGCGCCATCGGTTGCTGTATCACCTGAACCATTTCCACCAAGCACAGATGGTGTAAAAAAACGCCCATTTGCAGGTGGAGGGCAACAGCAACAGCGTGGGAAGCGTCGATTAACGCCCGCAGAAAAAGCAGCGCGCCGTTCTTATGCGCAAAAACGCCATGCTGTTTTTACCGACGAGCAAGAAGAACGGATGGCTAGACTTGCCCGTGGCGACCGTCGGCGCAGCAGCATTACCAAAGATGATGAAGACTTTGTTGTTCGTGAAGTGGAAATTATTGAACCGATCATGATTTCTGAGTTGGCCAACCGCATGGCTGTGAAAACAGCTGATCTAATCAAGCGTTTGTTTGAAATGGGTACGGTGATGACTGCCAATGCTAACCTAGATGGCGAAACGGCAGTCTTGATTGTTGAAGAATTTGGTCACAAAGCAAAATTGATCAATGAAGCGGCGGTAGAAGATGTCTTGATTGAGCAACCCGAAGAGAATCAAGAAGAACTTGAACCACGCCCACCTGTCGTTGTAGTTATGGGGCATGTCGATCATGGTAAAACATCGATTCTTGACTCTTTGCGTAAAGCCAGTGTTGCAGCCGGTGAGGCTGGTGGTATCACCCAGCATATTGGTGCATACATGGTGAAATTAGACGATGGCGAACGGGTCGTGTTTATTGATACACCAGGCCATCAAGCGTTTACAAGTTTACGGGCGCGTGGTGCGAAGTTAACCGATGTGGCGGTATTGGTGGTTGCAGCAGATGATGGCGTGATGCCACAAACAGTTGAAGCTTTAAACCATGCCAAAGCGGCAGGTGTTCCTATTATTGTTGCGATCAACAAAATGGACAAAGAAGGGGCTGACCCTGAGCGGATTATGCGCCAATTATCTGAATATGGATTGTTGTCCGAAGAATGGGGCGGCGACACCATTTTTGTTAAAGTGTCGGCACATACAGGTGAAGGTTTGCCTGAGTTGTTAGAGATGCTTGCCTTGCAAACAGAAATTCTTGAGTTGAAAGCCAACCCCAATCGCCCAGGTCGCGGCGTTGTGGTTGAATACTCTTTGGATCGTGGTCGTGGTAGGGTGGCTACGGTATTGGTTCAAAACGGTACTTTTAAAAAGGGTGATATTGTTGTTGTTGGTTCAGTGATGGGACGTGTTCGTGCCATTGTTGATGAAAACAATGTTCAGCATCGTACTGCAGGGCCATCAATTCCTTTTGAACTGTTGGGGCTGGAAGGGACACCTGAGACAGGTTCTGAAATTATCGTGGTTGAAAGTGAGCGTCAAGCACGAAGTATTGTCAACTACCGCAGTGATAAAGAACGTACCATGGGTGCTTCATTGCAAAAACGCGCCAGCATGGATGAGTTGTTTGCAGCTGTTAAAAGTGGTGTTATTGAAGTTCCTGTGATTATTAAAAGTGATGTAACAGGAACATTAGAAGCCTTGGTTGATTGCATGGGTAAACTGGGTAACGATGATATTAAAGTAAAAGTTGTGCATAAAGGCATTGGTGGCATCACCGAGTCTGATATTATGCTGGCCTCGGCATCCAAGGCCATCGTGATTGGTTACAATGTGCGCCCTGAAACAAAGGCAAAACGCCTTGCTACAGCAGAAGGTATTGATGTTCGCTTCTACCGTGTTATTTATGAAGCATTGGAAGAAATGAAAGCTGCACTGGCAGGGAAATTGGCCCCTACCGAAGTTGAAAAAGTTATCGGTAGTGCTGAAGTTCGCGAGGTCTTCCAGGTACCAAAAATTGGTGCTGTGGCAGGCTCTTATGTCATTGATGGATTTATTACCCGCAATGCCCATGCCCGAATATTGCGTGAGGGTGTGGTGGTTTATGAAGGAAAATTGGCTTCATTGCGTCGTTTTAAAGATGATGTAAAAGAAGTTAAAACAGGTTATGAATGTGGTATCGGAATGGAGAAATTCAACGATATTAAAGAGGGCGATGTGTTTGAGTTTTTTGTTATTGAAGAAGTTGCCGCTACGCTCTAACGTTGTAGCCATTCACTACGCCTTGATGTGTACTTTTGGCGCATTTTTAATTTTGCGACGATAAAAAAAATTTGACAGCTTGAAATTACCCCATAAAATGCACCGCCCGTAAAAAATCCGTGGTGCGTTATAGCTGATCATTTAGGCAAGCGTTTACAGCGGGAAGCTTGCTACTAATGGATTAGAATTGGAGATTGGACGATGAAAACTTGGACTGTTCACCCTGACGATATTGAACGAAAATGGTATATTGTAGACGCACAAGAGTTAATTCTTGGTCGATTGGCTACTGGAATCGCCCGCATTTTGCGTGGTAAGCACCGTCCCGAATTCACCCCCAATGCTGATTGTGGCGACCATATTATTGTCATCAACGCTGAGAAAATTCGCGTCACTGGCAAAAAAGAAACAGATAAGATATACTATCATCACACGGGTCATCCGGGTGGTTTGAAAAGCATTACATTGGAAAAGCAGCGGGCAGAGTTCCCCGAGCGTGTGATTGAATCTGCGGTAAGAGGCATGATGCCAAAAACACCGCTGGGTCGTAGCATGTTGAAAAAACTTAAAGTATATGCAGGTGAAGATCACCCACATAGCGCACAACAACCCCAGTCCCTGACTTTGGCATAAGGATTTAGAGCAATGGCAGAAGATTTTTATCGCGGCACAGGCCGCCGCAAAAGCAGCGTAGCGCGTGTTATGATGAAGCCTGGTACGGGTGAGATCGAAATAAACGGCCGCACCATTGAAGATTATTTCCCTATTGAGATCATTCGTCAGCAAGCATTGTTGCCATTAGCCGCTGTAGACCTTGTTGGTCGCATGGACATTAAAGTAAATGTACATGGTGGTGGTGTCTCTGGCCAGGCTGGTGCATTGCGTCATGGTATATCGCGGGCATTGCTCTCTTATGATTCAGCTTTTCGCGAACAGCTAAAGCCCAAGGGTTTTTTAACCCGTGATGCACGTAAAGTTGAACGTAAGAAAGCAGGTCTGAAAAAAGCCAGGCGTGCGCCACAGTTCTCAAAACGTTAATTTTTATAGTGTTCGTTGGCACTGGGCTGGAACTGCTTTAGCAGCAGTAAAAGCCCAATGTCTCTAAAAAAACATCAGGTATGATGACTTGCTTCCCATCCTACGCAGGCAAGTGCAACTGTTTTTGGCACGATTCTTTCAGCATTGTCGTAATATTTTGACATGCGAACACTGATGCCGAGCGCATCATGAGCTGCATCATGAGTCAGCTCGTTATTCACCTTCCATTGATGGTACGTCGCCCAGTAGGGGTTATCATTCTGCTCTTGAGCCAGCTCAAACAGGCGATCTACGCCAATATCAATACCATTACCCCATTCGATAGACCAGCCCCACTCCCCCACAGCGACAGTCTTAAATACATCCTCATCAAGCAGATGTGCCATGGCTTGATGGCGTTGGATAACATCAAGCAGGCAAACAACAGACACCGATTTATTCTCCCACGTCACCTCAACAGAGCAATCTGGCAGTGCTTTCACCGTGCTTATTTTTGCTTGTTTCATTGTGAGTACGCCTTCCACTTTGTGATCAATAGATTCTTGTTCTGCTCCGCCCACGCCTTAGCCTCTTTGAGATTCTTTTGTGATACTTCACCCACAATCACATTGAGCGAGTCAATGGCTACGCTCGCATTACCCAAGGCTGAAACAATGTGGAAATGGGGTACACCATGATGCAGCGCAGCATTATTGATTTTCGACCAGGCGGCTTGACGGGTACGGCGTTTCGTGGTTTTGCACGTAGAACTAACCAGCGGTATAGTTATTCTCTTGATGGGTGGATGATAAGCTCGCCTGTGACTGCATCGCGCTTAACCCACGCTGATTCACCTTTATGAATGCGCGACACCTTGACCAAATCTTGATTGACTCGCGTCTGCCAGCCCTTTTTTCCTTTGCCGTAAAATGTAGTCACCTCATGATCAAGGCGAATGGTCGTAGATTCTTTCTTTGTTTTTTTCTGAAGTCCACGCACACCAGCCAGCACACGCTGTGCCTTTAATGGCAGTTTATCGGTGGCGATAGCATGCTTAAAAAAAGACTGGGAAAGCTCATTTGCATCAGGGTCAGCAGCAATACCCGCATTGATAGTGGCATCCTCTTCGTCAGTAGGCATGATTAACTTACGTTTTTTTAACATAACCGTTCACCTCTCTTTTATTGGCGTTGCGCAGACTGATGATGCGGACATTATCCTCGCGCTGTGTCCAGATTATCACATAAAGGCGATTTACAATAGGGGCAATGGATTCATATCTTTTTTCACCATATTACTACGAGAATCTTCTGCTATGATGGCTTCATGACCATTATTCATGTTTTTTAGTTATTGGTTTTATTGGCGTTTATATGGTGGGGCGTGTTGGGATCGAACCAACGACCCGCTGATGCTGTAACAGGTGCATACATGGGGGTGCAGCCGCGAGTTTTGCTGGCAACTGGTTTTAGCGATCAACAATCAATAGTGGTTGAATTACTGGGCATTGCCGAGGTGCAAAAACGCTACCGCAAGGCAAAAACAAGCGATATAACGACCTTCTTAATGGTTAGGAGTACGCCTAAAAAGGGTTGTTTGCGCTGAAACCCGAACCTTAATTTCAAGCTGTGGAAAAAGCGAGGCTTGAATTTTGTTCCAAATTTGTGATAATTCCTTATGGGCGTTGCTCATTGTTGAATCTGACGTTAATTCAACGCCATTGAGGAGTTTTGCAATCACCTCTTTAAAAATATTTTGCGAGAGGGCTTTAAATATTATGTCAGGATCTCGTGCATACACAGACAAAACTTTAAAACGTCTTTTTGGACTGTCGAGAAATATTTGCTCATTTCCAGACTGTGAAAAAGAAATGAGCGATGAAAACTCAGCTAAACATTCAAATATTTGTCACATTGAAGCTGCTAATAATGGTGGTGAACGTTACCGCTCTGACATGACGGATCAAGAACGTGCCGATTATGATAATTTAATCCTTTTGTGTCCGCCTTGTCACGATAAAACAAATGACATAGAGATATACTCTGTCAATGTTTTGGTGAAAATAAAGAAAGATCACGAGTTAGAGATGAGAAAGCGTGTTTCTCTTGGACAAGTTTTAAGTAAGCGCCCTTCCTTATTAGCTCAAACTATCACACAGATTTGCAATGTTGAGATTGAAGAATATGGAGAGCATCCCGTAACCCATAGTTTTACTATAGAAGACAAGCTTGATTATAATCGAGTGATAATTTATCGACCAATTATCGAAGAGTTGCGCGTTTATCAAGCTAAATTAAATACGCTTTATATTGAGATTGAACGCGATGGTAATGGTAAAAAGGCAATTCTACTGCGCAATATTTCTAACCTTTATTTAAAAGTTAAAGGGGAAATTCTCGGCGAAGATCAATCACAAAAAAACATTCAGAGCAATGCCGATAAATTGATCGAAACCGTTGAAAGAGCT
>JAUZQQ010000101.1 GCA_030950905.1 Mariprofundaceae bacterium
ACGCACCCAACCAAAATGAGGATGGATAACAATAAGAATGTCATGAATATTTTTTAATACACGGATAAAATATCTTAAAGTATTGATTTAAAAGATATAATTAATTCCTTGTTTCTCCCATAAAAATGCGCGAACGGTGAAACTATAGCTTTCAAATCATTAATCATACTGTTATAAAAAATTGTTGTAAAACCCACGATTGTTATGCCAACGTGGCCAGCCAGCCATAGGTAGGGTAAATAATATACTTTCCTGCAACCATATCCAACAAGGGTAAAGCCCCAATCAAAAGCCAAAACCAATGTTGATAATAACGCATGAATGCATAAAAAAGCGCGGGGAAATAACCATGCTTGTACAGCCATTCACCGACAACCATGCCCGGCATGGGAAGCAAATGCAGCACTGCCATGCATAAATTAAAATACATAAATACTTTTGCCCACCATTGATGCAATGGCGGTAAACCTGTGGGTGCTTGATGCTGTAAAACCCACGAATAAAGAAAAAAACCTGCAAGCAAACACAAACAATGCCCCGCACAACGAATGCTTGCAGTAAAAAATGAATAGACAAAGGGTTGCGGCAAGGCAATAATTACAGCGCGATGAAAGACCATGCCAGCAAGCATCGGCCACCATGTGTTTTTCCACGCGATAGCATGAAACGGATGGCTTATGGGTTGGCCTGTTAATCGAGACTCCAACATACTAACCATGGTAAGCGAAACCATCACAGGCAACATATAAAAAATAATTTGCCGAATAAACAACGCCAACCATGTTTCAATCATCGTTTGTTGCGTGTTTTTGAAATATTTCAATCACCGCTTCAGGGCCACCTTGCTTGCGCCGAACATTTACAAAAACCCGGCCTGAATTAACATGAACCCCTGAAAGAACACCATGGTTATGGTGCGCAATATCTTGCAAATAACGGCCATCCCACGCCCATAACCATGATGATTTCCCTTCATCAGAAATCCATAACCATTGGCGTTTAGTATCCCAAGCGATACTGTTTGGGCGCTGGATACCACTGTTTTCTAGCCATGATTCAATGCTTGGTTTTTCACCATCTTGCAACACAAGAATGCGCCCGCTTCCTGACTCAGCCAGCAGAAGACGAGCATCATCCATGCGCGTCATACCCCGAATAGCATCAAAGGCACGGGCTTCTTTTTGTCGTGCCTCAGTGGGCGCTTCGTCAGGGTGATCAATAGCCAACCAATGCTTTTGCTGATGCCAAACCTGCAAATTTTGGCTGCGCATATTAAAACGGTACAAAGCACCGCCTTCGCTTGCATCAGCAAGGTAGGCATAAACACCATCAGCAGAAAAAGAAATTGTTTGATGATTAAACACGCCCGCTGATCGCAATGTGGCAATAGCAGGGGACTCGCTTTTCTCTTTAAGGCGTTGAATTTGTTGCTCTTGTGGCAAATCATGCGGGCTGGTAATACGCCAAATCAAGCCATCATCAAAAGCCTCACCCAACCATAAAGTTGAATCAGGAGCCAAGGCCAAGACTGAGGCTTTGTTCATGCCATAAATAAGAATTTGGTGATGGCCTGTCTTCATGTTTACCACCATCAGTGATACACCAAATGCCGTTGCATTCACATCAGCAGCAATATACAAATAATGTTGATCCACAGACATGACAAGGCCTCGCGGGTCGGCATGTTTCCAAGCCACAAGTGAGCGGTAAGACCAATCGGGTGCTGTGCGAAGTTGCAAACCGTCAATCTCGCAAGCAGATAAACTTATGATCAGTACAAAAAGCAATACACCGCGTAACATTTAATTATTCACTGCGAATGCGCTTTATATAATTAATCAAGCCATTCGTTGAGCAATCATGGGCTGTGATCTTGGCATCCCCAGGCAGTTCGGGTAAAATAACCTGCGCCAATTGTTTACCCAACTCGACGCCCCATTGGTCGTAGGCATTGACATCCCAAATAATACTTTGTACAAATATTTTATGTTCATACAGTGCCACCAAACTTCCCAGTATCGCGGGTGTTAATTTTTTAAACACAATAGAGTTACTTGGCCTGTTGCCGATAAATACCTTGTGCGGAAGCAACTTACCAATACTTGCTTCATCCATACCCACGGCTATCAATTCGGCACGAACAGTGGTTTCATCTTTGCCTTGCATCAAAGCTTCAGTTTGTGCAAAAAAATTAGCCAACAACATATTGTGATGATCGCCAATCGGGTTTTGACTATCAGCAGCCGCCAAGAAGTCGGCAGGAATGATGCGCGTTCCTTGATGAATTAATTGGTAAAAAGCATGCTGACCATTGGTACCCGGCTCGCCCCAAATAATCGGCCCTGTATTATAATCAACACGCACACCAGCGCGGGTTACTGATTTTCCGTTGCTTTCCATATCCCCTTGTTGAAAATAAGCAGGGAAGCGGTGCATGTATTGATCGTAAGGCAAAATAGCATGCGATGCCGCGCCAAAAAAATTATGGTACCAAACACCAAGAACAGCCATGATGACAGGCATGTTTTCAGCCAGTGGCGCATCTTGAAAATGTTGATCCATGGCATAGGCACCATCCAACAATGCCTCAAAGTGATCCATGCCAATATACAAAGCAATGGATAAACCAACCGCACCCCACAAGGAATAACGGCCACCGACCCAATCCCAAAAAGTAAACATATTGTGGGTATCAATGCCAAAGGCATGCACCGCTTTTTTATTGGTCGAAACAGCAACAAAGTGAGCTGCCACACTTTCATAGGTTCCACCACGGGTCAAAAACCAATCGCGGGCTGTCTTGGCGTTGGTCATGGTTTCTTGGGTGGTAAATGTTTTAGAAACGATGACAAAAAGTGTCGTTTCACGGTGTAAGCTTTTTAAGGTTTCCACCATGTGGGTTCCGTCCACATTCGAAACAAAGTGAACATTTAAATTGCTTTGGGCATAGGGTTTTAACGCCTCTGTGACCATCACGGGGCCAAGGTCTGAACCACCAATCCCAATATTTACAATATCGGTAATGGCTTTGCCCGTTGCACCACGCCATGCACCATTGCGCACAGCATCAGAGAACGTGCGCATTTGTTGCAATACACGGCGAATATCGGGCATGACATCGATACCAGCAAGCAACACGGGGGCATTGTCACGCTTGCGCAGCGCAGTATGCAATACAGCGCGATTTTCGGTGTTATTGATGCTATCACCTGCAAACATACGTTGCCGCCATGTTGCAACATCCCGTTCTTCGGCCAAGTCCATCAACAAATGCATGCTTGCATCGTCAATAATATTTTTGGAGTAATCAAGAAGAAGGCCGCAGCCTTGTAAGGAAAAACGATTAAAACGATCAGAATCTGTTGCAAACATATCCCGCATGTGGCGTTTTTCCATCGTTTTATAGTGTGTTTCTAAAGCCTTCCAGGCAGCGGTATTGCGCAATTTTTTCATATATAAAGTTCCCAGAGACACGCATAAAATAGGTTCAATATATTGGCTTATTTTTCACACCATCTTGGATTAATAACACCAACGTTATTTTATGTGCGTTTCTTGTTTTAAATTAAAATCTTATGCTCTTGGCAGCAGTACTGACAAGAAACACCAATATAACCATCATCATCGACCAAGTCGGCGAGCTGCTCTTTGGGCATTTTTTGCAATGATTCAGCCATGCGTTTGGGTTGACAGCCACAATGCCAACGGTAGGCATCACGGCCAACAATTTGCAACCCCAGCGTATCAAAACCATGGTGCAGGATTGTTTCATCAGCCGCTATTAAATCATCATGGCTTATTTTTGCCAATGCACCGATGGCTTCAAACCAATGCGCATCACTGCAACCCGGCATCGCCTCTAGCATAATAGCAGTTTCATCATGCAACACTATATCCGCCCGTGTTTGCACCGATTGGGTAAGAAATCGCAACAAATGATCGGCCAAATACGTAGCGTCTGATTCGATGGTTGAGACATAGGGTTCGCCCATGCCTGAATCACGCACGGTAGAAACCAACAGCGGAATCCCCATCCATGCTGCAATATCTTTTTGATCATCCATTTTTTTACTGTGATGCTCATGCCAGCGAACAAAACCACGCACACAACCAGCGCGTACCTCAGCCAACATTCGTTGAATCGGTAGGGGTGTTGCAGCCGTGCTATCGACTTGCAATACCTGACGAACACCACCCTTGTTAATACTCAGCAACAAAATAGTACCCAGCAACAATTGAGAAAACATCGTTGCTATTTCACCGTGCAACCCATGAATGCGGATTGCCTCTGCTTTGATATGCTTGCCGCGAATAAAGCAGCCACGCACCCGCTGCTTGGGTAGCATAAAGCGAATCAATTGATCTGTTTTTGTATCCATGTCCATGCACCTTGAAGATCAATAAAAGTTTCATCTGCGCCAGCTTTGCGCAATTCAGCATCGCTAAAACTGTTGGCAATACCCATCACTCGCGCCAGCCCTGCGCGACGGGCTGCCTGCATATCGGCGATGCCATCACCAATCATCCATGTTCGTTCGTACTTGCATGAAATTTTCTCACAGGCCAATTGTAGGGTATGTGGATCTGGCTTTTGCCTGCGGTCATCGCACAAACCAACCACCGCATCCAACAGTCCATCCCATTGCAGAAACTTTAATTGTTGATCGGCGCGTTGCTGTGATTTACTGGTGACAATCGCACGTGCAATGCCTGCATCCAATAAGCCGCGCAATAAATCTTCAGCCGCTGGCAAAGGGGAAAGTTCAAACATGCGTTGGTCATGGAATTCAAGAAAGCGTTTGCCCGCCGCCACACGGCGATCACCAAACAACGCCATCATACTGCATTCACCTTTACCCGTGTGACGAACAATCGCTTCTTTGCTCATCTGTGGCAAACTATATTCTTCCAGTGTGGCATTGAGCGCATAGACAATTGGCGCAAAGGCATCCACCAAGGTACCATCCATATCCAAAAGTATTGCATCACACGGTTTCATGATGCGGGTGATTCCATTGCCGCAATCACCCATGCGCGCAATTGCAACGCAACAGCATGGGGTTTTCCGCCGGCTATCAAACGTTGATCAATGCGACATACGGGCATCACAGCGTTGGTGGTGCTGCTTAACATGCATTCTGTTAGCCCTGTTTCGTCGAGCCGCCACGGGCGTTCGCTCACCATCACCCCGTTGCTACATGCCAAACGCAACACCAAATCACGGGTGATTCCGCCCAATACCTGATGATCCAACGGGTGGGTCACCAAAACATCATCAATCACAGCAAACACATTGGTCGAACAGCCTTCCAGCACATGACCGTGTTGATCCAGCCAAAATGTTTCATCGACACCCGCATTATGGGCTTCTTGTTTACCCATGATGCTTGCCAGCAATGCAATAGATTTAATTTCACAATGTTTCCAGCGAATATCAGGGCGGGTAATGGCGGCGTAACCTTGTTCGAGGCTTGCCGTAGAAGGTTGGGGTAATACACGTGATGTTAGCACCACGGTGGGGGTTAATGGTGTTGCAGGGTAATGCGCACGGGGTGCTGCGCCACGGGTAACCTGAATATACACCATGGCACGCGAAAAAGGATTGCGGTCATAAATTTCTTTGACCAAAGCTGCCATCTTTGGTCGCGTAAAGGGTGGAACGATGGCAATTGCAGCACACGATGATTCTAAGCGGGCAAGGTGGGCATCCAAATCAAGAAATACACCATCAACACAGGCAACAACCTCATACACACCGTCAGCAAATTGAAAACCACGATCTTCGATATGCACAACAGCCAGTTCCAACGGCAAAAACGAACCATTTACCCATGCCGTTAATGTGTTCTTTTGCATGTTATTCATTTCCATCCATGTCTTTTTTTTGCCACCAAAGGCGAAGTTCGTCCCACTGCCGACCAAACCATGATGCCTCTTTCACCTCGCGCACGGCAACCATGGAGATACGATCCAATATTTTTTTACGCTCACCCATTTGTAAAACGGCCTCAATCACGCCTATGGCCTGCCCTTTTTTGATCGGTGCTGATACAGGGGAATCATAACTGAGGCGAAAACTTAATTTTTTTTCCATACCTTTGGGGATGATTGTCCAAACAGTACGCGATGGCTCTAAGTACACATGATCATCTTTGCCATGAAAAACTTCAACTTTACGTCGTAATTGTCGCGTTGAAGGGCGTACCGTTTCAAATTGACGCAAGCCATACCCAAGCAATGCTTTGGACTGCCCAGCCCGCGCCGTATCAGATGTAGTACCAAATACAGCGGAGACGAGTCTTGTTTTCCCCTGCTTCGCTGCACCAACCAAACAATAACCAGCCTCTTGGGTATGCCCTGTTTTAAGCCCTGTCGCTTCTGGCATAATCCAAAGCAAACGATTACGGTTGGGTTGAGTGCGGCCATCAAAAGTATATTCGCGTTCTTCAAATATGCGGTACTGTTCGGGAAAATCCCGCCACAAAGCAGCGCCTAAGAGTGCCATATCATGGGCTGAACTGTAATGCCCCGTTGCTGGCCAGCCCGTGGCATTTAAAAAATGTGAATCCTGCATGCCCAGCTCTTTTGCCTTGGCATTCATGCGCTCGGCAAACGCTTCTTCTGACCCCGACAAATATTCTGCCAGTACAATACACGAATCATTGCCAGAGAATGTGGCAACACCATGAATCAAATCATCCACACGCGGTGTCATGCGCGGTTCAAGAAACATCGTGCTACCACCAATCTTCCATGCTTTTTTACTCACAGGAAGTTGGTCATCCATTTGTATTTGTTTCTTTTTTAATGACTCGAACACAAGGTAAAGGGTCATAAGCTTGGTTAAACTTGCAGGTGGCAGGTGCTCATCTGCATTTTTTGAAAACAATACCTGTGAAGAATCCACATCCAGCAATGCCCATGACTTTGCTGCAATGGTTGGCTCACTCGGCCATAAATCATCAGCCAAGGCTGGCGGTGATAACACTGCCAACAATAACCATACTGCGGGTTGTAAAAACAATTGTTTTACCCGCATGAATTGTGCTAAGACCATGACCAATCATCCTTTGGTTCGACTTGCTAATATTGGCAAGTGATTTGTGTTAGGGAATTGCAAACTATGTGCATGCAACATGAAGCGTTGCGCCGAAAGATAGCGGCATGGGAGCGTGCGCGTTACTCTTGATCAGCGCATTTTATAACGACGTTGCAAATCGCGTGAAACATCCCGCTCTCGAATAGCATGGCGTTTATCATAATCTTTTTTACCGCGAGCCAAGGCGATGGCCAATTTGGCATAACCACGATCATTAAAATAAAACTTTAAGGGTACCAGAGCCAACCCTTTTTCTTTAAGTTTCCCCAAAAGGCGAGTGATTTCACGCTTATGCATCAAAAGTTCGCGTGCGCGTGCAGGCTCAGCAGGATTGTTTCTGGCCGCTGGTTTGTAAGGGTTGATATGACAATTGATCAACCATACCCGCTCTTGACGAATCAAGCAGTGGGCTTCTGCCAAATTGGCTTGTCCATTCCGCAATGATTTAACTTCGGGGCCAGCAAGCATGATGCCCACATCAAAGTTTTCAATAAAATGATACTCATGCCGCGCCCGACGATTAATAATAGCCATCTGCCTATGCTATAAAAAGGGGAAAAAATGGCAA
>JAUZQQ010000102.1 GCA_030950905.1 Mariprofundaceae bacterium
TTGATCATTTTAACAGAAAGTCCAACATCACTCAATCTCTAGCGAACAAACATGTTCTGTTAAATTGCGGTGGCCAGATGCAGTCACGACCGCCAAATCCTCTAGCCTTACACCGCCTATATCAGGGTAATACAAGCCTGGCTCAACGGTTACAACATGACCTGCTTGTAAAATGGTATCGCATAAGGAAACACGGGGGGATTCGTGAATGTCCAAGCCAACACCGTGACCTGTGCCATGAAAAAAACCACATTGCCGTCCATCTTGCATGCCCGTATTATAACCTTGCTGCTCAAAATAATCTTGGATCGCGTTATGAATGTGTTTAACAGGACGACCTGCGCACAGTAAATCGAGACCAATTTTTTGCCCATCACGTACAGTATTGTACATTTTTTTTGCAGCCGAGGAGGCTTTTCCTTTTACATAGGTTCGGGTCATGTCACCCCAATAACCAGAGCCAAGCAAACGGGGGAAAATATCAATAATGATAAGGGTGTTGGCGTAAATATAGCCATGCCCCATGCAATGCGGATCTGCACCTTCTGCGCCACATGCAACGATGGTATGCGCAGGCATGGCCGCGTGACCAATCAACCATGTTTCAATCACCTTTCGTACATCACGCGAGCGTACTTTTTTACCATGCTTGGGATGCCTCAATATACCATCATTGCCAATCGCACATGCTGCCAAAAATGTTTCAGCCTTGATCATGGCGCGGCGTGTGGTGGCTTCTGCTTTCGCCAATTGTTTGATTTCTTGTGCTTGTTTGATGGCTCGCTGGGGAAATAAACTGCCATCACAGGCTTGCACCGTGATTTGTTGTGAGCGCAAGGCATCGGCAAATTGTAAGGGGAAATTGCCAGGCACGTTAATGCTACGAATACCATGTTCTTGTAAAAAAGCCGTGGCAATGGCTGCTAGGCCAGGGCCTAAATTTTGTAACTTGGCTTTTTTTAGCCAAATACTGCTATCATGGATATGATCCAACGTTGATTCATGGCGCGCACGGTCGATCTCCAGTGGCGAGAACAAACCATGCCATTGCCAACCCGCTATTTCGTTCAGACCGACAACAATAAACGCATCGGGAACAAACATGCCAGCAATATAGAGCATATCTGCATCCGACTCTGAAGCTGCAATCAACAACTTCCCTTCATGATGGTTTGGCATTAATATCTCCACGTTCGCTATAATCAGCTTGTTCTTTTTGTACCAATTGTTGCAATGTAATATCACCCAAGTATTCGGCTTGTTGACGCTGCATGCGAGAATGTACACCGCTTAATGTATGACCCAATGCTGTGTTTACATAATTTTCAGGAATCTCCATGCTTGTGCCATTGAGTGTATGATGGATAGCATACAAATGAAGCGTAGCGGAACTTTTTGCCACGATCCATTCATTTTCTGGTTCGGCGAGGCGGTGAAGCAGGCCTTTTTCTGCCAGCTCCTCAAACCATATTCGCAACATGCTATTGCCAAGCTTGGTTTCTTCGGCGATCATTTTAATCGTCAATGCTTGACCTTGATCAAAGGCTTGTGCGGCACGCAATAAAATAAGGTGTTGGTAGAAATTACGCACACCAGGGCGCAACAACCATGCACCATGGCGTTTTGATTTTTCTGGATGCTGGGAGCAAAAAGCGACCTCAGCACCGATCAATACCACGACCCATACCAGGTACAGCCATAGCAAAAACACAGGTAAAGTACCCAGTGCGCCATAGACTTTTTTATAATCAGCTATTTCTGTCACATAAAAGGTAAAACCAAACTTGCTCGTCTCAAACAATGCCCCTGCGACCATGCCACCCACAATCGCATGAAAAAAAGGTACATTGGTATTGGGCAATAATTTGTACAAGGTAGTCATGGCTGCGGTGGAGATCAGCCAAGGAACAACAAAAGGAATATGTTGCAACGTCGATGCGCCCTCTGCCACGCCTTGAAATACAGGCAGTGCCGCAAAATACGAGGTGATGCTGATGGATGCGCCCATTAAAATGGGGGAAAGCGTCAGCAACGACCAAAAAATAAAAAACTTGGTTAGCAATGGACGTGCCTTGGTTACCCGCCAAATATCATTAAATGCTTCTTCCACCGTATTTAACAATGCAGTAATGGTAAACAATAAGCCAATGATACCAAAGGCCGACAACGCCCCCGTTTTATCGGTGACTGAACCCAAGTAAACTTTTAGTGTGTCTTGACTGGTGGCAACAAAATTTTGCAGTACCCAATCGGTCATTTTATCGGCGTAACTCTCAAACACTTGAAAGCCTGCAAACACCGAGAATGCCAACACCAACAATGGCACAATCGCCAACAATGTGGCATAACCCAAGGCTGAGGCACGTTGAATACAATGATCATCAACAAAACGGGAAAGAACCCGCCAAAAGAAGCGAAACAAGGCTGATGTGTAGCGCCATATTGCAGGCAGACTGGCAATGTCTGCTGCATCCATATCCAGCACGCGGCGCGCCTCAGCATGTGTTTTATGAAACCACGTGCTCATGGTTTGTTTTTAATCGGGGAAGTGCAACGTAAGTGCGTGAATAACTGGGCCAAAAAGGTCTTTTACTGCGGTATTGACAGCACGATGGCGCGCCAGTGTCGAGCGTTCTTTTAGGCTTGCGGCACGAATCGAGACCACATAATGACCACCGCCTTGTTCTTTTGCCCCGGCATGACCTGCATGTTTTGAGGATTCATCATCAATGTGCAAATACTCGGGGGAAAACACTGTTTCTAACCGTGTTCTTAAGCAGTTCAAACGTGATTCGGCATTCATACTTGGGACTTATTCTTGCGATAAAGAATAAAAACCTTGCCGATAGTGCCAATACATTCAGCCTTTGTTTTTTTACACAATTCTTCAGCCATTTCCTTGCGTTGATCACGTTCACCGTTGTGAATGTGAACCTTGATTAATTCGTGGGTTGTCAACGATACATCTGTTTCGTTAATCACCGCCTCAGTCAAACCATGTTGACCCAGTCGCACCACGGGTTTTAAATGGTGTGCGCGTGACTTTATCTCGCTACGTGCCTTGCTGTTTAAT
>JAUZQQ010000103.1 GCA_030950905.1 Mariprofundaceae bacterium
TCCGCATGGCACGATTCCCATCCACCAGCCCCCATACGTATTGATGAGATAATCCGTAGAAGCAGTTCCGAATCAAGCTAAAAGCGGCGTTTTTTTCTCACGGCACTTCTAGCCACTGGCGATTTTCGATTCACTGCCGCACAGAAAACTTTAGAAACACACCACTATCCATCTACAACAACCCCATAACAGCGTGAACACAGTGCATTATGCGGATCATGGTTGGTATTCGCAGGGGTTGAAACATTCCAGCAGCGGGGGCATTTAACACCTTCAGCGGGGGCAAGAGCAAGTGAATCACCAACGTGAACATTTGCAACAATCAACAACTGCGCCAAAGGCTCGCCCAAGGTGCTGCACCACGCTTTATCGGCAGCATCAGGCAGCGCAATATTTGCCGCAATAGAAGAACCAATAGTGCCATCTTTTTTCGCTGCATCCAACGCTGTATTCACCTGTTCGCGCAGGGTGAACAAACGTTGCCATGCGGCATCATCCACTGCCACTGCGTTGATGGTGGTAAATTCTTGCATATGCACACTGGTGTTTGTATCGCCTGAAAAATGTTGCCACGCTTCTTCAGCGGTGAAAGGAAGAATCGGTGCGATCAACCGAATCAATGTGTTGACCAAATCGTGCAAGCTTGCCCGTGCCGAACGACGGCGAAGCGTGTCGGACGCATCGCAATACAGGCGATCTTTGATGACATCCAGATAAAACCCGCCCAGTTCTACGGTACAAAATCCTTGTAATTCATGCGCAATACGGTGGAACGCATAGGTTTTATAACCTTGTTGAACGTGTTCGTTAAGCTGTGCCAATTGTTGCATCACCCATTGATCCAAGGGGGTGCGCTCGCTAACGGGCATGGTATCGCGCTGGTAATCAAAACCCACCAAATTGCCCATCATAAAACGAATCGTGTTGCGAATGCGGCGGTACGATTCGGTTAATTGTTT
Organism: Mariprofundaceae bacterium; assembly: GCA_030950905.1. Classification (GTDB taxonomy): domain Bacteria; phylum Pseudomonadota; class Zetaproteobacteria; order Mariprofundales; family Mariprofundaceae; genus AB-137-C09. Next base: position 960 of record JAUZQQ010000103.1, read on the forward strand.
GATGATCGGATCAGAAATACGAATGTCTGCCGAATAATCCTCTGAGGCAACCCACAAGCGTAAAATATCTGCACCAAATTGTTGGATAATTTTTTGCGGTGCAATCACATTGCCGACTGACTTGGACATTTTATTGCCCTTGGCATCAACCACAAAACCATGCGTCAATACCGCTTTAAAAGGAGCATGGCCCCGTGTTCCCATGCTTTCAAGCAATGAGGATTGAAACCAACCACGGTGTTGATCAGAGCCTTCCAAATACAAATCAGCAGGACTGCCCAGTTCATCACGCCGTTCGAGTACACATGCATGGGTCGAGCCTGAGTCAAACCAAACATCTAAAATGTCCCGCTCTTTGGTAAAATTCATACCCTTGCAATCAGGGCAGACCGTACCTTCGGCAATGAAATCAGTGAGCGGCGCGCTAAACCATACATCAGCACCGTGGCAGCTTACGGCTAGGGCAATCCGTTCAAGCACAGCTTCAGTGGTTACCGCATGCGAGCCGCAGTCATCGCAACACATGATAGTAATAGGTACGCCCCAGTTGCGTTGACGTGAAACACACCAATCGGGGCGTTGTTCTACCATGCCACGGATACGATTCTCACCCCATGCTGGGGTGAATGCGGTGTTTTTAATGGCTTCTAATGCCTTGCTGCGCAGCTTATTTTTTTCCATTGAAATAAACCATTGCGGCGTGGCACGAAAGATCAATGGTTTGTGGCATCGCCAACAATGTGGGTAAGAATGGGAAATTTCTTGATGCCCCAGTAAGGCACCACAATCACGCAAGTGATCCATTACGGTAGTGTTGGCTTTGCTGATGTGCTGGCCTGCAACCAACGGTGTGCCTGAAACAAAAACACCTGCGTGATCAACAGGGTTAAACACAGCCAGACCATAACGCATACCCACCACGTAATCTTCTTGACCGTGACCTGGGGCAGTATGCACACAGCCTGTGCCTGCTTCCAGCGTTACATGCTCTCCGAGCAGTATTGGTGCATTTTGATTCAGGTAAGGGTGGCGAAAGTTTTTATTTTCCAGCGATTGCGCATTAAAATGAGCAATAACCTCGCCTTCTGCGCCCAAAGCATGGAGTACATCGGCATGCAAACCATCCGCAACAATCAATACTTCGCCTAGGGCAAGATTGTCTTGTGTTGATGCTGTAATGCGTACTGCCACATACGCCAAATGTGCGCCCAAAGCGATGGCAAGGTTGGCTGGAATCGTCCACGGTGTGGTCGTCCAAATCAATACCGAAACATCGGCGTTTTGCAAACTTACATCGACATCTGCCAATGAATCCGCAGCTTTGAACTTTACATAAATAGAATGCGAACGGTGATTGTCGTATTCCACCTCGGCTTCAGCCAGCGCGGTTTGGCAAGAAGAACACCAATGAACAGGTTTTGCCCCGTGGTACAGACCACCATTGTGCAAAAATCGACCAATCTCTCGCACGGTATCCGCTTCAAAAGCATAATCCATGGTTACATACGGGTGATCCCAGTCGCCTAAAATACCAAGGCGTTTAAAATCTTCACGTTGAATATCAATTTGCGTTGCTGCGTAGGCGCGGCAAGCAGCACGAAAATCACTGTCGCTAATGTCGGCAAGTTTTTTCTTTTTTTTCTTAAATCGCGCTTCTACCTTCAGCTCAATAGGCAGACCGTGGCAATCCCAGCCCGGCACATAAGGCGCATCATAGCCCATCATGGAGCGTGAGCGAATCACAATGTCTTTTAGTACTTTATTAACAGCATGACCAATATGGATTGCGCCATTGGCATAAGGTGGGCCATCATGCAGGATGAAACGCGGCGCATTTTTGCGGGTTTCACGTAATTGTTGGTACAAACCGTCTTCCGTCCATTGCGCCAGCATTTTTGGCTCACGCACGGGTAAATTCCCCCGCATGGGAAAATCAGTTTTGGGTAAAAACACGGTGGATCGGTAATCAAACATTGATGAATCAGACACGTTAAAGCAGCCTTATGACCCTCAACCCACAAGGGAGAAGGGAGAGAATGATGGCGCAGTATAACCATGACCATCCATTTGCAACAAATCTTATGATGAAATAGTTGAAAGAGATGAAACAGATATGATGAAAGAGATATGATAAAACACTACGATATTGTTGTGCTTGGCGCAGGCGCAGTAGGGCTGACCTCAGCATTGGCTTTGACACAAATAGGCTACCGCGTGGCAGTGGTAGCGACAAGCCCGCCGCACACCGACAGCACCGATCCTGAACGCGCCATTGCACTTTCGCACGGCAGTTGCCAGTTACTGGGGCAATGGGGGGTATGGCCTGCTATTGAGGCTTTGGGCACAGGTATAATTGCGCACATCGAGGTTTGTGACCCCACAGGCAGGGGACGGGTATCCATTCATCATCACGAATTGCCCGTGGATGCATTGGGGCAGGTGGTAGAAATGGGGCATATTATTGCCCCGATTTGGGATGCTGTTGTAACATCGTGCGGTATTTTTTGCCCTGCAACGGTAGCTGCATTGCAGCAAAATGACACGCATGTTTGCATCTCATTGATACACAAAAATGCCCCTTGCCAGATACAAGCGCGACTGTTGGTCGCTGCAGATGGCAGTTATAGTCCAACACGTCGATGGGCAGGTATTGCAACAAAAGGCTGGCCGCACAACCGCTTTGCTGTGGTAACCAGTGTAAGCACAGCGCATGGCCACCACAATACTGCTTACGAATGTTTTGGGCATGATGGACCTTTGGCTTTGTTACCCATGGCTGATGGCCGATTGTCATTGGTGTGGGCTCTGGCAGCGAATGAGGCCATGCGTCTGCTGCAATGCCCTGACACCTTGTTCAAGGCAAGCTTAACAAAAGCCCTGCGTGCTACGCCTGCGCGGACCTTGGGTGCAGTGTCTGACATTGGCAAGCGCGGCAGCTTTTCGTTGGAGCTTCGTTTGGCGCAGCAGATGGCCAAAGGCCGAGTGGTTCTTGTTGGCAATGCTGGCCATACTATTCACCCTGTGGCAGGGCAAGGCATGAACCTTGGCTTTCGTGATGTGGCAGATTTGAGCGCATTGCTGTCGCGTGAAACAGCGCGTGATGATCCTGCGGCATCAGTCTTGCTGCAACAATACGCCCAACAACGCCGATGTGATGTGTCTGCCGTAGCAAGCTTCACCGAAGGTTTATTGGCCACATTTGCACCAAACCACGCCTTGGCCTCTATGGCACGTATTTGGGCAATGCGTAGCATGGTAGCCAAAACACCGTGGGAAAAACGCATGGTGCAGCATGCCACGGGAATAGCACAAAGGAAAAAATCATGAGCACACCATACCATACACACAGTACGCATGCCGATGTGGTCATTGTTGGCGGTGGCATGGTTGGTTTGTGTTTGGCCTGCGCTTTAAAAGACAGCGGTTTACACATCATTCTTATTGAGCGAGGGCAAGCCCCCATTCGTTATTCTTTGGCGCGTGATTGTCGGGTCTCTGCCATTGTGTACGGCAACCAACAGATTCTTGAACACATGGGGGCTTGGCAACACATGGCCGCCAATGCACAAGCGATCGAAAGCATGCAGGTGTGGGATGCGCATTATGCTGGCGGTATTCGTTTTGAAAGTGAGGAAATTAATACCGAAGCCTTGGGCTGGCTCGTTGAAAACAGTGTTTTGCAAGCAGGCTTACGAAGGGCCATTGCCGAAGCCAATAAAAGCCATGTTGAAATATGGATGCCAGCCGAATTGACAGGGGTTACGTTTAAAGCACGGGATGCCGCACTGCAGCTTGAAGATGGTCGACAGATTATCACCCCGTTGGTTGTTGGTGCTGATGGTGCGCGCTCTTGGCTGCGGCAACAAGCGGGTATTGGTGTCTACCAACGGGATTATAAACAACGGGGAATTGTTGCCACGGTGCGGGCAGAACGCGCCCATCATGGCGTTGCTTATCAACGTTTTCTTGCCACAGGGCCGCTTGCTGTATTGCCGATGACGGGCGGACTTTCTTCTATTGTTTGGAGCGCCAACAATGCTGAGGCGAATCGTTTGCAGGGGATGGATGATGCTGTTTTTTTGGCCGAATTAAACCATCAATTCGGCCCTGTTCTGGGACGAATTGTGGCTGTGGGTGCGCGTTTTGCCTTTCCGCTCAAAGGGCAGTTGGCTCATCATTTGGTGCGCCATCGTTTGGCCTTGATTGGCGATGCTGCCCATTGTATTCATCCACTTGCAGGGTTGGGTGTGAACCTTGGTCTGCGTGATGCCATGGTGCTCGCACAAGAGATCATTGATGCCCGCCGCTTTGACGAAGACTGGGGAGAGCAAGCGGTATTGGCGCGTTATATGCGAATGCGCCTGCCTGATGTATTAAGCACCATGGCAGCGATGGAAGGTTTGCATCGTGTGTTTACGGCTTCGCTGCCAGTGCTGCCTTATTTGCGCGGCATGGCGATGAAGGGGGTTGGTAATGCAGGAATATTTAAGACAATGCTCATGCAACAATCAACAGGCATCAGTTTGCCTGTGCCAACTTCTATAAGAGTTTACTAATTATTTCGCAATCACCATCAAAAAGGAGTCAAATGCCATGAATGCCCCCCCTGTTTTTGTTGTCGATGGTGCGCGCACACCATTTTTAAAGTCGCGCAATACACCAGGAGTTTTTACAGCCACTGAATTGGCCCTTGCCGCAGCACGACCCTTATTCAGCCGTTTGCCCATTGATGCCACAGTATTGGATGAAGTCATTTTAGGTTGTGTCATCCCTGGTCCCGATGAATGTAATATTGCCCGTATCACAGCACTGCGTTTGGGTTGTGGTGTTGGTACACCAGCATGGACGGTGCAACGGCAATGCGCCTCTGGGATGCAAGCTTTAGACTGTGCCTGCAAAGATATTCAATCAGGACGTGCAAATATTGTTTTGGCTGGTGGTACCGAGGCGATGAGCCACGCGCCGCTATTGTGGAAAACAGCCATGGTGCGTTGGCTTAGCCAATGGCAAAAAGCGCACTCACCCTTTGCAAAGCTTCAAACATTGCGTCATGTTCGCCCTGCCATGTTGGCACCTGTGATTGGCCTCTTGCGTGGTTTACGAGACCCTGTTGTGGGTCTTTCTATGGGGGAAACAGCAGAAATACTGGCTGAGAAATTTGCCATTGAACGCAGCCAAATGGATGGCTTTGCCATGCGCAGTCACCAACGTTTGGCAGCGGCTCAAACGCATCATCACCTTACCGAAATTGTTCCTATTTACAGTAATGAAGGAAAAGTTTATGCCGATGATGATGGCTTGCGTAGCAACACAACGATGGCCTCATTGGCAAAATTACGTCCTGTATTTGAACCTGCCTATGGTTGTGTTACAGCAGGGAATAGCTCACAAATAAGCGATGGCGCGGCTGTTTTACTGCTGGCTAGCGAGCAAGCGGTGAATGATTATCAATTGCCTGTATTGGGACGAATTCACGCTTGTGCCTGGGCTGGCGTAAAACCTGAGTTAATGGGACTTGGCCCTGTATATTCCACCGCAGCCTTATTGCAACAGCAAAACATGAGCGTGGGCGATGTGGATTATTGGGAAATCAACGAAGCCTTTGCGGTACAAGTGCAAGCTTGTCTTGTAGCCATGGCCGCAACGAATTGGAGCCTAGAACTGCTTGGCTTGGAAGAACCATTGGGAAAATTGGATGAAACGCGGTTAAACATAGATGGCGGTGCTATCGCCATTGGTCACCCAGTAGGCGCGACTGGTGCCCGTTTGGTGCTTCATTTGTTGCATGTCTTGCAGCAAAAACAAGCGCGTTGTGGTGTAGCCACGCTGTGTATTGGTGGCGGCCAAGGTGGCAGCATGATGCTTGTTCGTGATCCATGAGCAGCCTCCTAGAAACCTGTGAGTTTACGCACTTTCAATTGCTCTACTTTATAAGATTCAAGGCGCAAATCGGAAGTTTTTTTGTTGGAATGAAAAAACAGATTTGAAGTATTGATCGCGATGAGTAAATTTAAGTGAGTTTCTTGTTGCGCGCAGGATTTAGGTAGCAATGTAAAACAACCCGCTTGATCACACATTGCCCACTGGCATCTTTGTCTAAAACATTCAAACTTGCGCGATGTCTCATACCTTCTCTCATGAATCACTGGAAATTTCCCATTTATCTTTAGCTGTTCCAATTGGTGGCCAATATGTTGAGGCTGTTTCGGATGTTTCATTGCTCTTAAATGCTGGTCGCGTGATGGGGTTGGTGGGCGAATCGGGGTGTGGAAAATCATTAACCGCGCAAGCATTGTTGCGTTTGGGCGAGCATCAAGGTGTCAAGCATTGCGCGGGTGATGTTTTACTCGGCGGCAAGAGTATTTTTGCCATGTCTGAGAGCCAACTTCGCCATTTTCGTGGTGGTCAAGTGGCGATGATTTTTCAAGAACCGATGACCGCCTTGAACCCTGTGTTTACCGTTGGGGCGCAAATCACCGAAGTGATTCGTTTGCATTTAGATGTCAACAAACAAACAGCAAAAAAACGTGCCATTGCTTTGCTACACGATGTTGGCATGGCTGAAGCGAGTGTGTTGATGGGGCAATACCCCGATGCCTTATCAGGCGGCATGCGTCAACGCATTCTTATTGCCATGGCCATGGCCACGAACCCCCGTTTTATTGTTGCTGATGAGCCGACAACGGCGTTGGATGTGTCGGTGCAAAAACGTATTATTGCCTTGCTGCGGCGTTTACAACAGCAGCATCAACAAGGCATGTTATTGGTCACCCATGATTTTGGTCTGGTTGCTGAGATGTGTGACGATGTGGCAGTCATGTATGCAGGACAAATTGTTGAACGTGCCACAGTGCATGAGATTTTTAACCATGCTCGCCACCCTTATACCCGTGCATTGATGGACTGCCGCCCTGAAATAGGGGTGCGCGGTGACATGTTGCCCGTGATTGCAGGGCAAGTGCCAGCACCAGGGCAATACGGTGCAGGCTGTCGTTTTGCCAAGCGTTGCGCTTTCGCTGATGATCAATGTGCTTCGCCGATTGCCGAAAACGCTTGGCATGACGGCACACACCACGCACGCTGCGTGCATGGAGACCAACAATGACTGTACTTGAGGCAAGGTCGCTAAGCAAAACATTTACCCGTGATGGCTTGTGGCGCAAGGGGCAAGCCAAGCGCGCCGTTAATGGTGTGAGTTTCACCTTGGCTAAGGGGAAAACACTGGCTGTCGTCGGTGAATCAGGCAGTGGGAAATCCACCTTGGCACGGCTGTTGATGCGTTTGTTGGTGGCCGATGAAGGCGATGTATTGTTGCATGGCGAATCGATAACCAGCTTGCGGGGGGCCGCATTGCGGCGCAAACGACGGCATATTCAAATGGTCTTTCAAGACCCTTTTGCTTCGCTCAACCCACGCATGACCATAGGCAATACTGTGGCTGAAGGTTTGCGGGTGCATCAAGCACAATTAAACCGTGCGCAACGAAACGAAAAAGTAGCCGAAGTACTGCAACAATGTGGTATGGATGCCGATGCCATGCCCCGTTACCCGCATCAATTTTCTGGCGGCCAGCGTCAACGTATTGGTATTGCCCGTGCGCTCGTGGTGCAGCCCGATGTGTTGGTGCTGGATGAACCTGTTTCCGCACTCGATGTATCTGTGCAAGCCCAAATTCTTAATTTATTGCGCCAACTTCAGCAAGATCATGGCTTGGCCTATGTGTTTATTTCTCATGACTTATCGGTGGTTCGCCATATTGCCGATGATATGTTGGTCATGTTTGCAGGTCATGTGCTAGAAACAGGCTCTGCAAAGAACGTGCTGTTAAACCCCAAACACCCGTATACCACTGCCTTGTTGGATGCCATGCCCATTGCACACCCATCATTGCGTGACAATAGCGCCGATGAAATTGCTGTTGACCCAGAACAAACAGCGGATCATGGCTGCCCTTTTCGCTTGCGTTGTGATACCGCAGAGGGTGATTGCGCGCATGCTGATATGCACTTAAACAATGCTGGTCATGCTTGCTTGCATCCGATTGTTTCCCCTTTGTGAGTGTTGATGATTCCTTGCCATTGGTTCAGCAAGTAGCCGATGACTTTTCTTTGGCATCACCGCTGGCTGCGCATTTCTCTAATTATCAACCACGTCCCCAACAAATTCAACTAAGCCAAGAAATTGCTACGGCTTTTGCTACGCAACAGGTATTGATTGCCGAAGCTGAAACAGGGACTGGCAAAACACTGGCGTATTTACTGCCCGCCTTGCGCAGCGGCGAAAAGATTTTACTCTCCACCCACACCCGCGCCTTGCAAGACCAGTTGATGCACCGTGATTTGCCTGCTGTTGAACAAGCCACAGGGCTTCACCGTAGTGTTGCCTTGCTCAAAGGGCGACTTAATTATTTATGCCCGCAACGCTTGGCGAAGTTCATGGGCAGTGCGCAACTGGATCTATGGCAACAACGGCCATTGCTGCGTGTACACCATTGGGCAAAAACCACAGTCACAGGCGATTTAAACGATCTTCCTTTTGACCCTTTTGAAAAAAATATTGGGGCGATGGTGACTGCGACCGCTGATCAATGTATTGGCAGTGCCTGTGAACATTGGCAGGCATGCCCTTTAATGAAAGCGCGGCTCAAAGCACAAAAGGCTGATATTGTGGTCGCCAACCACAGCCTATTGCTCGCCGATGCTGCGTTAAAATCAGGCGAATTTGGTGCAGTGCTGCCTGAATTTTCTGCCTATGTACTCGATGAAGCCCACGCATTGCCGACCCTCGCCAGCCAGCATTTTGGTATTACGCTGGGGCGTATGCGCTTGATCACATGGCTGAACGATGCCCAAGCGATACTCGAAGAATTCGGCGATGAAACTGCTTTGAAGCAAGAAATGCTGGCGCAAGGGCGCATTGTTTTGGATGTCTGGTCTGAGCATTCGCTCGATGCCTTGCAACAAGCATGGAGGCCATTGCTTAAGCTCATTGATTCACGCCGCGAACGCAGCGAAGATGTGGTTTCGTTGGCATCAAGAGGCAAGGATTTGATCACAGACATGGCATTTCTTGCCGCACCCGATGCTGATTTTGTGGCATGGCAGGAAGGCGAAGGTGATTTTTTTCGTTATGCTGCTGCACCGATAGAAACAGGGCCTTTGCTGGCAGAACACCTATGGTCACGAAAATCGGCGTTTGTGTTGCTGTCGGCGACCTTGCGTTTGTCGCACTCATTTACACATATTCGTGAGCGACTGGGCTTGCGCCAAGATGCCATCGAAGCTTACCATGCATCGCCTTTTAACTATGCCGAGCAGGCGCTAAATTATTTGCCCCGCCACTTGCCAGACAGCCGTTCTCCTGTTGCTCGCACTGCCTTGTTAAGCGAGATGGAAAGTCTGTTGCGTGCCTCGCGTGGGCGTGCTTTTGTTTTGTTCACCGCGTACCAGAATATGAACAGCATTGCCCCTGAGTTGGCCCAGCGTTTGCCATGGAATGTGTACATTCAAGGAGTGGATGGCAGCCGTGATTATATTTTGCGGGAATTTCGCAAAGACACCCATTCCATATTGTGTGGAACCCGCAGTTTTTGGGAAGGCGTGGACGTACCTGGCGAAACATTATCACTGGTGATTATTGATAAAATGCCGTTTGCACCACCGAGTGACCCATTGCTACAAGCGCGTATTGCCCGCTGTGAAGAAAATGGCGGCAATGGCTTTCGTGATATTCAATTACCCGAAGCCATTGCGGTATTACGTCAAGGCATTGGAAGGTTGATTCGTCATGCCGATGATCGCGGGGTAATGGCTATTCTTGATTCCCGTTTGTACCAAAAAAGTTATGGGCGAGAAGTTGCGTACAATCTACCACCAGCACGCATTACCGATAATATCGCCGATGTGCGTTGGTTCTTTGAGGAGGGTTAATTGTGGATCCGTTATCACCTAAGCCGCCATGCGTATGCTTGCAACGGCAGGTGTTTTGGTCGGTTTCTGTGGTGGTGGTGCGACACCATTAATCGCCGCGACTGAAATCGAGTGGCTCTCGCCACAAAGTGAATACCGACCAACGGAATATGTACAGGGCTGGATGTCGTGGTGGTTTGATGCAGACAAACGCTTACATGTGGCAAAGCAGTTTCAAAAACTACGCATTGAATATTTGCAAAACTTCACCAAACACCAAGCGCTTGATTTTATGTTTGATACGGTGAAAGGAGCCTCTCAGCAATGTAAATAACTTTCACAATGGACACGATTGTGTTATAATGTGTACATTGCATCACAAATAGAGGTGAAAACATGTCAACAACTATGACTATACGTATTGATGAACATATTAAAAATCAATTGGGCAAGCTTGCCGAGTCCTCCAGGCGTTCAAAATCTTTTTTGGCTGCAGAGGCAATCAAGACATATATTGAATGTAATGAATGGCAAATACAGGAAATAGAGGCCGCTCTTGTAGAGGCTGATAGCGGTCATTTTGCCAGCGATGCAGAAGTTCATGCAGTGCTTGAGAAGTGGACTGCGAATGAAAATTAAATGGTTAAAAACAGCATTGATGAACCTTGATCAGGAAGCGGAATACATTGTAAAAGATAACCCAGTGGCAGCAGCCAAAATGGTAGAAAAAATTATTCATACTGTTGGGCTGCTTTCAAGCAATCCATCAATAGGCCGAACGGGTAGAATACATGGTACAAGGGAGTTAATCATTGATAATATTTCGTACATTATCCCTTATCGCATTAGAGGTAATAATGTTGAAATTTTACGTGTCTTTCATACATCAAGAAAACTGCCTTCAAAGTGGTGACAACCTATGATGGTAACCTTTATTTCCCAGTGCGAAAAGAAAGCGCTGCCAAGAACCAGACGTGTGCTCGATGCCTTCGCCAACCGAATCGGCAGCCGCACCTGGCAAACGGTGATTACGAATGAAGGTCTGCAAGCGGTAAAGCAGCTATTGCGCAAAACAGCATCCAAGAATACTGCTGTCTCTTGCCACTGGTTAAGAAGCCGAAGCAGGAGTGAATTGTTGTGGGTGGTGGGGAATAGGAATAAGTTTAATGCAGAAGGGATTGTGCCTGTGAATTATACAAATCAGGAGAATATTTTGAAAATAGATGACGTTGAAATTAACATAAAAAGCTATGTTGCCAATACTAAGAGACAGTCGCTAACCCAACACTTGTTTGCAGTGGGCTATGTTGCATACCAGTTGTGCAAGCAGCTAAC
>JAUZQQ010000104.1 GCA_030950905.1 Mariprofundaceae bacterium
GGGCGTACGCATTCCCACGCAGGAGCGTGGGAACGAGGGGCAAGTGAACTAAAGTGTAAACCAAGACATGAAGGATGCCTATTTCTCATGAATTTTAAAAAAGTAGACTACTCTTTCACTGAATCAGGCAAAACAAATTCAATATAAATAAGTTCGTTATTTTCTGTTTCATTGGGCGGTTGGCTTGGTGAAAAAACAGCCTTTTTTTCCAATTCACGTCGAATACCATCCAAACGATTCATGAAACAAATAGCGTTTCGGACTTCATCGTCCTTCATATCGGCAAACAATGATTCTTCCCGCAATTCCACTTCGGCAACCAACAAGCTTTTTTCCGGTGACAATACGATGCTGCGAACATGGTGTACATTTTGCACGGTATCCATCTTTGCCCAAGCCGCTTTTGCATGTTCATTTAACGGTTCATCTGAACGGTTTAATAAGTATTTTCGGTTGCTTGAAGCCAAATAAAAGGCCAATACTCCCATCAATACGCCAATCAACATAGCTGCTACGCCATCAAACACTGCCGAGCCTGTGTAAGCCGACAACAGCATTCCAATTAATGCCAAACTTAGGCCAAACATGGCTGCTGAGTCTTCAACCAATACCGCCAAAGTAGTGGGATCACGTGTTTTTTCGAAGTATTGCCAAAAGTCCGTATTGGCAGCCTTGCTCTGGCGGCGAAACTCTTGCAGCGCAACCCAAAAGGAATAACCCTCAATAATAAAAGCAAGGGCAATCACAGCAAAGGCAATAGCGCTTATTTCTGGCTTATTGCCATGCTGCAACTGTCCAATGGCATGGTTGATGGTATAAGCGCAGCCAACAAAAAAAATCGTTACGGCAGAAACCAAGTTCCAAAAATACCGCTCTTGCCCATAACCCAATTGATGTTCAGCATCGGCTTTGCGTGTAGAGCGTACAATGCCCACCCATAACAATGCTTGATTGATGGTATCGACCAAAGAATGAACCGCCTCGGCAAGCAATGCACTGGAGCCAGAAAAAGAGAAACCCACAAATTTGGCAAGGGTAACAATAGAATTACCCACCACAGCCGTAACAACGGCTTTTAATGAACCATGGGACATATTATGTTTCTAATCGCATGATGTTGTTGGCCGCATTTTTTTTTCATGGTGTCCCGATACGCCAAAACGTCGAGCCAATTCGTTTGCAACATCATCCACGCTTAAACCATGGTAGGACAACATAATCATGCTATGAAACCAAAGATCAGCGGTTTCATAAATAATTTTATCGGCATCACCCGTTTTGCTCGCCAAGATGGTTTCAATGGCTTCTTCACCGACTTTTTCGAGGATTTTATCTTGCCCTTTGTGAAACAAGGAAGCCACATAAGAGCTGTCTGGATCCCTATTGCGCCGTGATGCAATCACAGTGCTTAATTGTTCAAATATATCATTGTTCATTGATGGGTTCCGCAATGATTTGCCATTGATTGTTTTGCCACCGCCGATAAAAACAACTGGTGCGCATGGTATGGCAAGCCACCCCTGTTTGTTGAATACGCAACAATAAAGTATCGCCGTCACAATCCAAATCAATTGATTTTATTTGTTGGACATGACCACTGCTCTCGCCCTTTTTCCATTGTGACTGACGGGAGCGACTGTAATAATGGGCAAAACCAGTGGCCAAGGTTTGCTCTACTGCCTTGCGGTTCATCCATGCCATCATCAATACTTCACCTGTTGTATCATCTTGGGCAATGGCTGGCACAAGCCCCGCATCATTAAAACAAATATGCTCCAACATCAACGTGCAGCAACAAGCGCACGCGCAGCAGCTTCTAGTGTGTATTCAATATCAGCATCGCTATGCGCCGTTGATACAAAACCTGCCTCAAATTGACTGGGCGCAAGGTAAATACCTTCTTCTAACATGGCGTTAAAATAACGGGCAAAAAATGCAAGGTCGCAGCCACAGGCATCGTCAAAATTGCGGACGTGATCGGCCGTCGTAAAAAACACCGTGAACATCGAACCAAAGCGATTGCCACAAGCAGCAATACCCGCCGTTTTACAGCCAGCCAGTAAACCATCAAACAACCGCGCACTGCGTATTTCTAATTGCGCATAGACCGCAGGGTCGCGCAGACGGGTTAATGTCTCAATGCCCGCCCGCATCGCCAGAGGGTTACCAGAGAGTGTACCCGCTTGGTAAACGGGGCCATCGGGGGAGATTTTCCGCATAATTTCTTCACGCCCACCGTAAGCACCCACGGGCAAACCACCACCTATGATTTTGCCCAAACAGGTTATATCAGGCGTGATACCAAACAACGCCTGTGCGCCGCCAGATGCGACACGAAAACCAGACATTACCTCATCAAAAATTAACAACGTGCCTTCTTGATCGCAAATGCTGCGCAATGCGGCTAAAAAACCTGTATGGTAAAGATCAATCACCCCAGTGTTACCGGGAATAGGTTCAACAATCACGCATGCGATTTCATGGCTGTTTTCAGCAAACAGCCGACGCACGGCAGCCATATCGTTCAATGGACAGGTCAGTGTTAACTTGGCATAGTCTTGCGGCACGCCCGCTGAATCGGGGATACCAAACGTGGCAGCACCAGAGCCAGCTTTGACCAACAAACCATCAGCATGACCGTGGTAGCCACCTTCAAACTTGATGATTTTATCACGGCCTGTAAAACCACGCGCCAAACGCAGGGCACTCATGGTGGCTTCAGTGCCAGAGTTCACAAAACGCACCACATCAATGGATGGAACCATATCCACCACCAATTTTGCCAATTTTATTTCCAAGGGGCAAGGCGCACCAAATGATACGCCGTGGGCGGCTGTTTCGATGATACCAGCAATCACATCAGGCTGGGCGTGACCCAAGATCATCGGCCCCCATGAACCCACATAATCAATGTACGCATTACCATCCACATCGGTGAGCTTCGCCCCTTTGGCCGACGCAATAAAACGCGGATTTCCACCCACCGATTTAAACGCCCGCACGGGTGAATTCACGCCGCCTGGCAACAATTTACTGGCGGCGTTAAAATTTTCTTCTGATTGTGTGGTAATCACAATTCCGTGGAATCCTTGTTGCTTTTTTTGTTCACTTGCAATGTCTCATCTGGCACATGATCGGCATTGCTGGGGGTTGGTTTTTGTTGATTTTCTTTATTACCCTCGTGCTTGTCTGAATCTGCACGATCAACATCATTAGTTTTTACTGTTGTCTTAGCTGTTGCTTCGCTCGCTGTTGCTTCGCTCGCTGTTGAAGCATCTGGTTTGCCAGCCTCATCAACCACCGTAGCATTCAACACAGTATCTGTGGCAGAAGACGCGGGCTTGGTGGCTTCTGCTGCATGTTGCTCATTCTTTGCAGGTGCTGTATCTGTTTGGCAGTGGCATGAACAATGTTGACCACAGCAGTTGCTATCAAGCAATGGCGTCTCATCTTCTTCATTGAGATCAGGTAAGCCATTGGGCCAGTCAGAAAAAGGAAAGGGGCGTTTTTCTGCATTAAAAGTTAAAAAACGAACGACTTGGTAATGGTAAGTACTTAAATTTTGCCCAAAGTCACGCAATGATGTATTGATGCTGCGGGTAAACACAAACATAATAATTTGAAATGCAGCCATCGCTGCAACAATCATCTTGCTAATACTGTAACAGATGAATATAACCACCATATACAGCAAGCGCACCCAGCCATCGCAACGCTTAAGGTTGCAGCTTATTGAATGTTTCATGGTAACCTCCTGAAACTTAAATAATTTTTGAAAACTTCATAGTAGAAGATTTTTTACGAATATGCTCATCAAATGCCATCGCTATATTCCGAATCAACAAGCGTCCTGCCGTTAGAACGCGCATACCATCAACGTCTAATACAAGCAGTCCATCATCTTGCATGGCAGCCAAATCTACCAAAGCATCGGAAAAATGATCGGTGAAATTGATAGGAAATAACGCTTCAATGCTGGGGTAATCCAACGAAAAATCACACATCAAGCGCATGATAACATGGCGGCGGAGGTGATCTTCATCGCTTAATTGATAACCACGAAAAACACTGAATTTTGCTGCTTCAGTAGCAGATGCATAAGCATCCATCTCTTTTGCGTTTTGAAAGAAATTGCCGCCCACAAAACCAATAGAAGTCAATCCCATACCAATCAAATCGCAATCTGCGTGGGTGGAATAGCCTTGAAAGTTTCGGTACAATTTACCTTCAGCTTGTGCTCTAGCCATTTCATCGTTGGGCTTGGCAAAGTGATCCATCCCAACAAAAACATAACCTGCATCAAGCAACGTACCAATGGATAGCTCTAAAATATTTAACTTTTCTTGCGGGCTTGGAATTTGTGCTTCATCAATACGCCGTTGTGGCATAAACATGCGCGGTAAGTGTGCATAATTAAACAACGCAATACGATCGGGACTGAATGCCACAATGGTTTCTAGTGTGCGGGTGAAGCTATCGACGCTTTGCAACGGCAAGCCATACATAAGGTCGATATTCATGGATGTGAAACCAAGGGCGCGAGCCTCGTTTAACACGCGCAAGGTTTCTTCTTTGCTTTGAATACGATTGACGGCCTTTTGTACATCGGGATCAAAATCTTGAACCCCCATGCTCATCCGGTTAAAGCCACACTCTCGCAATACACGCACGGTATTTTCGCCGCATTCGCGTGGATCCATCTCAATGCCATATTCGCCTGCTGCATCATCCACAAAATGAAACCGCTGATGCAAATGATCCGTCAATCGCTTCATTTGAACATCGTTCAAAAAGGTTGGCGTACCACCACCAAAGTGTAGCTGTGTTACTTTTCGCTCACAATCACGTCCCAAAGAATCAGCCACAAGGTCGATTTCTTTTAGCAGTAACTCAAGGTAAGGGGCAGCACGTTCGTATTTGTTGGTGACAATTTTATTGCAGCCACAGTAGTAACAAACAGTATTACAAAAGGGAATGTGAATATACAAAGAAAGCGGGCTATCGCTGCTTGCCGATTGACGCAAGGTATCGGTATAAACACGCGCATTTATGCCATCATGAAACATAGGAGCCGTGGGATACGATGTATAACGAGGCCCTGCGGTATCGTACTTCTTAATCAAATCAAGGTTAAAAAGCTCAGAGCCTCCCATGGAAGGTCTGAGCTTATTATGGTCATTCATCAGTGTGAGTCTTCTCTCGTATAGGCAATAATATCTTGAACATCATCGGCTGATAACGCAGCAACTTTTTTTCCTGCGCGATCAATATGGCGACCATGACGAATACGCAAATCTAGCATATGGTCATCCAAATCAGCAATGGTTCGGTTGATTGCAGCATTACCACGAATTTTAATTTCCGATGGTGTATTATGGCATGATTTACAATTTTTAGCATACAAGCGTTGACCCTTAGCAGCGTCAGCTTTATAGCGCAAGCCGTAAACATAATTGGCAATATCAGCAATATCTTTATTGCTTAGTTGATGGCGTTTGCTGGTCATCAATGTGCCTGCGCGACCATAACGCATGGTATGAATAATGCCTTCTAAGTTAAGTTTAGAAAAAACCAAATTTTTTGCACCAACACCCGTTTGCGCGCGACCATCTTTCCCATGGCAAGAAACACATACCGCTTCAAATCGCATCTTACCGTTGGCAAGATCAGGCTCGTAATCAAAACTTTGGATATAATCAATCACAGCATCAATTTCTAATGGATCCAATTCATATTTTTTAGGGCGCATTGCCGTGCCTTCTATGCCATAGGTGATGATTCGACGAAGTTCATCGCGATCGACCATTGGCGCAACGGCGCGCAAATTTCGAGCAGGGAATGGTTCCAGTCTTTTCCCCGCATCACTCACTGTTCCATCCATGCCGTGACACACTGCACAGCTACTTTCAAATATGTCTTTTCCATCCAGCATATCCGAAGCTATGGCTATATTGGTGGTCATTAGTCCAATCAGACCGGCCGTTAGCCCAAACCAGTATCGCATTGTCATATAAGTCCCCCTCCTTAAATCATTAAAATGGGGCATGCTGCTGAACATGAATGGTTCACAATCAATCATGAATCATTCATGTTCACGTTCGCTTGTTCATTATGCATGCCTGTTTCAATCATTGTATGCAGCAAAACGGTCTATAAAAGGGACATTCTGCTGCACACAATGATTTATAAACGCGTTACTTTGCCGCGCAAGGATTCGCAGCGCAAGGGTTAGCCGCAGCATTGGGGTTTTTAGAAGCCACAAAAGCAACCATGGCATCAATTTCTTCACCCGTTAATTTCTTCTTGAATTTGGGCATCATCTTGCGACCATTGGTAATGGTTTCTTTAAGAACAGCCAAATCAGTACTCATATCTTTCAATGCTGGGCCTATTTTTTTCTTGTCTACTTTGTGGCACATGGCACATTTTTTCTTAAAAATCTTTTCGACATCAACGCCTGCACTCGCCAATGGCGCCGTTGCCAAGGTTAATGCTGCCACAGCAGCCAAGAGTAGGGATGTTTTTTTCATTATAGGACTCCTTTTAATAAATGTGTTTATACACCTGCGTGAAATAAACTTTTATGGTGTTTCTTCTTTTGTACTGCTTTCATAGAGCCACATTTGGTACAAGCAAATAATAATTTGCAGGCCAAATGTTGTGCCAACCAGTCCACCTGCTGCAATCACCACGTAAGCAAACTCGGGAATTATTTTGGTGATAAACCACGAAGCAATATCCAGCAATAAAAAGAGGAAGGGCAAGGCTACATACAAGCGTTTTATTTTTACATTCATTTCGCACAACAAAAACAGGCGGCCAACAAAAAACAAAATAAATGCAATGCCAAACAAGTGAATATGCGACACCCGAACCAAGGCAGGGATGGTTGCCCCTGTATCTGTTTTGGTAAGCTGCAAGACACTCGCATAACTTTCAAACGAAGGAATGGGTAAGCCACTTTCTGCAGAATGGCACATGATGCAGTTTTCTTTCATGATGGGTTCAATTTTAGCATGAAAGGCTTCTTCACTGGCTCCTTCTTTGATCCAGTCTAAAATTATTTGCTTGGCAGCAGGGTTGGGTAAATTGCTCGCCATCGGCCCATTAATGGCTGCGCCAAGGCGTGTTTGATTATGCGAGCCATAATAGGCGTACATTACATCGGTAACAGACAAGCCTTCTTCTCCATCGCGCCCTTGATGGGTATAATAAAGATTCAGTAAGGCAAATAAATAAGCAATACCGATAGTTATTAAAAACATTGAATCCAATATACGTTCGCTAACCGATGTGTCTGCAAAACGACGGTATTTAGGCATGAAAGGTTCCTTCCCTAGAAAATATTTGCGGTATCCTAGGTGCGGCTTCGCTTTCGTCTACCATCGTTTTGTTTTAATTTTTGCAGGAGGCACGCCGAGGATGGTGTTATGAAGGGAAGGGCCGTTGAATGGATACAATTAGAGTTGACTCATGCGTGCATATGGATATATTTTTGCACAGTAGTATGGTCTGCATGCATAGATGAGACTGAAGACTGGGAGTATATATATAACAAAATGAAAAAATTACAACTTTTACTGGGTCTGTTTGCCCTGCAACTTTTACCTTGCATGGTTTATGCCAGCGACAAGAATCCGATAGGCATGGATTTTGTTGAAATACCTGCGGGTAGTTTCCATATTGGTAGCTGTGCATTGACCCAAAAGCAAAGTGATGATAATAAAAAGGCTGTAACGAAGGGTGAAAAAACCATTGAGCTTCTGTGCGTCCATGGAGAGAAGGCTGATAAATTCGCTTTTTTTGATGAGGCTCCTCAGCACGAGGTGAATATTAGCAAGCCTTTTGAAATGGCTATTCATGAAGTCACACTGGCGCAATTCAAGGCGTTTATGCGTGAAGCGAAGCGGAATGACCTAAATACTGATACGTTCAAAGAGTACAATGATTTTGGCGACCAAGCAGCCGTTGTCTGGGTATCTTGGAAAGAGGCACAGGAGTATATTTCTTGGTTAAACGAGGGTAATAAGGGCAAAAAATACCGCTTACCAACAGAGGCGGAGTGGGAATATGCCGCTCGTGCTGGTACCACTACCCTATTCTCTTTCGGCGATGATGTAGAAAAAATAAAGGATTATGCTTGGTTTGATAGCAATGCTGGAAAGATTCGCCCTGTTGGTCAAAAGAAGCCCAATCCCTGGGGACTTTATGATATGCATGGCAATGCCTGGGAGTGGGTTCAAGACTGGTATGGTGCTGGATATTACGCGATTGCACCAACTGTAGACCCGCAAGGTCCTGAAAAGGGTGTGCTTCGTGGTAACCGTGGCGGTAGTTGGAATTATTTTGCAGCACACCTTCGCAGCGCAAACCGAAGCTATAACTCAGAAGAGTATCATAACCTTGATTTAGGCTTTCGCCTCGTTCGTCAATAAGGCTTCCCGTTTAAGGCGATACAAAATGAATGATTAAGCGCTCGCAATGGTATCTCTTAATGATAAAAACAGAGCAACGCGCAATTACGAGCAGCTAGCCGAGCTGCTCTAGCAACACATCAGATTTTTGCGAACCAAGCATACGTTGCACTCCTCATTCCCACACAGCATAAATGGAGCAGGTCTAAGCCTTGACCCTTGCTGCACGTTTTTTTATAATTCCACACTTATGATTTATGCGAAACAACTCAATCGTCAATTTGGAGGGCAGCATTTGCAGCAGGGCTATGCTGTTTGCGACCTTAGTTTTCATGTGAAGCGTGGTGAAGTCATGGGGCTGCTTGGCCCCAATGGTGCGGGAAAGTCCACCACCATGAAAATGCTCACTGGCTTTTTGCCGCCTTCTTCTGGGACTGCAAGCATTAATGGCATCGGCCTAGAAAAACCCCAAGCCATACAACATTGCTTGGGTTATTTGCCAGAAAACGCGCCATCATACCGTGACTTGGATGTTATCAATCATTTGCGTTTTATGGGGCGCATGCATGGTCTACCACCAGCCACGCTCTCCGACCGTATCACTGAAATGTCGGATGTTTGTGGTTTACAATCGGTTTTGCACCGCCGTATTGATGAATTATCCAAAGGATTTCGGCAGCGCGTTGGTTTGGCTGCTAGCATGTTGCATGATCCTGTTTGCCTTATTCTTGACGAGCCAACAACCGGCTTAGACCCCAATCAAATCGTTGAAATTCGCCATTTGATTCGTCGTTTGGGTGAAGAAAAAACAGTGTTGTTGTCATCACACGTCTTGTCTGAAGTTGAAGCCGTGTGTGATCGCATGATGATTCTTGATGGCGGGCGATTACAAATCATCGGCACACAAGATGAACTGGCGCAACAAGCACAGGGTGGTATTGTATTGCAACTTCAATTGCGTGGTGATGTGACAGCTTTTGAACAAGCCATCAAGCTCGCTTTACCAGCCTGTACCTTTGAAAGAACCTCAAAACATGAAAAAACCTCAAAACATAAAAAAACTTTGGAAGATAGTGAAACCTTTTACATCTCTTTGCGCCATACCGATGGCCAAGCACCCTTGGCGGAAACAGCGTTTCGTACGGCTGTTGCCCATAACATTCTCTTATTAGAAATGCACACCGAGCAGACATCGTTAGAAGATGTGTTTCATGCACTAACAGGGGCAGACCATGAAAAAAAATAACCCCGTGATTGTTTCATCTCTATCTTTAATGGCAAAACAAATCATTGCTTTGTGCCGTAAAGAATGGCGTACGTGCATTGATACGCCACTTGCTTATGTGATTGGCATTGCCTTTTTGGTGACCACAGGATTCTTTTTTAGCAACTCTTTGTTTTTGGTTAACGAAGCCGATATGCGTGGTTGGTTTGCTGTGTTGCCCTTGTTACTGATCTTTTTTGTGCCAGCCATGGCCATGCGTTTTATTGCTGATGAACGACGAAGCGGAACCTTTGAGTTGCTGGCGACATTACCTGTTGGCACATTAACGGTAGTGCTGGGTAAGTTTTTGTCATTGTTCACCCAACTCGCGGTGTTGATTGGTTTAACATTGTTGTACCCATGGACGCTGTCAGGCCTTGGTACATTGGATGGGGGGCAGATGATGGTATCGTATATTGCCTTGCTCTTGCTTGCTGGCAGCTACGCCGCTATTTGTTTGTATGCCTCGGCTTTAACAGGGTATGAGGTTATTGCTTATGTGTTTGGTCTGGTGCTATTGTTGACCTTGTTTTTATTGTTACAAGTAGCGACATTGTTTCCACCATTTATACAAAACGTGTTGACCACCTTAAGCCCTGTTGCGCATTACCAATCGTTGTTGCGTGGGGTACTCAACCTTGGTGATGTGGTTTATTTGTTGATGGTGATAGGGGTATTTATCAGCCTCTGTTCATTTGAACTGGAACGACGGAGGTGGCGCTGATGGCGGCTGATCAACGCATGCGTATTCGCACGGCAGCAATAGGACGATTGTTGTTATCAATCGTTTGTCTTGCTATCTTGTATGTTGCAGCGGATGCCAGCCACTGGCAAAGCGATTGGACAGAAGGTCAAACATCGACGCTTTCAGCATCGAGCAAATCGCTGCTTAGGCAACTCGATGAACCACTGATGATTCGTGCCTATATCACAGGTGCTATGCCGCAACCTTATGGTCAATTAGAACGGTATATCGAAGACCTGTTGCAATCGATGCATGAGGCTGGCGATGGTAATATTGGTTATGACATTGTAGACCCTTCGGATGACCCAAACATTGCTGCATCACTCGCTGCTTTACAAATACCCAAGGTTCAAGTACAGGTTATTGAAGATGATCACGCCCAAGTGAAACAAGGTTATCTTGCTATTGTCATTGAGTTTTTGGATGCAAAAGAAATTATTCCTGTGGTTCAAAGCGATCAAGGCCTTGAATATGCATTGATGCGAAAAATAAAAAAACTGACGGGCAAAGGCCGTGTCAAATTGGCTATTGCAACAGGCTTTGGTGCCAATAATCTTGATACGATGAAACAACTTTCAGCCTCTATCCAAGAAGACTACGAAGTCACAAGCTTTGCACCAGCCGTCGAACCCGTGCCAGATGGTACGCAGGTGATTATCGTCGCAGGCGTACGTCAAAAGGTTTCTGATATATGGCGTTATCGTTTGGATCAATTTCGTATGCAGGGCGGCGGCTTGCTTGTGCTGGCAGGGCAAGCGTACCCTGATATGCGCTATGGTTTTCAAGTGCTACCTATTGATCCTTATGCCAATGACTGGTTGCTGGATGATTTGGGCGTGCTGGTAGAATCAGGCTTGGTGATGGATCAACAGGCAAGCCGTATCACCGTGAACCAGCAGAAAGGTGGTTTTATGTTTCGCTCTGCTGTCGATTACCCTTTTATTCCCGATGTGACAGACATGAACGACCACCACCCTATTACGCGAAATATTGAGGGCATTAGCATTCCATTTGCCTCGCCACTGGCTACGCGCAATGCACAGGCACAGGTTTTGATGCGTTCATCCCAATATGCGACCGTCCAACAAGGCCCACCTTTTAATGTTAATCCCATGATTTCGATGGAAGAGCAGTTTTCAGGTTTGGCTTTAAACCCTTCTGTATTGGCGTTGGTCTATGAAGGGGCGCAAGACAGTGCTTTTACCGCGCCACCTGAAGGCATCGCTGATGATGAAGGAAAACACAGGGCAAAAACCCCCCATACCCGTTGGTTGGTTGTTGGTTCTTTGGCCTTGCTTGATGATCAATTTATGCAAGGAACAAATATTACGCCTGTCTTAAACATGTTGGACTGGCTCGCTGGTGATGTGGGCTTGATTGATTTGCGTTCGCGTGGTGTGACCCATCGTCCATTGATCAAGTTAGATAGCACAGAACGACTCTTTTTTAAAGTACTGTGGATGCTTGGTTTGCCCTTGTTGTTGTTGTTTTTGGGTCTAGGACGATGGTGGTGGTTACACCGCAGAAGGAAAAGTATACAATGAAATATATTATATTGGCTATTATGATGCTTGCAACAGCAACGGTTTTTTTCTTTCAAAAGTCCGACATCAGCGAAATTCAACAAAAAATTCCTATATGGTCGCCTATTGAGGTATCTGATGTTGCCACCATTAAAATAACGATGGCGGCAAAAGAAACCATTGTCATTCATTGGGCAGCAGGCGAGTGGCAGTTGAATGATCACGTCAAGGCTGATCACGAAGCAGTCGAACGATTGCTCAAAGACCTTGCCGAAATGCGGCCGGTGCGTGTGGTAACACGCAAGCACAAGCACGATGAAAAATTAAGATTGGATGCCAAAAGCGGTGTTCATTTGTTGTTATTGGATGCTGCTGACCGCGATATATTCAACGCAATGGTGGGCAAACAAGGTGCCAACCTTCTTTCCACGTACCTGCGTTTGCAAGGTAGTGATGTTGTTATAGCCATGGATAAATCGTTGAATTGGCAAGTGTATCGTTCCATCCATGATTGGGAAGAAACAACGCTCAAATCCAGCACACCCGAGACCAACTAAGAAACGTCCATCTTCCTAATTCTCATCAATGATGCATCAAGCCTAACTTTTTTGCTTGCGATAATACGCTGGGGAAACTCGCCATGGTTTTGAGGCCATTAAAGCAGAGAAGAAAACGCAAAGATGATAAATGAATATACTGTCCCTGATTTCACCCTCTTTTTGGATATACTGTTGATATATCCAACCCGTTCGTTATCATGTTACTATGAACGATGGAGGCCATGATGAAATCAGTGAACACTACTGTATTCAAAAGTAACCAGACTCAGGCTGTCCGACTACCGAAAGCCGTTTCTTTTCCAGAGTCTGTTAAGAAGGTGAAGATTGTAGCCATCGGCAATACTCGGATTATTACACCGGCTGGAGAATCCTGGGATTGCTGGTTTAACGGCCCGGGCGTATCTGATGACTTTATGAATGAGCGTGATCAACCAGAAGATCAGCAACGGGAATCCTTTTGAGCATGCTGAAATATATGCTGGATACCAATATTATTATTTATACGATTAAAGATCGACCATCGCAAGTTCGTGAAATTTTCAAGAAACATGAAGGTCAGATGTGCATCTCTTCTATCTCACTTGGTGAGTTGATTTATGGTGCTGAACGCTCTTCACAAACAGAACGCAATCTGGCCGATATCAATGGTCTGATTGCACGCATGGAAGTGGCTTCATTTGAAGAGCACGCCTCAGAACATTTTGGACAACTAAGGGCGGAGCTATACAAGTCCGGTCAGCCCATTGGGCCTTACGATATGATGATCGCAGGCCATGCAAGGTCGATGGGATTGATTCTGGTGACCAATAATATGAAAGAGTTTGAGCGTGTTCCGGGTCTAAGAGTTGAAAATTGGGTGTAAGCAAGTTCTTGAAATCTGGGGCAGTATATTCTTTTCTTGCTTTCTGTACGGGTAAGTTGGGTGAGAAAAGTTGAAGAGGTTCTTATTATGCGTTTATCAATTGAAGTTTCCCCCGAGCAACACCAGCCCTAATTCTCATCAATGATGCATCAAGCCTAACTTTTTTGCCTGCGCGGTTATTTTCCATGCGGCCAGCGCATACAACAATAAAAATGGTACAAAAACAAACAAACGCTCACTGCCTTCGATTTGAACCATCCAAATCGCTGCAACACCTTGTACTGTACCACAAGCGGCATAGATCAATGTAACTTTCTTATGGCTTAAGCCACCCCGAACCAGCAATTGGTAGAGGTGGCTGCAATGTGCCTGTGCGGGGTTTTCTCCTGCGATAATACGCCGTAGCATGGTGAAAACCGTATCAAAAATAAAATGCCCAAGCAACAAAGGCATGACCAAAAATGATGTGTGTGAAGCATCATAACGGGCACCAATTAATGCCATACAACCCAAGGTAAAACCAAGAAACGTACTGCCAACATCCCCCATGAAAATTTTGGCTGGCGGACGGTTAAAATACAAAAAACCAGCACTGCCCGCCAAAATAGTATAACTGACAAGGTACACAAATGTACTGCCCTGATGAAGGGTGATATAAGCAAAAAACCCTGCAGCAATGATTGCCGTTAAAGCCGCCAATCCATCAATACCATCCATAAAATTATAGGCATTGGTCAGCCCAAGCAACCAAAGAAAGGTCAATACATAACCACCCACCCCCAGTGAAACAAGACCAAACCACGGAGTCGCCAACTGATCAAGCACCAAACCTGCAGACAAGACCACGGCAATGGCAACACAATGCAGCAGCAATTTGATATGAAAGCGGTAGTTGTGAATATCATCCAAAAAAGACAGCAGGGCAATGCTGTAAGCCGATAACACAAAACCCACAAAATACTGTTGCTGCAAATACACCCGATCACCAATCCATGCAATCATGATTAAACCGATCAAAAAAGCAGTAACAATAGATACGCCCCCGCCCCTAGGGGTCGGTGAGGCATGCGAAGAACGCTCGTTGGGAATATCAATAAAAGACGTGTGATGAATCATCCAGCGGGTGATGCTCCAAGCGACGAGAAACAAGACCAAAGCAAACAAAGCATGTGAAACAAATGCTTCCCATGTCATGGCTTAACATACGTCCATAAGTAATAAGAAACCATCAAACATGTGTTTGGAATTCTCCTACTCGGCGCAATTTGGTGTAGCGTTGTTCCAACAATGATGACAATGAAAGATCCAACAGTTCTTCTAAACCTTGGTGTAATGTTTTTTGCATCAATGCCGCAGCCGTGATCAGGTCGCGGTGTGCGCCTTGCTGGGGTTCTTTGATTATGGCATCCAATAAATTTAATTTTTGTAAGTCGAAAACGGTTGGTTTTAATGCCTCAGCAGCTTGTTCCGCATAAGCACGATCATGCCACAAAATAGCAGCGCAGCCCTCAGGGGATATAACCGAGTAGGTAGCAAATTCTTGCATATACAAGCGATCCCCCACACCCAGTGCCAAGGCACCGCCAGAACCTCCCTCACCAATCACAGTGCAAAGAACTGGCACTTTTAATGCTGCCAATTCCATTAAATTTCGGGCAATGGCTTCACTTTGCCCGCGTTCCTCAGCATCAATACCTGGCCATGCGCCCGGCGTATCAATAAAAGTCATGACGGGCATGCCAAAACGTTCAGCCATATGAAACAAGCGCAAGGCTTTGCGGTAACCCTCTGGTTTGGCCATGCCGAAGTTTCGCTTAACTTTTTCTTTGGTATCACGCCCCTTTTGTTGGCCGATTATCATTACCGCATATTCGCCAAAGCGAGCCGTACCACCCACGATAGCGGCATCATCGCCAAAGGCGCGGTCGCCATGAAGCTCTTGAAAGTCATCAAACAGCAGGGGGATATAATCCATAAAATAAGGGCGATCAGGATGGCGCGATAACTGTGCAATCTGAAAGCGGCTAGCATTTTGATACACTTGGTCAATTAGTTTATCACGCTTTTTGGTAAGCTTTTCCACTTCTTCGGCAATATCAATGGCAGCATTGCTGCCCATTTGAGATAACTCATCAATTTTTTCAGTTAATTCAGCAATGGGTCGTTCAAACTCAAGGTAGCTAAAAGCCATTCACTTGCCCCTTTTTTAATAACGCTTATGCCCTCGTTTTTTCCCCCAAACAATTCAGGTTAAATAGTAAACATGGCATTCAGACGCGACATTCTGCCACCCACGGGTCGGAGTTCAATCTGTTGCTTATTTACTTCTCAAATTTGAGGGTTACGGCGACAGTTAGTAACTGTTAAATAATATTTACAGATGAACATTATTGTGAATAATGACGTTTATCATGCAATCTATCAGTGAAAAAATAAAAACATTGCGGCAACAACAAGGTTTATCACAACGTTGCCTCGCCGAACAATCGGGCATTAGCGCAGCTTCTTTGTCGCAATTGGAATCAGGGCAAGGCTCGCCCTCTGTTGCCACATTGCAAAAGCTTGCCGATGGATTGGGCATCGCTATCGCTGCTTTTTTTCTTGAAACGGGTGATCAAAAGCCCATCGAAATTTTTGATTTAAACGATCGTCCGATGGTTCCTCTTAATCAAGGGGGTCATTTTATTCCACTCACCGCCCTGCATCACCCCATTGGTTTTGAGCCGATGTTGGTCAAACTTGATGCAGATGGCAGTTTTGAAGAGTCCCAATATGGTATTAAAAGTCCCCATGCTTTTGTTTGGGTACGTCGTGGGCAGGTGTTATTAGAATACGATGGTTGTGACTACCATCTTACAGAAATGCAATCGCTCTATTACGATGCACGCAAACAACACAACTGGCGTAATATATCTGGTCTACCGTGTGAACTGTTAATGGTACGTTCCCGATGAGTCATGTGCTGTCATTAAACATTGCATTACTGGCATGTTTCTGGGTGGTTATAGCGGCCATTCTGTCACCATTCTTACAATCTAAAAACAATATCCAACGCGCATTATTATGTTTTTTACTGGGATTATCAGGCTTGTCTGCTTGCATTGCAGGTTTTGCAGGACTGATGGATGATGGAGGCACGATCCTATTGCCTATCGGCTTGCCATGGTTACCCATGCACCTTCGTTTGGATGCATTGGGGGCATTCTTTTTGTTGGTGATTGGTTCATTGTTGTTGCCCGTTGCCATCTATTCACAAGGTTATTTAAAGCACGAGAAACGCTTAACGCCCGTGGCGATTTTCTTGCCCCTGTTTGTTTTGGGTATGATCGGTGTGGTGCTGTCGGATGATGCCTTTACCTTCATGTTATTTTGGGAATTGATGAGTGTATCATCCTATTTTCTGGTCACCCATGAGCATCAACACCCTGAAAATCGCAAAGCAGGTTTTATCTATTTGTTGATGGCGCACATGGCAGGTTTATTGATTATGGGGAGTTTTGCCACCCTGTATGCCGCATCGGGTTCGTTTGAATTTTCAGTCATGCGTGATGCTGAAATACCCCCTTTTTGGGCTTCGGTGGCATTTTTGTTGGCTGGGTTTGGTTTTGGTACCAAAGCAGGGGTAGTACCGATGCATGGCTGGTTGCCCGATGCCCATCCTGTCGCACCATCGAATGTATCGGCATTGATGAGTGGTATTATGTTAAAAGTCGCCATATTTGGTTTTATCCGTGTGACCTGGGACTTGATGGGCAGTGGCGATTTTCAATGGTGGTGGGGGGCGCTGGTTTTGGCAGCAGGGTCAAGTTCGGCTGTATTTGGCGTACTCATGGCTCTACAACAACATGATCTCAAACGCTTGCTGGCTTATCACTCCATTGAAAACATTGGTATTATTCTTATCGGTTTGGGTTTGGCGATGCTGTTGGCACACTTTGACCACCCAACGCTTGCTGCCTTGGGTCTGATTGCTGCGTTGTACCACACCATCAACCACGCCCTGTTTAAAGGGCTGCTGTTTATGGGGGCTGGTGCTATTTTACACAGTACAGGCTCGCGGAATATGGAGGTCATGGGTGGTTTGATTCATCGTATGCCTTGGACATCAGCCCTCTTTCTGGTTGCTTGTATTTCAATTTCAGCACTGCCACCCTTTAATGGTTTTGTTTCTGAATGGCTGACCTTTCAAACCGCATTGATGGCACCGCAACTTGGCGGCACATTATTAAACGCACTGGTTCCCTTTGCCGCAGCCATGCTTGCCTTGGCGGGGGCTTTGGCTGCCACATGTTTTGTAAAAGTCTTTGGCGTTGTTTTTTTAGGCCATGCTCGCAGTGATATTGCAGCGCATGCCAAAGAGATCGATCACTGGATGAAATGGGGCATGGTTATGCCTGCACTGTGTTGTTTGTTACTCGGGTTATTGCCCACTGTTTTTATTCCAATGATTGATGCGGTACCCAAACTTTTATTGCATGCTTCTCTTATGGGTTCGCTCGATGGGCAAGCATTGAATACGCCAAACTGGTTATGGTTGATGCCGATAGATGTAACGCATGCATCCTATTCCTCACCGATAGTATTGTTGGGTATGTTGTTACTTGGAGGTCTCGCTTTTTGGTGCTTGCACCCCAAGGGAACCACGATTCGTCGCAGCAAGATGTGGAGTTGTGGTAATCCCCATACCCATGCACGCATGCAGTACACAGCAAGCAGTTTCTCGCAACCTTTACGCCGTATTTTTGAAGCTTTTTATCAACCCGATGAACATGTGCATGCAGAGCGTCAACAACACACGCTTCTCACAAGGCGGGTAAAATACGTGGTGCATGTGGGTGATAGGGTGGTCAAATATCTGTATCAACCGATAGGACGGATGACGTTACACCTTGCTAAAATCATTCGACATGAGCACCAACGTGGTATTCATGCCTATTTGACCTATACCTTTGCCACCGTGATTCTTCTTTTGATGATTTTTGTATGACATCCCTATTCATTCAATTATTACAGGCTATCTTGATGGTTTTACTTGCACCCTTGGTTGCAGGATTTGTCAGTGTATGTAAAGCCAGACTACAAAATCGTCATGGTGCAGGCATGTTGCAGCCATGGCGTAATATTCGGAAACTGTTCGCCAAAGAGGTGGTCTTAGCAGAACATGCTTCATGGATTTTTCGTTTTACGCCGTATGTGGTGTTTACAGCCACCGTGATGGCAGCAAGCGTTGTACCCGCACTGTTGTTGGATACCCCGCTATCGCTCACGGCAGATGTGATTGCACTGGTGGCACTGCTTGCCTTGGCCCGTTTTTTTCTTTCGTTGGCTGGCATGGATATAGGTACAGCTTTTGGTGGTATGGGAGCAAGCCGTGAAATGACATTTTCAGCACTTGCCGAGCCTGCGATGTTGATGAGTGTGTTTGTATTGGCGATTGGTGCACACAGTACAAATCTCTCCACCATGATTGAACACACGCTCAGCACACCGCTGTTGATTCAACCCTCTATTGCTTTTTCTTTAATCGCTATGTTGATGATTGCCATTGCCGAAACAGGGCGTATTCCAATTGATAACCCAACCACACATTTGGAAGTCACCATGATTCATGAGGCGATGTTGTTGGAGTATTCGGGTCGTCATTTGGCACTCATGGAATGGGCTTCCATGATTAAACTGCTGCTCTTTAGCACGCTGATTATTGATCTATTTATACCGTGGGGCATCAGTATGACGACTGACCTTACGGGTATTTTGCTGGCTTTTTCTCTATGGGTATTGAAACTGGCGGTATTACTCCTTGCCCTAGCAGTATGGGAAACATCACGCGCCAAATTGCGCTTGTTTGACGTGCCTCAGTATTTGGGAACAGCCTTTGTCTTATCATTCTTAGGTTTAATCATCCATTATATGTTGGAGATCGCTGCATGAGTGCCTCTTTTACCCAGCTATTGATTGATGATATGGCGGCCTTAACCTTATTGATCTCTTTTGCTCTTTTGGCACAGCATCGCATGCTGTCTGTACTGCACTGGTTTGCGGCACAAGGTTTATTGCTCGCCGCAACCGCAGCCGTTGTCGCTTACAGTTCTGGTGAGCATGAACTCTATATTTCGGCGATGATGACTTTTTTACTCAAAGGCTTACTGATGCCGTGGATGTTGTGGCGTGTGATCCGCAAGTTACACGTGCATCGTGAAGTAGAACCGTTGATGAACAGTGGGGCTACCATCATCATTGCCGTGGCAGTGACGCTGTTTTCCTTTCATGTGATGCAACCCATTGAATTGACGTCTGATTTAATGACTCGGAACTCAATGGCGATTGCCATGGCATGTGTGTTGTTGAGCATGTTGATGATGATTACGCGCAAAAAAGCCATTACACAGGTCATTGGGTTTTTAGCCGTTGAAAATTCACTCTTCTTTGCTGCCATTGGCGCGACCAATGGTATGCCGTTGGTGGTTGAAATCGGTATTGCTTTTGATGTGTTGATTGCTGCCCTTATTTTTGGTCTCTTTTTCTTTCAAATTCGCAACACCTTTGATTCGATGGAAGTTGATGCCATGAATGCCTCTTTAATCCATAAGGATGATCACGAGTGAACTTCTTTGTTGCCACACTATTAACACCTTTGATGGGTGGTTTGATACTGGCCATCATTCGTCCACCCCGTTTGGCGGCAAGTTTTAATATTCTGATCTCATCACTTACCTTTGTGTTTAGTCTGTTTCTTGCTTTTGACGTTTTAGAAAAAAACGCTTTGAGCGCAATGAACAACTGGTTTTATTTGGATGCGTACAATATATTTCTCGTTGTATTGACTGCCTTTGTGGGTATGACCACGACCATTTTTTCCAAGCCCTATATGCAACATGAACGGGAAAGTGGGCGAGTTAATGAGCGTCGCATGCGGCTGTACCATAGCATGTACCAACTGTTCCAGTTTGGTATGTTGCTGGGCTTCACAAGCAATAATATTGGTGTATTATGGGTATCATTAGAGCTTGCGACATTGGCAACGGTATTGTTGGTGTCGCTGTATAGAACCCCCGCCTCAATTGCTGCCGCCTGGAAATATTTTATATTATGCGGCATGGGCATTGCTTTGGCCTTGTTCGGTACAATATTGGTCTTTTTTGCCTCATCGGCAGTGCTGGGACATGGCAACGAGGCACTCACATGGTCACTCCTTCATGCCCACGCGAGCGAGCTTGATCCTGCGGTAATGAGCATTGCATTTTGTTTTTTAATGGTCGGTTATGGCACCAAAGTAGGATTGGTTCCCATGCATGCGTGGCTACCCGATGCCCATGGTGAAGGGCCTACGCCAGTATCGGCTGTATTATCAGGACTACTGCTCAATCTTGCTTTGTATGCGCTGGTGCGTTTTAAAATGATTGTCGATGGTTCCACGAATACGGATATGGCAGGTCATATCATGATGG
>JAUZQQ010000105.1 GCA_030950905.1 Mariprofundaceae bacterium
TCATCGCCGTTATTTTACGGACAAACTTTTTTAATCCGTCGCTACTGTTTTCTCCACGTTTGATGACATGCAATACTTTTCCTGCCTTATTGTAGGTTACAATATCAAACAAATAACGCTGGCCATTATTATCAATCAAAGCATGATGCAAACGCACATCGCTCACTTCCATCATCCAAGGAAGCATGTACTTCAAGCTGTCTTTATGACCCTCCGCTAATAAATAAGGGTATAACTCAAACAAAAACCAGCGGCAAAAGTGGTAAGCATCGTCCAAATTTAA
Source organism: Mariprofundaceae bacterium (assembly GCA_030950905.1). Classification (GTDB taxonomy): domain Bacteria; phylum Pseudomonadota; class Zetaproteobacteria; order Mariprofundales; family Mariprofundaceae; genus AB-137-C09. The sequence goes on from JAUZQQ010000105.1 coordinate 284, forward strand.
CAATGTTGTGGTATCAATTTTCTGTGCACCAAACGAGATGTTTGAAGGAGGAGAAATACCCTCAGGCAACAATTGGACACTTTCTTTCCATTGCAAACGAAAAGGAATTGTCAGTTGGCGGGGTTTCATTTTTAACAGCCCATCAAGGGTTTTTGTTTCAGGTGGAATGAAGATACGCAAACTGCTATCATGCAATGTGTGTTGCAAACTACATTGCAACGGTGTGAAGCTTGTTGCATACACATCAAGTTTATAAGGTTGCCCTTCAGTGATGGCATTCAAATCACAGTTTATGGCTTTTTTCTCTGTTGGCGTTGCCGTGTAATCGTTTTTTAGCATGAAAATACAATGGCCTGATTCAAAACCAATCCATGCCGTGTGTTTATCAAACTTTAAACGTAAAACCCCTGTAAATTGATCGTGTTCCAGCTTGCTAACAAACTCAGATGATACAAACTGTTCTGAATTTAAAGTATCATACAATGGCTTAGGGTTACGCAATATCGTTGCCAATAACAATACAAAAGGACGCAAGTGCAGGCTGATCGGTGTAAACAAAACCATTTCTTCCACGTGCTCAGGCAGTGCCTTTAATACAGCGTCACCGTAATGATGGTTGTTTAAATCAATACAAGCAATCAAATGCCCAGACCAGCATAATAGCATGGTATTTAAATCAATAATCGCAGCACCAGAAAAAGATTCAGCGTGTTGTTTCTTATCCAGCAAATAAGTGATCATATCATGGCGCGATAAATCATGAACCCGCCGTGCTGGCCAAGCATTTAATATTTGCAAAGGCCAATGGCTGCGCGTAAAGTCAATATTGTTGGCAATGTAGGCTTGGTTGTTTAGCTCATGAATCAAAAAAGCATCTGTTTTGCTTGAAATACTGGGGTCTTTCGCGGCTGCACGCAAGGCAGATTCCATCTCTATCATTGTTTGGAATCGTTTGCTGGGGTCTTTATTAATGGCCCGCATCACCACTTCATGCAAGTCAAAGGGAACCTTAGGGGCTAAAGCTTCAAGTTTTAATGGCGGCAAATTCAAGACCCGGTCTCGCAGTTGCTTGCCGCTCGTTGCACGGTAAGGAAAACGCCCCGAAAGCAATTGGTACAATAAAATACCCAAGCCATAAATATCGGACTTTCGCGTCAATGCTTCGCCATTCCATTGTTCAGGAGAACGCGAGGTTGCAGGGCCAATCAATACCCCTTCAACATTGTAATTAAAACCAAAGTTGTTTAATTTAACCAAGCCATCTTTGCGCAAATAGACATGGCCTGCATTGATGCTACCATGGTAAATACCCGCATCATGGGCATATTGCAAAGCACCGACCAATTGAATACCAATACTAAGGCTTGCATTCACAGAAAAATTGGCACCAGCATCCATTTTTTGTTGCAGTGTTTTGCAACGCATCAGCTCCATGGCAATTTTCACATCAAACGCTTCATGAATGATGCCATAGATAGACATAATATGTTCGTGATTTAATTTTCGAGCATCATCAATGGTCGCAACAAAATTTCGCAAATAACGCATATCTTTATCACGTGGAAAACTTAATTGTTTGAGTACCACATCCCTATCGTTGGCCTCATCATACGCCAAATAAATAGCACCCATTGTGCAATCACATATTTTGCCTTTTTTGCGATAAGCAGCCATTGTCTCTCCCCATTATTAACCATTGCATCATCCATTCATCCATTCTTACGGATAAAGGAACGACCAAGGGAAAACAGTATTTTATATCTATTCAGGCTGCCCTCTATCATGCAAACAACGGTACGCCTTGGCAAGCAGTAATGGCTACAAAAACACACTCACTTTTTCACTCCAATCACCTTTGGGGTAATTATGGTGAAGAAGAACGGCTATTTCATGGGCGTTTTTTTTCATTTTTAATGCCGCATAACTCGCCGCAAGGTAATACAAGGACTCTTCAATGACAGGGCTTTGTTGGTAACGGTCAAGAACCACTTGAAAACGCTTGCCAGCAGCAACATAACGCCGTTGCTTAAAATAAAATTTACCCACCGATAATTCATGCCCTGCCAATAAATTTTTTAACATTTGTAAGCGTGGCATGGCTTCTTTGGAATAGGACGATTGTGGGAATTTTTTAATCAGGTCTTCAAATTCAGCCATCGCTTTTAAGGTGGGTGCTTGTTCGCGATGCATTTCGGCTCGTTTTTTGTAGTATGACATAGCCAACATGTACTGGGCATAAGCAATATTCGGATGGCGTGGGTGACGCGACTTGAAACGTTCAGCCAGAACCTGTGTTAATTCCAAGCGCTCGCCCTTGTAGGTTGCATAAATACGCAACATTTCGGCACTGGTTGCATAATCACTGTAGGGGTATTTAACGATAAACCTTTCCAAAAAAAGATCGCCTTCATCGTAGCCACCGTTATCAATCATTTGCTTGGCGAGTTCATAATCTGCTTTGGCAGACTCGTGCTGTGTAAGCTTTGGCTTGGCGCAAGCTGAGACAAACAACAACACAAGGGCAAAAATAATAAGTTTTTTCATCGGCAACATTATAGAAGCAGTTTGCCCGAACAACCAGAGCCAGTAGGCAACTATAATTGTTTAATCATTTTCAAGGTGCACGTTTGCGCAAAGTTCTGCGTTATAAAAGCATGATATATCAATAATATACGCCTCTTTTATAACACTAAACATTGCAAAACACGGGGCGTTAAAAATATTGGTAGGATCTCGAAAAGAAAAAAAACTCACTTCAATAGTGCCAACACGGATTCTTTTTTAATGTGGTGCTTTAAACAGATGTTGCCATTTATTAATAAAACAGGAACATCCCTACCATAATGTGCGGCCCACATGGGTTCTGCATCAACATCACACACCTGCACTTCGCAGATGCCTGCTTGAACCAAGGTTTCTAAGGCAAGCTCGGCCTCTTCACAGAGACAGCAAGCTTTACGGGTCATCAATTGCAGCATCGGCAAGGGCATGTTAATGGCGGTCTACGACAGGCCTAAGTATACGAAATACTTGATTACCATGGCGATCCAGCATAATACGCAGGGTTTCCCTTTCTTGTAAATTGTTTAATATTTTTCTTAATACCTGAATATTTCTTACAGCAATCCCATTGACCTTGTACAGCACATCGCCTACCTGTATATCATTCAGTGCGGCGGGTGAGTTGGCTAAAACTTTTTTGACAATCAAGCCAGCATTCACTCTTGCACCCAAATTTTGCAAATTTGTCGCATCGGCAGGTTCTAACATCAGCCCCAGCATGCTGGTTTCTTTCATGTTTTTATGTTTGCCAAGGGTGTTGGGTTGATCATCCATTTTTTCAACAATGACAGGGATTTTTAATTCGCGACCACCCCGAATAACATGCAGCACCACCTTGTCACCGGGGTGGTGACGTGCAATACGAATAGGCAAGTCGTGTGAGTTTTTGATGGGTGTGCCATCCATGGCAACAATCACATCACCCGCTTGAATGCCTGCCTTGTCTGCAGCGGATCCTGCTTCAACCTGCGGTACCAACGTGCCATTTCGATTTTTAAGCCCCAACGCTTCTTGTACTTGTTTATCAACGTCGCGAATAAACACACCAATTCGGCCACGTTGAATATGACCATGCTCGCGCAACTCATCAAATGTTGATTTGGCCAAATTAATGGGGATTGCAAAGCCAATGCCATTGTTGCCACCACTGCGCGAGTAAATAGCCGTATTGATACCAATCACTTCACCACGACGGTTAAACAAAGGGCCACCAGAATTACCAGGGTTGATGGCAGCATCGGTTTGAATAAAATCATCATAAGGGCCAGAACCAATTACCCGACCCCGCGCTGAAACAATACCTGCAGTCACTGTTTGCTCTAAACCAAAGGGGTTACCAATAGCCACGACCCAATCACCCACCCGCAATTTATCCGAGTTGCCGAGTTTCACGGGCTTTAATCCTTTCGCTTTTATTTGTAACAAAGCAATGTCCAACTTGGCATCAGAGCCAATAAGTTTGGCCGCATATTCTTCGCCATTGGATGTCTTGACCACTATTTTATCTGCGTCTTTTACCACATGGTTGTTGGTCACGACAAAACCCTTGGCTGAAATAATAAAACCTGTCCCCAAAGCATGTGATTCTTGTTGTGGTCGTTGTTGCTGTGGCAATCTACCAAAAAAATCACGAAAAAACTGGTCGAAGTTAGAACCGCCACCAAAAGGTATCGGTGGTGTATTGGATGCACGCGAGTGTACTGTTTTGGTGGTGCTGATATTCACCACCGCAGGGCGTTGATTCGCCGCCAAGTCAGCAAAGCTTTCTGGCATTGCAGCTACAGCGTCGGTTATTGCAACAGAAAAAATACCAACAGCCAATAATGTGAAAGAAACGAACCTATGTTTCAATGTATACTCCTTAAAAAAAAGAAATCGGTAAAGGCGAATTTTTACGCCAAACGATGAAGAAAAGATGAATGCTTTGTGGGTATTTAATTTCTGTTACCCAGCAAAGCGATCATACGTTGCCCCAGCAATGTTGGGTTACGCTCAATGCATACACCCGCTTTTTGAAGTGCTGAAAATTTACTTTCAGCCGTACCTTTTCCGCCTGCTATAATCGCGCCAGCATGCCCCATTCGCTTACCTTTGGGGGCAGTAGCACCCGCAATAAAAGCAACGACGGGTTTGCTGATTGATTGTGCAATAACGGCGGCTGCGTGTTCTTCATCGGTACCGCCTATTTCGCCAATCATAATGATGCCATCGGTAGCATCATCGGCCTCAAACAAACGAAGGATGTCGATAAAACCTATGCCATGCAGCGGATCGCCACCAATACCAATACATGTGCTTTGCCCCAAACCGCAAGCGCTAAGTTGCGCCACTGCTTCGTAGGTGAGTGTGCCAGAGCGAGAAATCACACCGATTCGCCCAGCCTTGTGAATATGCGCTGGCATGATGCCTATTTTGCTGGCATCAGGGGTGATAATGCCAGGGCAATTAGGGCCAATCAACAAGCTATCACAATGTGCCAAATATTGTTTTACACGCACCATGTCTTGAATAGGAATTCCTTCAGTGATGCACACAATAAGGGCAATACCAGCCGTGGCTGCTTCCATGATCGCATCAGCAGCAAATGGTGCTGGCACATAAATGACACTGGCTTCCGCGCCAGCTTCAGTCACCGCATCAACCACCGTGTTAAACACAGGCAGATTTAAATGCGTGCTGCCACCCTTGTTGGGGGTAACGCCACCAACAAGGCACGTACCATAATTAATCATCTGTTGCGAATGAAATGTACCTTGCCGTCCTGTAAAACCTTGGCAAATCACCCGTGTGTGTTGATCCAACAAAATACTCATGCAGCCACTCCCTGCACAGCATGAACGATGGCATCAGCAGCTTGATCCAAATCGTTGGCCCAGAGCACGTCAATGCCCGCATTGCGGATCATCTGTTGGCCTTCTTGCTCATGGGTTCCAACCAAGCGTAAAACGATGGGAACACGATCATCGGCATGTGATTTGGCCACCGCATCCAACAAGCCTTGTGCAATAATATCACAACGCACAATACCACCAAAAATATTCACCAAAATTCCTTTAACTTGTGCATCAGCAAACAGCAGCATAAAAGCCTCGCAGACAGCTATAGCAGTAACACCACCGCCCACATCCAAGAAGTTGGCAGGTTCCGCACCTTTAAGGTGAATCATATCCATGGTCGCCATCGCCAAACCTGCGCCGTTGACCATGCAACCAATGCTGCCTTCCAGCGCAATATAATTAAGACCATGCGTTGCAGCACAAGTCTCGCGTGGGTCTTCTTCGTTGAGGTCACGAAATGCAACAATACGTGCTTGGCGGTACAAGGCATTGTCATCGACAGATAACTTGGCATCCAAAGCAACGATTTGATGATCACAAGTCAATACCAAAGGGTTCAGCTCCAACAAACTCGCATCGTAACGGATAAACACATCGTACAATTGAGCAGCCAAGCGGCAAAATTGTTTCAACACATCGTCTGCCAATCCAAGGAAAAATCCCATACGGCGTAAAATATGCGGCGATGCACCGATCGCAGGATGCAATGGCAAGGTTAATATTTTCTCAGGTGTTTCTTCAGCTACGGTTTCAATATCCACCCCGCCTGCGGCACTGACCACAAAAGCGGGGCAGGCAGCATCACGATCCAGCAACAACGCAAGGTAAAATTCTTGGGCTATCTTTAAACCTTCTTCTATGTATATTTTATGCACCACGCGGCCTTGTACCCCCGTTTGATGGGTGATCAATGGCGCGCCCAGAAGGCCTTTGACACATTGGTGAACAGCGTCTATATCGGTGCAAACTTGCACCCCCCCAGCCTTGCCTCGACCCCCTGCATGAATTTGCGCTTTTACCACGTGGGTGTGAGCGCCCAATTGTTGCACCGCATCGCTCACGTCTTGCAAAGACTCAATTAAAACACCGCGAGGTATCGCCATACCTGCATCAGCCAGCAATATTTTTGCTTGGTATTCGTGAATATTCAACGGTTAATCTCCAGCCATGGGCGCAATGCAAATGGGGTTTTTTCAGGGCAGTGCATGAGCATGAAAAGCTCGGGGGTTTCCAAACACAATAAACCTTCGATTTCTACTTGCAACAAAGGGTGGGATTCCAACGCATCAAGCACAGGCTGCAACCATGTTTCTAGCTCCAAGCTACCAAGCCGTGCTGCACGGTAACGCAAGCGACGAAGCGCAAGGGTATGTTCTTCAGCCAATTTTTTGCAGCCAACCAGCGGTAGCAACTTTCAGCTTTGGCATACGTTTGTGCACGCGCTGGCGAATCTTTTGTTCCAAATTATGCAGGGCAGGCAAGGGGGTTAACAAAGAAACACGGTTTTGCTGCCAGCATTCCCGGTACATTTGAGCGAGAAACTGCGGTGCGATGGCATGCACATGCTCCAATGCGGTGACGGGCAATTCCATTAATTCCACATCGGTCATGGTAATGGCATTGATCACATGTGAGCCAGCCGTTAATGCTGCCACCTGCCCACATACACCGCGCGCACCCAAATGCCCCAGTGAATTACGCTGGCCATGATCCAAGACAAACACATCAACTTGACCACAAAGAATAAAATACACGCCAGTAGATTTGGTGCTTTGACTGATAAACTCATGCCCCATCGGGTGCTCATGCCAACGCATTAAAGCCACCACACGGGTGAATACTTTTTCTTCCATGGCCGAAAAAAGTGGTTGCTGGCGCAGCAGGCCGCTCGCTTTTTCTGATTCATTCAAGGCAGGGATACTGGGGGGGTGGGACGGACGATTAATACCATGTTTGTCACACAGCTCTAAAATTGAAGGTGGGATTTGCACATCGTCATGACCCAATGCCAAAAACTGTTTCAGCACAGCGCCTGCTTTAGAAGGATCGCTTTTGCCTACATAACGCTCAATGGTCAATAAATAATAGCGGGTCATATCATCCGTTAGCCCTGCTTTTTGGTAGGCTTGAGCAGCACGCAATGGAAGATCGAGATCACGCGTTAAATAGGTCGCCATTGCACCATAAATAACGCCCATTTCAACGTAACGGTCGCTACGCTCAGCAAGCCGTGCGCGTTGGCGAAAGGTAATCAATGCAGTTTCATCGTCTTTGTTTTGTTGCAGGGAATGAACAAGCTGTTCTTCCAATTTCTGTGCTGTTGCCATACATGCGTTCCTTCATCCGTGGCGTTTACTGCGGATTGCCCGATGGAGAACCATAACGAAATGCATCTAAATTTATACAAGAACCTCTTAATTTCGCAATAAAAAATTAATAGGGCGCTTGTTTACCCATCGGTGTGGGCAAGATCATCCAGCGATGCAATCAAGTCCTGCATGATTTTCCGCCTGATTTCCAATGTCTCTGCAGGTGAGAGTTGGTATTTTTCTCCCAGCAATTGGTAATCATCCAACGATAACGAGACCGTCAAGCGTGGTCGCTTGGGCGGCGCATAAGGCAGGCCTATTAGCTTTCTGATTTGGCTGGAAGGTGTTAATCCTGCTTCAATGGCCAAGCGCTGGATGTTTTTGGCAACCCGTTTTTCCAGCTCAAAAGCCACTTGCGTGGCTTTTGCTACTTTTTGCTCTTTGTCCCATTTCGGGTTATGGATCATGTGTCTGTTGGGCCCGGCCACATTTCATTAATTTCATCAATGTCATGGTAAACGGTGACACTAAGTTCCAGCTCGCCTGTTTCATACACTTCAACCTCAAGCGCGTATTTATCGCTTTTATCAACCAGTGTATGTGACGAAAACGGCTCCGTGCGTTTTACTTCTTCATCCGAAAGGTAGCGTGCATCGCCTTTAAGAAACATGCCTTTGACGTGGTCATCTGTTTCGGTGTATTTCTTCGCCAGCCACCCTTCAAAACCTGGAAGTATCTGTTCAAGTATGACCTTCGTGCCAGCCCCTTGTTCCAAAATGGCATCCAATTGGGTTTGCAAAAGCAGGGTGCGAATATCCGCTTTGGCAACTTTTTTACTGAAAGCCAAATACTCTTCGCCATCCTCTTCTTCGACCATCAAAAAAATGATGCTATTATCACGGTCTTTCAAAACAAGCTCAGGGTAACACAAATTACCATAAATATAGGTATTGATCTGCGAAACTTCAAACGTTTTGCCACTAAGCTCTGATTGTTTGAGAAAGTTCATTTTAATAATATCACCAGCACGCAAATCGCGCGGATGATTAAATCTACGCGGTCTTACGGGTTCATTGTTACCAAATAAACGTTCAAAAAAGCCAGCCATCAATTAGCTTCTCGTCTTTGCTTTTAATTTTGCAAGAAGGTCTCGCGCGTCATTGTTGCCGCCAGATATAATACCTGCCGCTTTCATCTTGGCTTGCAAATCGCCGCCTTCTAAATCACCTTTGAGCTTTTCTCCTGCGGCAAGGCGATCATCCAAATCTTGCTGCCGATGTTTGATGCGATCCAACGATTCCTTGGCCGTTAATAGCTTGGACGAGCCTGAGGCGTAGTTGTTGTTGATGGCAGTGGTGGCTTTTTGTACGCTATCGGTGGTTTTTACCATCACCAATTGACGTTTCATTTCCACAAGCGTCTTGCCCGTTTGTTTGATCATGCCTTTAAGGCGTGAAATATGCGAAGCGAAACTTGCCTGTGCTTTTTTCTGGTCTTCCAGTTCAACTTGAATCTCAACGATTTTTTCTGCGATTTCTAAGGCAAGTTCTTCATCGCCTTTTTCTAAAGCTTGGCCTGCAAACCCTTCGTGTTTTTGCACATCAGCGGTCAATGAAGTCACCTTGCGGCTGGCCTGCATTTCTTTGGCCATAACTTCGGTTAAATTTCGCTTGGCATCGTGCAATTTATCGCCAGCCTCGTTGATTTCTTGCTCAAAAATGCGAATGCTATTTTTATCGACAATAGCTTCACCTACTTCACGCGCACCACCACGAATGGCTGTGAAAATTTTATTTAAAATAGACATAGAGGGACTCCCAAGTATTAATTAAGGTAGGGATGCATGGCTTCAATAGCATCAATGGTATTGCTTGCCAGTACATCAAGTTCATGCACAACATCATCCAGGTGTGAGCGCACCGATAATGCGCCATAGATCACATATTGCGCATCAATTTTAGCAAATGCAGACAAGGGGATAGAAATATTGGCAGTCAGCATTGCATGATTTATATCATCAAGCATGCCTTCTTTTACCTCATCTTCTTTGAATAAATAAGCGATGCATAAAATCTGCTCATCGGACACCGAAACAAAAATAGGCAATTCTTCTCGGTCTTCGATAGCAATTTGCAATACTTCTACATCACCAGGTATTGGACTGACGGTAAAAGAAAAATCATTTGAATGATTGCTACCGCTTTCTGCCAGTTGATGGGCTAATGTTTTTAGATCAACCATGTGCACACTCCTTTTGGATAGGGGAACCCTGACGGCTATGACATATTATGTCAAGACCGTTTTTGAATTTAGTTTGATGATCACGCAATGGGCGATCATTTTATCATGGGTTCTTGGAATGTCGTAGCTTGCTGTTTTTATGTTTAAATGTCGAATTAATAAATGTTCAGAGTAAACCCACAGACAAGCCTGCGTAAGTATTTAAAAAACAGCCATTCATCATTGGGCAATGGCATCGGGTGAGTTTTTAGTTTTCCTGCCTCCGTCAATAACCACCAAAATCCGATTCGGAACACAGGCCAACAAATCGTTAATATGCTGGTGTTTGCCGCTTAATACACAGCGTTGACTGCGGCATGGTGCAGAAACAAAAGAGACGCTGCCATCTTTAATGCGAACAATGGATGTACCAATGTCACCTTTGGCATGAAAGATAACAGGTGAAGCAGCATCCAAAGGGTAATGTGCCAGCAATGTTTCACCATGGTAAATAGATACCATGGGTGGCCCATCATGCAATGGCTGTTGCAATGACCACCACAAGGCAGCAATGGCCACAAGACAGCACAGCAATAACCATCGATCGGCGTTATTGCCGACAATCCAGTGGCGAAAGCGCATTATTGTATAATGGGCAAGGGTTCTTTCGCTGTTTTATCGGAAAATTCCATGGTCTCTATCGGTGTTCCTGTATGCTTTCGCAATGGGGGTAAACCCTCAGGAATACTGATGCTCTCTTGGTTATGCTGTTTGTTTCGACGAATATTGGCATCAGCTACCAAGGATGCAATCCAAGTTTCAACCGATTCATGTTGTAATACATGAATGATTTCTTTTTTTGCTGCATCAAATGTTTGCATGCTGCCTGTTTTCCGTCCCTTAAGTTGAATAATATGCCAGCCGCTGTTGGTCTCAATTGGCTCGCTAATATCCCCCTCTTTTTTGAGCGAAAAAGCAACATCCTCAAAGGCTTTGGCCATGATGCCATGAGGGAACCAGTTTAAATCACCACCACGACTGCTGTTGCTATCATCAAGCGAGCGTTTCATTGCCATGTCGGAAAATTGCGTTGGGTCTTTTTTTAATGTGCTGTACAAAACCTCGGCTTCTTCTTTGGTGCGCAAAAGAATATGCGCTGCATGAATTTGTTCGGGAATAACAAAATCATGCTGGTGGGCATGGTAATACTTGCGCAAGCTCGCTTCGCTGGGCAATGGAAGGTTACTTAAATACTGTTTTTTTAATGCGGCAATCAAAATATCATCACGGGATCTTCGAATACGGGCAAACACATCAGGCTTAAGATCCAAGCCTTGAACCACAGCTTGTTGGCTTAATACCGCACGACGAATCAATATATCTTCAACACGCCTTCGTACTTCAGGGGTATTGATTAAATGCTGCAATGCTGCAGGCATCTGTCGCAACTCAACATCCACATCTGAATCAAATATAATTTGAACGCCGACTTGGGCGACAACAGGAGCCCCACCATTTTGTTGCAGTGGCAATTCAAAAGGCTGATCTTGATCGGAGCAAGCCAGCCATAGCGGTGCTAACAACACAGCTAGAAAAAATGGACGGTAAAGGTTTTTCAAGAGGGTGTTCCTTTTGCAGGCGATAATAAGCGTTAGACCAAAATGAATAGACCATTACGTTTCATGCATGCAGGGGCTAGGGTAGCGTGCTGTTTATTAAACTCAATCAATTGGAGAATACCATGACCCCAGTGGTGGTGACCATTTTGGTGCTGTCTTTGTACCTTGTTTTTTATCATTTTTATGCGCGTGGATTTTTAGGGCGTAAGGTGTTTGCGCTGAACGATGCAGACACCACACCAGCCCATAAAATGCGTGACGATGTGGATTATGTGCCTGCCAATAAATATATTCTTTTTGGTCATCATTTTGCCTCAATAGCAGGGCTTGCGCCCATGCTTGGCCCTGCTATTGCCGTGATTTGGGGCTGGGTTCCTGCCTTGTGTTGGGTGGTCTTTGGCACGCTATTGATCGGTGCAGTGCATGACTTTTCGGCATTGGTTCTTTCTGTTCGCCACCGTGGGCAAAGCATTGGAACCATTGCTTCTACGGTGATTAGTGCGCGAACCCGTTTGTTGTTTTTGTTGATTATTTTCTTTCTTGTTGCATTGGCGATGGGGGTATTTGTGCTGGTTATCTCAGGTTTGTTTGCTGCCCCTGACATGGCTAATATTCCTGCCACAGCCCACCCAGAAGCGGTAATTCCCACTTACTCGTTGATGCTTATTGCCATGCTGATTGGGTTTTTGGTCTACCGAAAAAACTTACCGATGTGGCCATTGATTGGGGTGGGATTTGTATTGATGCTGATCACCACCGCCATTGGTTTAACCATGCCCATTACGGGCATCAGTGCCACAACGTGGACATGGACGCTGCTGGCTTATGCGTTTATTGCCAGTGTATTGCCTGTTTGGCTGTTGTTACAACCACGGGACTTTTTAAACTCCTTGTTGTTGTACTTGGCATTGTTTGCCATGTTGCTTGGCTTTTTTATGCTATCACCGGATTGGGTCGCGCCCGCTATCAACCCGAACCCTGTTGGCGCACCACCGATGTTACCTTTTTTATTCATCGTTATCGCCTGCGGTGCTGTCTCTGGGTTTCATGGTTTGGTGGCATCTGGCACCACATCAAAACAACTAAATCAAGAAACTGATGCGCCATTGATTGGTTATGGCGGCATGATTGGTGAATCGTTGCTGGCATTACTTGCGGTACTTGCAACCACCGCTGGTGCTTTTTCTAGCCGGGTCGAATGGGAAAACTTTTATGGTTCTTGGGAAAAAGCCGTTGGCTTGCATCAAAAGCTGGGTATCTTTATTCAGGGCAACGCGAATTTCATTCACCAACTGGGCATTCCACTCGATTATGCTGCCGCTTTTATCAGCGTGGTGGTGGTCGGTTTTGCCATGACCAGTGTTGATACAGGTGCCCGCTTGTTGCGCTTCAATTTGCAAGAAATCGGCAATACTTTGGGCATTAACGGCTTGGAAAACCGTTATATTGCTACCACATTGGCAGTGGCTGCGATTGGTTTTTTTGCCTTTTTCCAAATGGATGGCAAACCTGCTGGACTGTTTTTATGGACGCTTTTTGGTACAACCAATCAAATTTTAGCAGGCCTTACCTTGCTTACTGTAACGATCTATTTGTACCGCAAAAAGAAACCTATTTTGTATACTATGTTGCCCATGATTTTGGTGTTGGCTGCAACAGTATCTGGAATGGTGTTGGCCATCATTAAAGCGATTGGCAACGGACAATGGATGGTTGGTGGCGTCGGCGTGCTTATATTTTTGTTGGCTTTTTGGGTGCATATTGAAGCGGTCTTGGTGGTGGTACGTATTCGTAAGGAGCGCAAGCCATGAATGCATTAGAAATTCGAGGACTGAGTAAATCGTACGGCAAGGGTAAGCAAGCCTTAAGTGATGTTTCGTTAAACATAGCTGAAGGTTCATTCTTTGCCTTGCTGGGGCCAAATGGTGCAGGAAAAAGCACGTTGATTAATATTTTGGCCGATATTGTCCACCATGAAAGCGGCAGTATTCATTTGTTGGGGCGTGATTTATTCAAAGAGCGGGGCTGGTGCAAACGTCGTTTGGGGGTGGTTCCACAAGAGGTTGCTTTTGATCCGTTTTTTTCGCCACGGGAGATTTTACGCTTTAGCAGCGGCATGTTTGGTGTGGCACCTGATGAAGACTGGATTGAAGAATTGTTGATTCGTCTAGAGTTAAAAGCCCATGCTGAAAAAAATACACGGCAACTTTCAGGCGGTATGCGGCGGCGATTGTTGGTTGCGCAAGCTTTGGTGCATCGCCCCCGTGTGGTGGTGCTCGATGAACCCACCGCTGGGGTGGATGTTGAGTTGCGCAAGCGTTTATGGGTGTTTATGCAGGAGCTTAATGCTGCTGGAACGACGGTGCTTTTAACCACTCACTACTTAGAAGAAGCCGAAGAACTCTGTGATCAGGTCGCAATTATTGATCGGGGTAAATTACTGATGCATCGCCCAATGCAAGCATTGTTGGCCGACGCTGCGGCGCGATTGCTGCGTTTAAAATACAATCAACCATTAACATTAAATGCAGAACAACTGGGGGCTTTATCGCGCTGGCGACCACGTATTGATGCTTGCAGTATTGATTTGGCGATACCCAGCAATCAAACTGCATCCAGTTTTCATACTGTTTACACCGCCGCAATAGAGACCTTGGGGGTTCCTGTGGACGTTGCCATTGTTCAAGAAGATCTAGAAGATATATTTTTACGTTTAACAGGAGATGCCCATGCAGGATCGTTATAATCCACGGGGTGCATGGACATTTTTTCAGCGCGAGACCCGTCGTTTTTTGCGTGTAAAAATGCAAACCATCGTGGCGCCTGCGCTTACAGCAGTTATGTATTTGATTGTTTTTCGTTATGCCATGGGAGAACGCCATGTACCAGGCTTAAACGTGCCTTACTTTGAATTTCTTATTCCAGGATTAATCATGATGGCGATGCTACAAAATGCTTTCGCCAATACATCGAGTTCATTGATTGCCAGCAAGGTGATGAATGTCCATGTGTTTTTGTTGATGGCTCCGCTCTCTTCGGCAGAAGTGGTATTTGCGGCACTGGCGGCAGCAACCGTGCGTGCATTGATTGTCGCAGTGGTATTGTTGTTGGTATTGTTCCCCTTTGCCGATATTCATGTAGTCCACCTTTGGATGATCCTGCTTTATGGTATTTGCGGCAGTATCATCATGGGTGGTATTGGTATGTTAAGTGGTATGTGGGCGCAACGGTTTGATGACATGGCGACCATCAGTAATTTTATTATTTTGCCCCTGACTTTTCTTTCTGGTGTATTTTATTCGGTGCATCAACTGCCTGTTTTTTGGCAAACTATCAACCAATTCAACCCATTCTTCTATTTGATTGATGGCTTTCGCTATGGCTTTCTTGGCACGGGTGACTCTGACCCTGCCAAGGCTGCTTTTGTGGTTTGTTTGGCTACGTTATTGGTGGTTTTTTGTTGTTGGTACGCTTGGCGTTTGGGTTGGAAGATGAAAGTGTAATCTATTGCTAATCTGCTTGTAAGGTGTTTTTTGCTAAAGCCAATTCGCTGGTCGACTACTGCCTATCCTGCGTTAGCATACGGCACGACATTGGAGGTTGCATTGAAGCTATCAGACAACAATACAGAGCAGTTCAATCAAACGGAAATAGAGGCGCGCCAGCCTTACCCCAATTCCCGTAAAATTTACATCGAGGGTTCTCGTTCCGATATTCGTGTGCCAATGCGTGAAATTAGCTTGTCACCCACAGCAACCCGTGATGGTGAAGAAACCAATGCCCCCTTGCTGGTTTATGATACATCAGGGGCTTATACCGACCCGAACATAGCCATTGATTTACGCGCAGGTCTTCCTGCTGTGCGACAGTCATGGATAGCTGAACGGGGCGATACTGAAACACTTGCAAACTTAACATCGGACTATGGGCAACAACGCCGTGATGATCCCAGCCTAGATAACTTGCGCTTTGCGGATGTTCGCCCGCCATTGCGAGCAAAAGAAGGGTGCAATGTTACCCAACTTCATTATGCACGGCAGGGCATTATTACCCCTGAAATGGAATTTGTTGCCATTCGTGAAAATCAGCAGCGGGCGATGCAAACAACACTTGCCCCGCAGCATGCGGGTCAATCTTTTGGTGCGAATATACCTGCCCAAATCACACCTGCATTTGTCCGCGATGAAATCGCCCGTGGACGCGCTATTATTCCTGCCAATATCAATCACCCTGAACTGGAGCCTGTGATTATTGGCCGTAACTTTTTGGTGAAAATCAATGGTAATATTGGCAATTCTGCGCTCGGCTCTTCCATTGAAGAAGAAGTGGAGAAAATGACTTGGGCAACGCGCTGGGGTTCAGATACGATCATGGATTTATCCACGGGGAAAAACATCCATGAAACCCGCGAATGGATTGTTCGCAATGCTGCTGTGCCCATCGGTACAGTGCCGATTTATCAAGCCTTGGAAAAAGTAGATGGCATCGCTGAAAATTTAACGTGGGAACTTTTTCGCGATACATTGATTGAGCAGGCAGAACAAGGGGTGGATTACTTCACCATTCATGCAGGCGTATTGTTGCGTTATGTACCATTAACGGCCCGTCGCCTGGCTGGCATTGTTTCCCGTGGCGGTGCCATTATGGCCAAGTGGTGTTTGGCTCACCATCAAGAAAACTTTTTATACACCCATTTTGAAGGTATTTGTGCCATTATGAAAGCCTATGATGTATCGTTTTCATTGGGTGATGGTTTGCGCCCCGGTGCTATTGCTGATGCCAACGATGCAGCCCAATTGGGTGAACTGCGAACCTTGGGTGAGCTAACAAAACTTGCTTGGCAACACGATGTGCAAGTGATGGTCGAAGGGCCTGGTCATGTACCCATGCAGTTGATCAAAGAAAACATGGATCTTCAATTGGATTGCTGTGATGAAGCACCGTTTTATACTTTAGGGCCATTAACCACCGATATTGCACCTGGCTATGATCATATTACATCGGCCATTGGTGCGGCACAAATTGGTTGGTACGGTTGTGCTATGTTGTGTTATGTTACCCCCAAAGAGCACTTGGGTTTACCCAACAAAGACGATGTGAAAACAGGGGTCATTACCTACAAGCTGGCTGCCCATGCAGCAGACTTGGCCAAAGGTCACCCCGGCGCGCAACAGCGTGATGATGCACTAAGCAAAGCGCGCTTTGAATTTCGTTGGCAAGACCAATTCAATCTTAGCTTAGACCCTGATACAGCCCGCCTTTATCATGATGAAACATTACCCAAAGATTCAGCAAAAGTGGCACATTTTTGTTCGATGTGTGGGCCTAAGTTTTGTTCTATGAAAATAACCCAAGATGTACGCGATTATGCAGCGAAACATGGTTTTGATTCAAATGATGCGCTGCAAGAAGGTATGCGGGAACAATCTGATGTATTTACCGCACAAGGTGGCCGCATCTACCATGAGACTTGATGCGCCGCTGCAAGCAGGTGAAGTGGCACTTGTTGGCGCGGGGCCTGGTAATGTTGGTTTATTAACACTGGCAGCAGCAAGTCTGATTGAAAATTGCGATGCGGTGGTCTACGACGCTTTGGTATCGACAGCTATTATGGATCGGGTTGATGCTCAAGCAGAACGTATTTTTGCTGGCAAACGGGGTGGTATGCCTTCGGCGAGCCAGCAGGATATTTGCGATACCTTGGTTGCTTTGGCGCAGCAAGGAAAACGGGTGGTACGGCTTAAAGGTGGCGATCCTTTTGTCTTTGGTCGCGGGGGCGAAGAAATTCGCGTTTTGGCAGCAGAAAATATTATGTTTCGTGTCATCCCTGGCATCACATCGGGTATTGCTGCGCCTGCCATGGCAGGGATTCCCATTACTGATCGAACGATCAATGCCTCGCTGGCCTTTCTTACAGGGCATGAAGCCGCAGGCAAGTCACGTATGGATTGGCAAGCTCTTGTTAAAGCATTCCCTGTATTGGTGGTGTACATGGGAACACGCAATTTATCCATGATTGCAAGCAGCCTTGCTGATGCAGGGTTGGCCATGGACACTGCCATTGCTGTATTGCATGCGGTTGGCTTGCCAGAAGAACAGCAGGATTATGGCACATTGATGGATGCCATCAATGGCACGTTGCTTGGCAAATCACCATCTATTATTATTATAGGTGATGTCGTTCATGCACGCCGAGACTGGTTGGGAATGCAGGTTAAAAACAAGGGGCTTATAAAAGCATTATGATAAAATCCAAATCCAAATCTGAATCTCGATTGTTAATGATGATGGTTGTTGCCATTTTAGCTGGCGGAACGGCTGGTTATTTTTGGGGCGATGCCATGCAATCCATTGCATGGGTGGGCGAGCTGTTTTTGACCACCTTGAAAATGCTGATTGTTCCTTTGATTGCTGCCAGTGTGATCACGGGCGTTGCAGGTCTTGGCGATGTGCGTCATCTTGGACGTATGGGTGGGCTTTCGGTGGCATATTATGGATGTACCACGTTTATTGCTGTTTCTATTGGGCTGATTATGGCGAATTTATGGCAGCCGGGTGTTGGTGCAGGTCTCGGTGATGCTGCGGCTCCGACTCATCAGCTCCACGATGTGGGTATGTCAGAATTAATTTTATCACTGGTACACCCCAACATCATTGAAGCGGCAGCGACCATGAAGCTGTTGCCTATTATTGTTTTTTGCATTGTATTTGCGGCGGCATTAACGACACTGGGCGAAACGGGAAAACCTGTCATTCGTTTTTTTGAAGGGGTAAATGAAGCGATCATGACCATGGTTGGTTGGATCATGTTTTTTGCACCCATTGGTGTGTTTGCCCTCATTGCTTCTAAATTGGGGCAAAATGGTGGGGGAGAGGCCTTTTTAGCGCAAATTCAAAGCTTGTTGGTGTATGTGTTGACCGTTATTTCAGGCTTGCTCACCCATGCTTTTCTGTTGTGTACAGCGTTGTTTATTATTACCCGTCGCAGTGTGCTGGACTACCTCAAACACATGGGCACAGCATTGATGACGGCGTTTTCAACTGCTTCATCCAGTGCCACGCTTCCACTGACCATGGAAGGTGTCAAAAACGCAGGGGTTAACGATCGCGCTCGCCGTTTTGTGCTGCCACTTGGCGCGACCATTAATATGGATGGAACAGCATTGTATGAGGCCGTTGCGGTATTGTTTATTGCCCAAGCTTATGGTATTGATTTAAGCTTCACACAACAAATTTTGGTATTGATTACCGCAACAATGGCAGCGATTGGTGCAGCAGGCATCCCTGAGGCAGGTCTTGTCACCATGGTTATAGTGCTGGAGGCTGTCGGTTTGCCGCTGGAAGGCATTGGTTTATTGTTGGCAGTGGATTGGTTTCTTGACCGTTGCCGCACCACCGTCAATGTGTTGGGTGATTCTATGGGTGCCGCTATTGTGGATCATTTGGATCATAAGGTGAAATAAGATGAAAAAATTATTTCTGATTCGCCATGCCAAATCAGATTGGGGCAATGCAAACACCAAAGATTATGAACGCCCGCTTAATGCACGCGGCAGGCATGATGCCTCGCGCATGGGGGCAATGATGCAACAACGTGGTTGGCAAGCAGATGCTTGGCTTGCCAGCAGTGCAAAACGCGCCAAAGAAACCGCCTTATTGATGGGTAAATCGCTTGCTTACCCTGAAGCGGCTATTTGTTTTCGTGATGCCATGTATTTGGCAAGTGCCGACACCCTGTTGAGCGAAATAGCACAGGTAGAGAGTAGCGTACAAAACTTGCTCGTGGTGGCGCACAATCCGGGTATGGGTGATTTGATCCATCAACTGGCAGGTTCATACGTTGGTGATACCCCTACTTGCACGGTCGCCGCGTTTGATTTAAAAATTGATCATTGGTTTGAACTGATGGTTAATACACGGGTAGCAACGTTGATTGATTACCAAACACCAAAAAAGTTAGCGAGGCTGTCTGATGAGACAAGCGCATGAACGAACATCCTTTTAGACGATACCATACTTCAGATATGTTTATATCACATGTCGATAAAGCATTGCAGCATATATTTGTGCGCCAACACTCGCAGCGGCCTTACCCCGCACAACAATTTTTGGATCAAAGCGGCGTAGAAACGGTATTATCCAACAGTGAAAAGAAGGCAGTCATAGGCATGATGCGGGTCAACCACGCAGGTGAAATGGCAGCCCAAGCCTTGTACCATGGCCAAGGTCTGATCGCCCGTGATCATTCGTTAAAAGACAAGCTTCACCATGCCTCAGTGGAAGAGAGTGATCATTTAAATTGGTGTCGCCGTCGCCTTGATGCGTTAAATGCCAAGCCTTCGCGCTTGGATCCATTGTGGTATGCGGGCTCATTTTCTATTGGAATGATCGCAGGCATTGCAGGCGACCAATGGAACCTTGGTTTTTTGTCGGAGACAGAAAAACAAGTGGTGCGACATTTGGATGCCCATTTAGAGCGTTTGCCCCAACACGATGCGCAGACCCGTGCCGTTGTGCAACAAATGCGCACCGATGAATTAGGCCATGCACAGCTTGCTGATGACTTGGGCGCAGCAGTGTTGCCCAAACCTGTGAAATTATTGATGCGTTTTACAGCCAAGGTCATGACCATCTTGGCGGCGAAAATCTAAAGTTTAAGTCTCTAATAAATATCAGGAAATTGAAGTTTCAAACGACTTAAATCTTCGTGCAAACGCTTGTACAAGCTGCTGTCTTTGGTCGGAAGCTTTAGCGGTTTTTTCATCAATGCGCGACTGTCTTTCACATGGGTGCGAAGTTTTTTATGCCAAATCGCATCACGCGGATCATCCATTTGCATATCACTGATGAGAATGTGCGCCAAATGCACCAGCATGATCGATGTTTGCACATCGGCGGGCCATGTTTCAGGCGAGTGCCAGCAAGGGTGATGATGGAAATAAATAAAACGATGAATGGTTCTTGGTAAACGCCAATGCAATGCCAGCATAGTGCCAACGTCAATGTGCGTGTAGCCAAGCACTTCCCATTCGGCTTGTGGCCCTGGTGTTCCACGGGCGATTTCTTCAGCCAGCCGTTGTAAACGCGCAGGACTTTCGATGTGAATAATGGCTATTTTTCCGATGTCATGCAACATCGCAAAAGTGCTGATGGCTTGTACATCCACCACTGTGCTGTAGCTCGCTAAGGTACGTGCAAACATGGCGACTGCACGCACATGAAACCATTGATGTTGCATCTCGCGTGGGTTGTTTTCTTCATCAAAAACAGAAAAAAGACATTGCAAAATGACATCGTGCGCAGCGTTGATGCCCATCATGGTAAAGGCAAGCGCCATTTTTTCTGCGTTGCTTGGGTCTTTTTTATTTTTTTCGATGTTTTCTAACGAATCGTTGCCTTGAACAGTGGCCAATATTCGCTCACTAAGGTCTTGGTATTTATCAATAAAGTCAGCAAAGTCGGCTGTGGATGCTGTTGCATCGTCAAACATATCGTACAACTTCCGCCAAATAACGGGAAGTTGTGGAATATTGGCAATGCGAGAACGCAATCCCTGCAAGGTCTTAGGGTGCAGCGAAGGAAGATTGCACATGTCCACAGCATAATAATCAGGCACCGCTTCAGGCGAGGCATTGTGAAAAGACCAAAGAAGACTTTCTCTGGCGTAAGTCTTGGTATGGTCCGATGTATCATCGCCCACCGTGGTATCAATAAAGACCTCACCCAATGCCTTTAAATTGGAAAAACTTTCAATCTCACGTTCACCGATTAATGATAAAGGTTCCTCTGGCGCAATCGCTTGTAATTGTTGTTGCACAACCTGACAATTTTGTGGACGCTCTTCGGGCTTTTTCTCAAGCAACGTACAAATGAGCGTTGCCAGTTCTGGGTGAATGTTTGGGTTGATTTCTGCTGGGTGAACGGGCGATAAAGAAAGCTGTTTTTGCAACACTTCAAATTCACCGCCGCCAGCGGCCGTAAAAGGGAAGTGTCCCGTGGCAATGCGGTACAGTATTACGCCGAGTGCATACAAGTCTGTTTTGGGGCTCGTCTCTTCGCCCACCACTTGTTCAGGTGCCATGTAATAATAGCTTCCAATCAGGCCATTGCTACCATTTGCATGGTCGCTTTCTTTATGCAGCTTGGCCAGACCAAAGTCCATCAACTTAAGGGTTCCACCATCGGTGATGAAAATATTGGATAACTTTAAATCACGATGCACCATGCCAATTTCGTGTGCCTTGCAAAGACCTGCTAAAATAGCCGTTCCGATGGTGATAATGCAACCAATACGGGGAATGCCATGGTGGTTAATATACAGCTTTAATGTACATCCTAGCAACAACTCCGTGACCAATGCCATGATGCCATTTTGTTCATAGACATCCAACAATGAAAGAACACTGGGGTGTTTTAATTTGGATTGCGCAGCAGCTTCTAAACGAAAACGCTCCATTTGTTGGACGTTACCAACAAGATGACGGTGTAATACTTTGATCGCAACTTCAGTACCATGTTTTTCATCCATGGCACGAAAAACCATTCCAGAGCCGCCTTCACCGATGCGTTCAAGAAGGCGGTAGTTCCCTAATTTTGGGGGAGCCCCATCTTTGCTGAGGATGTTGCCACAGAGCAAACAAAAAGCCTGTGTGTCTTTGTACCATGTACCACAATTAAAACATTGCATGCTGCTGATTGTTGCGTTTGCCTTGGTCAAAGTCAAGATTGTAGGCGAATTACCCTACCGTTAGACCCATGATTTTTTCAACGTGACTTTTTTCCTGTTGCTTGAATGATTGAATGATTTATGATTGGCCGTTCTACCATCTGTGCTGCTTGTTTAGCAGAACCCAAAGATGTAGTAAGGGAGGTTGATTTATGAAACGTTTGTTTTTATTGACAGCACTGTGTTGCTTGGCAACACCAGCCGTGGCAGGGGTGCTTTTTGATAGCGTTGAAGACCGTGCCGCTGCGGTCAGTCAACAGGTGGCTGGCCATCATGATTATTATGCATTCTTGGCCATTCAATTTGCCGACATCGCAGAAGAAGAAAAATCACAGCATGATATTGCTGTTGCCAAATATTTTATTGGCCAAGCAGAGCAAGCCGCTGCAAAATCTGGAGCAGCCAAATGAAACGTATTTTTTTACTCGCCGTCAGTGCTACGGTATTTTCTGCCTGTGTGGCATCAGGCCCTGACACACAGATCAGCGAACTTGACAATGCCCGTATGTGGATTGAAAAAGCCCGTCAAGCGGGGGCTGAGCAATGTACCCCAGAGTTACAGGCAAAGGCCGTTGCAAGACTGCATCATGCAGCGCATGAGTATGATGAAAAACATTACCACCCTGATGAAAATTCAGAACTTGCTGCTGCTGCTGTAAGCTATGCTAAAAAAGCATACGAAAAAACAGAGTCAACGTGCAACAAACCAAAACCTGTAGCCAAAGCTAAACCTGTAATGAAACCCGTGATGGTAAAACCAGCCCCTAGGGTGATACCAAAATTAATTCGTCTTAGTGGCGTGTTTTTTGAAACCAACAGTGCAGTTTTGATGGCCAGCTCTCAATCTGTATTGAATGGCGCTGTCGCCACGTTAAAACAGAACCCGAGCATTCATGTTGAAGTTGCAGCACATACGGATAGCCGTGGTCGTGATGCATACAATATGAAATTATCAAACAAACGCGCCAACAGTGTGATGGACTATTTAACAAGACATGGCATTGATGCAGGGCGTATGCATGCCAGAGGTTATGGAGAAACCATGCCCGTTGCTGATAACAACACCGAAGAAGGACGTGCAAAAAATCGCCGCGTTGAGCTTCGTGTTGCAAAATAACGGCTTGCCTTTTTAGAGTAATTAAAATGTAGGCGCGACAAACTTGTGAATGTGTCGCGCCTATGCTGGTAGTTTAAGGCTAATTATGTATGCCCAATTCCTTATTGCTTTATGCGTTTCCTTTTTAACCCCATTGCCAAATTTTCAATTTTTGGCTAACCGCACCTTCACTTCACTTATGATTCCCTTAGTCTTGCGCTAAAATTGTCCAATCGTTGATACATATACTTGGTATAAACGATGGCGTTATTTTTATTTAGCAATGGGAGATGTGAATGCCTCAATGGTATGATCAATTAGAAGCATGGTGTTTTGGCCATCGAATTTGGGCAACAGCCCCTGTCATGTTGTTGTTGTTGTTGCTCGCTCACCCCAGCAGCAACAGCCTATGTTTGGGTGGCATTATTGTTATTTTAGGGGAGGCTGGTCGTGCTTGGGCATCTGGCTATATTGAAAAAAATGCGTGCTTGGCAACAGCAGGGCCTTACCGATTTACCCGTAACCCATTGTATTTTTTCAACAGTATTATTTTTCTTGGCTTTTGTTTAATGGCCAACAACCCATGGGCAGCAGTTTTTGGCTTGCTTGCTTTTACCATTATTTATCGACCAGCGTTGCGTAATGAAGCGGCTTATATGCATCGCTTGTTTGGTGAAGAATTTGAACGCTGGGCAAGCGTTGTTCCCTTGTTTTTACCGCGTTGGACAAATTACCCATCGCAAGGCCATTACCAATGCCACCTTTTATTGCAGCATCGCGAGCATAAAAACAGCCTTGCCATGCTGGCAGGTATTGCTGTGTTTGTGGCAATATGGTACTTGCAACAGCGGTGAAAAAAGCATTGATTGTTCCTTACCGTTATTTGGGTGATACCTTGTTTGCCTCTCCGCTGGCTAAGGCATTAAAAAAAGATGGCTACCGTGTAGAATGGTTGGTGCATGATGGCTCTGAATCGATTTTAGAAGGGCAGAGTTTTTCAGATCAAGTGCATGTTTTGACCCATGATAATACGGCCCGTTTAACCTATGCGTTATGGCAACAATTTGAGCTTGCTTTTGCCGTCAGTGGTACAGACCGACTTACAGCTATCGCACGACTCGCTGCTAAAAAAGTTTATAGCACTTTAACCCCTGAGCGATTTTCTGACGCATGGAAACGTAAGCTGGTTACAGCATGGCAACCGCTTTCTCCCCACACCCATACGATGCAGTATATACAAGGTTTAATAAAGTTAGCTGGACTGTCCCCTTGTTGGAATGCTGGTATATCATGGCAAGAAGCCGATGAAAAAAGCAGCTTGATAGCAGCGGGTGTTGTAGGCAAAAAATACATCCATATTCATCCCTTTTCCCGTGTCGAGTACAAGTATTGGCCTGATCATTGCTGGCAGGTGCTGGTGCAGATGATTTTAGCGTATGGTTTTGATGTCGTGGTGACAGGGGCTAGCTCTGATGAAGACAAAGCCAGAGAATATTTTGAAAAGATTGATGATTCATCATGCAATAACCACATTCATTTGTGCTGTGGGCTATTGAGTTGGCGGCAGTTGGCAGCGTTAAGCGGAAAATCCTCGGCTTATATTGGTGTTGATACGGCAAACACCCACCTTGCAGCAGCAACGGGTTGCCCTGTACTTGCATTGTTTGGCCCTACAGACCCACGGTTATGGGGGCCTTGGCCTGCCATGCACCAAGGGGATTGCCCGTGGCAAGCAGCCACGCCAACTGGCGTACAACAACAAGGTAATATCGTCTTGGTGCAGGCTCGTATGGCTTGCGTGCCTTGCCAACAAGAAGGCTGTAATAAAACGGGACGAAGCGCGTGTTTAGAAAAAATAGAAGCCAACCGCGTATGGTCACTGTGTTTGGAGAAAATACATGAATAATGCAATCATACGTTTTTTTAACCCCAACAGCATGCGAGAGCTGGCACGCCGTTATGGTTTTAACGCGGCTTATATTCATAGCAAGGGGGTGGGCATGATATGTTGCTAGCGTTACGTAAAATCGCGTGAAAACCCTCCATATTATTGAACCTACGCTCAACAATACGGCGGGGCATTGCTTTACCGTTGTTCATGCATTGGCGATGGCTGCGCGTGAAGGATTGTCAGATCATCATGTCCATGTATGGACTGGTCATCATTTTGATGCTCATACGATGCATGAGAGTGGTGCCAACATTCATCGCTATTTTTATCGACGCATACGGCGGCTGCAATTGTGGTGGCTGCTGCGTGATTTGTTGACCAAAGGGGATGGTGTATTGTTGCCCACCGCAGGCCGTTCGGAATTGGCTATTTATAGTTTTTTATCACGTAAGCTGCGCCAAAAGGGTGATGCGTGGTTTTATTTTCATCAACTGCGTATGGATGGCGCGCGGGAAGCGCGTTTGCGCCTTTTGACACAGCGTATTCCCGAAGCCAATATACTGTGTACCCACCCTGCTTTGCAACGTATTGTCCGTGACTCAGGGTTTAACCATGCGCTACTACAGCCTTGTCCCTTTGCCCCACCCTTGCATCCATTTAAAATCGCATCGTTTCAACATATTATTTTCCCAGGTGAGGCGCGGCTGGATAAAAATTTCCCCTTTTTGCTTACATTGGTGCGTTATATGCATGAACAACAAATGACCATTCCGATCATGATTCAGGCGGGGCCTAATCACCATGGCCACTATTCAGTAGCCATCGCAGAGTTAATTCAATCATTACGAAATATTGGTTATGCTTACCTTAACATGCCCCAGCAAGCATTTTCTAGCGGTGATTATTTGGATCAATTCACAGGCGGGTTATGTTTACAGCCTTACCGTAGCGAAGACTATGCTGCAAAAATCAGTGGCATCACACTGGATGCTTTAACCCGTGGTTGCCCTTGTATTGCGGCTACAAACACATGGCCTGCGGATGTATTGAATGAATTTGGTGCGGGTAAAGTTTGTGAGGCTTTGGATGTTCAAATATGGATGCAAGCAATCATGCAAGTGATTGATGATTACCCGCGTTACCAACAACAATGCAGGCAAGCCATGGATGTATTAAGCATACGCCATCATCCTATGCGAACCTTAGAAACCATTACGGGTTATGGTTCTCGTTATACATAAAGTAGAATAAAGGAAGTTAAATGAAATATGAAAATTTAGACTTGAAAATTCCAAAAGAAACAGATGATTATTGTCAATGTTCAGAGTTTATAACACAATCTATTGATTCAATGATGAAAGATGCGATGGATAATGAAAGAAACAAAATAATCATCAATACAAACCTTAAGTTGGGCATTCCGATGGAGAATGTAAATAAAATTGCAGGACCATTTGTTGAAGCATGGGCTTTTGAAATTTTTAGTGAAGCCTTGGAGGATGAAAATAATACTTATAATCTCGTAAATGTTGAGGCTGGAGAACGCCTCAATATGGCAGATGTTATTTTGCAATTTAAAAAAACAAGAAAAAGGTCAAGTGTTGTTACTGGGAATATAGATGTAAAAGCTACATCAAATGATATTGCAAATAGTGGTAAATCTCCAAATATTACATCATTTGCAAGAATTAGGTCTGCTTATATTGAGGATCCTGATTATATTTTTATTATTCTGTCAATTAAACACAAAGTTTTTAGCACTAAAGATGTAAAGACAAAAATGATGATGGGTGTTATGGAAATAGTAGATTTTAATTCGTATGATTTGAAATATATTTCTGATTCTGATATTAGTTATAATCCTGCATTAGGTACAGGACAAATCCAAATAAGGGATATTCATTATGTTTCACACCAAAAACGAACAACTGCTGAGTTTTGCAATTTGTTGGACAAAAAATTTTTAAACTCAAAAAAAGGGTTTCAACAATGGTATGATTACGCAGTTCAAAACAGATGGATAAAATGATGAATAATACAAAAATTATATGTGGAGATGCTATTGCAGAATTAAAAAATATTTCTTCTTGTTCTGTGGATTTAATTGTAGCTGACCCGCCTTACAATTTAGGTAAAGATTATGGTAATAATCATGATTTAAAAG
>JAUZQQ010000106.1 GCA_030950905.1 Mariprofundaceae bacterium
CTCATGTCAGAGCGAGCGAGTCCCGATGAGGAAACAACCGACTGGAGAGCCGTATGCGGGAGAACTGCACGTACGGTTCGGAGGGCGGGGAGGTAACACTTCCCGACCCCTATATACACTATAGCGCGAACTGGCCCCCGACCTATGGGCGATCCGAGATATAACCATGGACTGCGACAGCTCGTTCATTCATTCATCAAACATCACCTGTAGAAGCTAGAGAAACCAATCGCATCCCCCCCCGCCCCTTTTGAGCTACCTGCCCTCGCTATGGCACTGGTTATCGAATGGGAAAGATTGTAAAAAAATGGTGGTAATATAATAGAGGCAGGCTTCTTTCCTGTTCTCTTCATGCCGTAATGGGGCAGCAACGTAAAGGGTAGGGAGCAGGCTCTAATTCACCAAAGGTTGCCGTTACAAGCGTAGCTTTTAGCATGCCCCATGCTTTTTTATACAATGCGCCATCATCCATAATGTTACAGCTCTCTGTCGTTATTCCTGCTTACAATGAAGCCGAACGCTTACCCAATACCTTGTGTGTTGCCTATGACTGGCTTAGTCAGCACATCACCAAGGATTTTGAAATCATCGTGGTCGATGATGGCAGCAACGATGGTACACGAGACCGCGTCACTTCCTTGCTGGCTGATCGGCCACGTATTACATTGTTGCCAGCCCATGAAAATATCGGCAAAGGTGGTGCTGTACGACGCGGTATGCTGCATGCACATGGTTTGATTCGTTTGTTTATGGATGCTGATCATTCAACGCATATCAAGGAAGTTGAAAAAGTCTTTACTGCCATCAACAAAGGCGCTGATGTGGTGATTGCCTCGCGACAACACCGAGACTCGGACATATCGCGCCATCAATCTTGGCTAAGAGAACACATGGGCATGGGCTTTAATCGACTGATGCATGCTTGTGTTGATTTAACATTTCAAGATACCCAATGTGGGTTCAAGGCTTTTTCAGCAGATGCTGCCGATGCGATTTTTACTCGGGCAAAATTAAATGGATTTAGCTTTGATGTTGAACTTCTTTTTTTGGCGCAACGTTTGGGCTTTTCTATTTGCGAAATTCCTGTACATTGGGTCAATGAACCCAGCTCTAAGGTGCGCATCTTGATTGATCCATTGATCATGTTTGCCGATATTGTTCGCATTCGTCGCCTGCATCAAAGTACTGATTTTCGGTCTTCTCGAAATCAACAATGAATATTCCTCCAATCATCCAGCGTACTGTGCGCAACTTGCGTCCACTGTTCGGGGCAGTACGCGATCTTACCCCCATTATTCTGGTTATTTTATTTTTTCAAGAAATAGTCTTTCAAAAACCAATCCCAAATTTGGGCGATATGTTATTGGGCTTATTGTTTGTGCTGCTCGGGTTGGCACTGTTTGTGCGGGGCTTAGAGATTGGCCTCTTTCCACTGGGTGAGAGTATGGCGCATGCTTTTGCCAAAAAAGGGAATATTTTTTGGCTGTTGCTTTTTTCATTTTTATTGGGTTTTGGTACAACCATCGCCGAACCACCGCTTATTGCCGTTGCTGCCAAAGCAGCTGATATTGCAGCGGCGGGCAATCTTATTGCTAACACCCAAGATGCCATGCAAGCCTACGCTGATGCCCTTCGTTACACCGTAGCTTTATCGGTTGGCACAGCCATTGTGCTTGGTGTATTGCGGATATTGTTTGGCTGGCCTTTGCATGTTTGCATTCTTGGTGGTTATTTGTTGGTCATGGCGATGACCATGCTTGCACCACCTGAAATTATTGGCATTGCCTATGATGCTGGCGGTGTAACCACCTCAACCATTACCGTGCCATTGGTTACTGCTTTGGGGGTTGGCTTGGCTTCATCTATTCGTGGGCGAAACCCTGTGTTGGATGGATTCGGCTTGATTGCTTTTGCTTCATTGCTGCCCATTATTTTCGTCATGGTCTTTGGCATCGTGCAATTGGGGGGTGGTTGAATGCTGATGTTCTGGCACACGCTTGTTTCAACCATAGCCGATGTGCTTCCTATTATCACCATATTGCTGGTATTTCAGTTGCTGGTATTGCGCCAGCCTATTCCCAAGGTGTGGCAAGTAATCCGTGGATTTTTCTATGTTTTATTAGGCCTAGTTTTGTTTTTAATGGGCTTGGAGCAAGCGGTTTTCCCTCTTGGTGATTTAATGGCACGGCAATTAACGGATCCTGTTTTTTTGTTTGGAAGTGTTGCAAATATTCCAACAACAGTAAACCCATGGGATTACGCTTGGGTTTATGCCTTTGCCTTTTCCATTGGCATAGCGACCACCTTGGCGGAACCTGCATTGATTGCCGTGGCGATGAAAGCGGAACAAATTTCAGGCAACGCTATTTCTGCACTGGGCTTACGACTCGCTGTTGCACTCGGTGTTGCAGTTGGCGTTAGTATCGGTTGTTACCGTATTGTTAGCGGTGGTGATTTGTGGTTGTATATTCTCATTGCTTATACCTGTGTGTTATTGCAAACATTGCGCGCACCTAAAACCATGATTCCACTTGCTTACGATTCAGGTGGTGTGACCACCTCTACGGTCACCGTGCCACTGTTGGCGGCATTGGGTTTGGGTTTGGCCTCTACGATTCCAGGGCGAGACCCTGTGATTGATGGTTTTGGCTTGATTGCCTTTGCTTGTGTTTTTCCGATTATAAGTGTCCTTTCTTATGCCCAGATAAGCCAATGGCGAAACCGATCAAATGGAGAGAACAATGCACTTTAAATTATTAATTGCCTTGGTTGACAAAGATAAAACTAATCAACTGATGGTGGCAGCCAGAGAAGCAGGGGCAACAGGTGCCACCGTGATTGGCGATGCCCGAGGTGAGGGTTTAACCCCCAAAAAAACTTTTTTTGGCTTAACCCTAGAAAGCCAGCGCGATATGCTGATGTTTTTGGTAGAAGAACATTTAAGTCGTCGAATTTTAGAACGCATTGCCGAAGAAGCTGATTTTGAGGCCAACCCTGGAAGCGGTGTTGCCTTCCAGTTGGATGTTGAAGATACCATCGGTTTAAGGTCACAAATCAACACATTAATGGAAGAAGTTGAGGGAGAGTTATGAGCAAGGAAAACAACATAAAACCACCAATGCGCATCACAGTTCGCGATGTTATGAAAACAAAATTTGATCTGGTATGCAGCAAGGCCACCGTGCGCGAGGCTTTGCAAACCATGCAACATGTTGAAACAAAATGCCTCATTGTTGACAAACACGATGCGGGCGATGAATACGGTATTGTTGTACTCCCAGACATTGCCAAATATGTACTGGCTAAAAACCGTTCGCCTGATCGCATATCTATTTATGAGATCATGACCAAGCCAGCTATAACCGTACATCCAGACATGGACATTCGCCACGCCAGCCGATTGTTTTCACAAGTCGGTTTAAGTCGTGCGCCCGTTGTTTCTGATGATGGGCGCAAGGTCATAGGCATCGTAAGCTATACTGATATGGTGATGAATGGATTATTGCGCTTGGAATAAAGTCACTTCTGCTACCTTCACTGTTTTTTGCTTTTTTATTGGCAGGTGGTAAATCAATTTGATAAGTCATCATTTTAGCAGAGTGTATGCCGATTATTTTTGAACGTTGCTACGACTTCTAGGAAAACGCCTGTGCCTAAAATCACCCCGCCCGATACGGGCTTCTCTGCTGCTGGAAATTTTATCGACACGTTAAACTTTCAAAGTGACCGCCCTGGGCCGTGTGTGATGGTTGTTTTTGGTGCATCGGGTGATTTAACCAAACGTTTGCTTATTCCATCGCTGTTTAATTTGTACAACGATGGCTTGCTTGCGGATGATTTTGCTATTCTTGGTGTCGCTATGGATAGCTTTACATCGGAAACTTTTCGCCAAAAAATGAGTGAAGATATTCATACATTCTCTCGCAGGGATAATATTGATACGGGCAGTTGGGCAAAGTTTTGTGAGCGCATTCATTATCAAAAAGGGCGTTTTGATGAAAAAAGTACGTTTCAACAATTAGAAAAGTTTTTGCAAGCACTGAATGGTCGTTACAATACTGAAGGTAATGTGTTGTTTTATATGGCAACACCGCCTTCAATTTTTGGCATGATTTCTGAAGGGCTTCAAACGATTGGATTAAACAAAGAAGGCCCAGGCTGGCGGCGGATTATTGTCGAAAAGCCTTTTGGTAGTGATCTTGACTCAGCCAAATTATTAAACCAGCAAATTTTGGCTTATTGGCATGAGCAACAAGTCTACCGTATTGATCATTATTTGGGGAAAGAGGCGGTGCAAAACCTTATCGCCTTTCGTTTTGCCAACGGCATGTTTGAACCATTGTGGAACCGCACCCATATTGACCATATTCAAATCACAGCAACCGAACAAGTGGGCGTGGAATGGCGTGGTGGTTACTATGATCGTGCTGGTGTATTGCGTGATATGATTCAAAATCATTTGTTTCAAGTCATGGCCTATTTGTGCATGGAGCCACCAACCTCTTTTGATGCCGAGGCGATTCGCAATGAAAAATACAAGTTGCTTAGTGCTGTGCGTATTTTAAAAGCAGAAGATGTGGAAGACAATGCAGTGCGTGGGCAATATGGCGAAGGCATCAATTTGGATGGTTCAATCGCCAAAGCATACCGAGAAGAACCCATGGTGGCAGAAGATTCTAATACCGAAACCTATGCTGCATTAAAGCTGCGTATTGATAATTGGCGATGGCATGGCGTGCCTGTGTTTCTTCGTTCTGGCAAAGCATTAAGTACGCGCTCAACCGAAATTATCATTCAATTCCGCAAAGCACCAGCGTTCACCTTTCAAGGTACACCGGCGGCAGCGCAGCTTGAAGCCAATCAATTGATTTTCCGTATTCAGCCAAAAGAAGGAATTGAGCTGCGTTTTTTAGCCAAACGTCCAGGGCCTTCCATGCATATGCGCAAGGTGAACATGCATTTTGAATACGATGAAGCTTTTATTCGCCAACCTGGTACGGGCTATGAAACAATGCTCTACGATTGCATGCGTGGCGATGCTTCTTTATTCTCACGCTCAGATTTGGTGGAAACCGCTTGGCGTATTGTACAGCCTGTATTGGATGTTTGGAAAAACAAAAAAAACACAGACTTCCCTAATTATCCTTTTGGTTCTTGGGGACCTAAAAAAGCCTTTGAATTGTTGTCACCTGAGCATCGCCAATGGATTGCCCGCACCCCCAAACAAGCACTGGATCGGGTACCTATATTTGAGGGGTGTGGCGAGACCTTGCTTTATGCCTTTTCCATGATGTTGAAACCGATGGTTTTTAATGCGGGTGATATTATTGTCGCGCAAGGCAGTGAAGGTCATGCTTTATTTATTGTTGCACTGGGTAGCCTTGAAATCATCAATGCCAACAACATACCCATTCGCACGTTAAAAGAAGGCAATGTATTTGGTGAACTTAGTTTGTTGATGACCAAAAAACGTACGGCAACGGTGCGGGCATTAACATATTGTACCTTGTACAAGATGGAAAAACGCGATTTCCGAAAAGTATTAATGGATCGCCCCTTATTTGCGGCGCGTATTATGAAAATAGCCAAAGAACGTTATAATATCATCTTAAATGCACAGTATTGGATGAACGACCCTGAAACAGAAGGAAATGAAACATGAAACTAGCCATGGTAGGATTGGGTCGCATGGGCGGCAATATGGTAAAACGCTTGGCCGTAGCGCACGATATTGTTGCCTACGACCTCGATGCAACAGCAGGTGCAGCATTGGCCGAAGAATTTCCCCGCGTTGAAGCGGCGGTAGACCTTGTGGATATGATTGCCCAACTGCCACAACCGCGTGTTGTTTGGGTGATGGTTCCCCATCAGTTTGTAGATGTGACAATCACGGGCTTGCTTAAAGCAGGCATGACTGCGGGTGATTTGATTATTGATGGTGGTAACTCCAATTACAAAGAAGGTCAGAAGCGTGGTCTTGCTCTGGCTGAAAAAGATATTTATTTTGCTGATTGCGGGACTTCAGGTGGTGTGTGGGGACTCAAAAATGGTTACTCATTGATGATTGGTGGCGAAGATGCCGCCATTGCTTTGATTGCCCCCGCATTAAGCACATTGGCTTCCAACGATGGTCAAGGCTGGGGACACATGGGGCCTGTTGGTGCCGGTCATTTTGTCAAAATGGTGCATAACGGCATTGAATACGGGATGATGCAGGCTTTTGCTGAAGGTTTTGAGTTGATGAAAGCAAAAGAAGAATTTGATTTGGATATGCATCAAATCTCTCGTGTTTGGCAACATGGTTCGGTGGTTAGTTCATGGCTGCTAGACCTTACGGGCGATGCCTTGGAACAAGACAATGAACTTACAGCATTGTCGGATTGGATGGATGATTCTGGCGAAGGTCGCTGGACGGTAAATGAATCCATTGATCTTGGCATTCCCACCCCTGTATTAACCTTGGCTTTGCAAATGCGCTTTCGTAGTCGCGAGCAGGATGCCTTTGCAGGGAAAATCGTCAATGCTATGCGCGCTGGGTTTGGCGGTCACACGATTAAAAAAGTAACGGACACATAATAATCATAACCCATCGCCAATGATCTGATCGTTCACCCAATGATTGCTATTATAATAGACTTTTCTAGCCTAGGCATTTGTTGACGTTTCATTTTCTCAGTGTGAAAAACCATGGTCAACAAACTTTAAGTGGAGGTTATTATGCAAAATATTCGTTGGTTTGTTGCATTGTGTTCCGTGGTTTTCTCACTTGCCCTACCTTTTATGGCCGAGAGCGAAGAAACAGTCACGCTGCCGCCTGTGCATAACTCAAGCAAGGTTTTGACTGAAAAAAGCACACCCGAGCAAGCCGCACCGATGGCTGAGGATGTTGATCTTAAAAAAGAACTGGTTCCTGACAACATCGGAAAAGATGTGCAAATACGATCCTACGTTCGCAAAACAGATCAAGCCAAAGTGAGTGAATATTCTATGCATGGGCGGGTGTATATGGTGAAAGTTCAACCAGCCGGAGATACGCCAGCCTATTATTTGTATGACGAAGATGGCGATGGTGATTTTTCCAAACGCTTGCCTGCCAATTATAAACGGCTCAACCCGCCTGTTTGGGTATTGAAAAAGTTTTAGATGTTGGGATTAAGTAGATCCGTTAGGGAAAATTAAAATTGATCATAATGTCCACCAATAGCAAAGATATAAATATAGTCTTTGTCGTATTTGTAAACAATACGGTCTTTCTGACTTATGCGGCGAGACCACAAACCAGCGAGGTTATGCTTTAATGGTTCAGGTTTTCCAGTACCAGCACCTGGGTCGTTACGGAGCATCTCTTTTAATAAACGACAAAGCACCTTGTGTAGCTTTTTGTCTTTTAGCCTAAGTTCTTCATATGCAGCCCAAGTGTTACCCTCAAATACCAGTGATTTCATCCAGCTCTCCAGCAGTAAGCAGATACCCCTTATTTTTTGCGTTTGAGGCAGCGGAGTCGGCTATTTGCTTCATTAAATCATTGTTTTGTAAAACATACAATGTTTCTTGCTCACGTGCCCAGTCATCTGCACTTAAGACAACAAAATCATCGCCACTTCTGCGCGTAACTTTAAGCGGTATATGCTCTGTAACCACCTGTTCTATAAAACTTTTTAAGTTTTCTCTAAATTTATTTACACTAATACTGTTCATTTTTAGCACCTGTTTAACGTACTGTAGTCCCGTACACAATAATGCCAAAATTCTAGCCTGTCAATAAACGATGACTGGTTTGATACGCAGGGCACTGTGTAAAGTCGTCAAGTTATTCCAAGCGTTATTAATCCCCGTACCTATGGAGTCTTTATGCCATCTTGGCGCATCTTTTTAACGAGGCCTTGGCTACTTGCTGGCTTGCCATTGCTGTTTTTTCCTTTTATGATCAATGTGCGGGT
>JAUZQQ010000107.1 GCA_030950905.1 Mariprofundaceae bacterium
TACCACGCAAGTATTCAAAATATTGGATGAAAGACGAACCCAAGTCTTGTTCAACTCTGAATGGTTAAGCAAAATGAGTGCCGCCGATATGATTCGATTGGCAGGCAAAGCAACCGTTGCGCGTATGTTGGAGCGTGATGACTTTGAAAAACGTTATCGCAGTGGGCAGGCGATTGCTATCCATGAGTTTCTTTACCCCTTGGTGCAGGGCTATGACTCTGTGGCATTACAAGCCGATATAGAATTGGGTGGTAATGATCAAAAGTTTAATTTGCTCATGGGCAGACAGTTACAAAACGCACACGACCAATTACCACAAGTCATTCTCACCATGCCGCTTTTGGTTGGACTTGACGGCACACAAAAAATGTCCAAATCACTGGCTAACTGCATCAGTATTGATGAGCCTGCCAACGAACAATTTGGAAAAATCATGAGTATTTCTGATGCTTTAATGGTAGAGTATTATGCATTACTTAGCGATATAAACTTAGATAGCATTGCTACCATGCACCCCATGGAGGCAAAAAAACGATTGGGTACGCTGTTGGTCACCCGTTTTCATGGTGAAGGTGCGGGAGAAACAGCGCGAATAAATTTTGAAAAACAATTTGCCCGCAAAGAACTGCCTGACGATATTCCTAAACAATCATTGTCTGCTGGCAAAGATGGGCTATGGATTGTCCATGCTTTGACGCAATCAACATTGACTAAAAGCAATGGTGAAGCGATGCGTTTGATCAAACAAGGGGCCTTATCGCTGGATGGTGAACGGGTACACGATAAAGATATACGCTTAAATGCAGGGAAATCGTTTTTGATCAAGTTAGGAAAACGTCGATTTTTACAGTTGTATATACAGGAAGGAGCGGAATAATGGCAAGCAATCAAAAATTGGATGATATTGCTGAAAAAATAACCCGTGGTATTCGTATGCTGGGCGGCATCAAACACGAGGCTGATGCACAAGTGCGCGCCATTGTTGAAAGTGCCTTGGGGCATTTTGATGTCGTTACCCAAGAGCGTATGGCGGTACAAGAGGCCATGCTAAGCAAGGCTCGCGGTCAACTCGATGCATTAGAAGCCCGCATTACTACACTGGAAGCACAAGTAAAAGAACGCGAAAATACGGCTCGCTGATGCCCGTTGCACGCCTTGTTTCTGCTGCTTTACGTGGGCTTGATGCTGAAGTGGTAGCCTTGGAGGTGGATCTATCGCGTGGTCTGCCAGGCTGGAGTATGGTGGGGCTGCCTGATGCTGCGGTGCGCGAATCTCGCGATCGGGTGCGAGCGGCATTGCTAAACTCTGGTTTTGATTTCCCCCTGAATTATATTACGGTAAACCTTGCCCCTGCGGATATACGCAAAGACGGTGCATATTTTGATTTGCCTGTGGCGATTGGTATTTTACTGGCCTCCAATCAGCTTAAAGTAGAAGATAAATCACTTCCATTTTTACTCGGTGAGATGGCCTTGGACGGTCGTCTTAATCGCGTGCGTGGTATCTTACCCTTGGTTCAGTTTGCCCAGCGCGAAGGATTTTCTGCTGTTATTGTCCCATCTGAGAATGCCGATGAAGCCGCACAAGTGGAAGATATTAACGTATTTTCAGCAGCATCGCTGCTCGATGTTCATCAGCACTTGGCAGCCAGCAACTTGATGCAGCCCCACTGTGTTCAATCTTTGCCACAATTAGCAACAACAGGCCCAGACATGATGGATGTGCGCGGTCAAGCCAATGCCCGTCGGGCTATGGAAATTGCCGCCGCTGGTGCCCATCATTTGCTCATGAGTGGTTCACCTGGGGTTGGCAAGAGCATGCTTGCGGCGCGAATGCCCAGTATACTCCCTGTTTTAAGCAAGCGTGATAGACTTGATGTTGCACGTATTTACAGTGTTGCAGCAGAGCCACGTTCGCCTTTGCTCCATACACCACCCTTTCGTGCGCCCCATCATTCGGCTTCAGATGTTGCACTTATTGGCGGTGGTAGCATTCCCCGCCCAGGTGAAGTCAGCAAGGCGCATTGCGGCGTGCTTTTTCTTGATGAATTGCCTGAATACAAACGACAAGTATTGGAGGTCTTGCGACAGCCCCTTGAAACAGGCGAGGTATGTATCGCCCGCGCTGCCGATACCCTGACATTCCCCGCTCGCTTTCAGTTAATTGCGGCCATGAACCCTTGCCCATGTGGTTATTTGGGGCATCCAACCCGCTGCTGTCGCTGTTCTGATGTGCAGGTTCGTCGTTACCAATCTCGTATTTCGGGCCCGTTGCTGGATCGCTTTGATCTCCGTATTGACATGCCACCCGTAGAGCAAAGTGCCTTATTAAATATGGAAGCAGGCGAGTCATCTGCCAGTATTGCCCTGCGGGTTAAAGCTTGTAGGGCGCGACAACTGGAACGCCAAGGGGTATGCAATGCCGCCCTCACACCTTCGCTGCTTGAAAAACATGGAACCCCTGATGCCGCTGGTTTGAAATTGTTACAACAAGCACTGCAACATTTTGATTTGTCGGCGCGCAGTTATCACCGTTTATTAAAAGTAGCCCTAACCATTGCCGACTTGCAGCAAGTACTTGTACAAAAAAGCCATATTGCCGAAGCCCTGCAATACCGAGGTCAGCAATTGGATGGCAGTCATTAAATACAGTGATTCAACTCACAAAGCACGAATCAAATCAATAGCTTCGCTGGTCAGTTTTTTAACCTTTTGAGACATCGCTCGGCGCATACGATCGACATCTTTTTTAGACATGCCCGCAGTTTCTAATTCATCAAAGTCTTTCATGCTGGCCATAGAAGCACGAAGTTTTTTTAAGATCAATTGAACTTGATGCATCCCAAGTTGTTCTTCTTCTGCATGCAGTTGGGT
>JAUZQQ010000108.1 GCA_030950905.1 Mariprofundaceae bacterium
AGGCGTGACATTTGCCGTCAGTGGGGATATTACCTTGGCTACGTTGATGCCCATGCTGGAGGCACGCCTAAAAATGTGGCAGGGCAAACCACGCGTTGCCGTTGATGCCATCGCAGTACCGAAACCACAACCCGTGGTAGAAAAAAAAGTTGCCATGTCTACCAGTCAAATGCTGGTACAGTTTTCGCGTTTGGGTATAGCCCGTTCTGATGTTGATTTTTTCCCCGTATTGGTACTGAACCACCTGTTGGGTGGTGGCGGTTTTGCTTCTGTTCTGATGGAGGAAATTCGTGAAAAACGTGGTCTGGTCTATGGTGTCTATTCTTATGTGATGCCGCTGTTGGCTCGCGGCCCTTTTGTTATCACCCTACAAACCCGTGCCGACCAAGCAGATCAGGCAATTGCCCTTGTGCAAGAGCAATTAGAACAACTGGCTTCAGGTCATATTGATTTAGATCGCCTGAACAAAACCAAAGCCAATTTAACAGGCGGTTTTGCCCAACGTATGGATTCCAATCGTGAACGGGTCGGTCTGATGGGAATGATCGGTTTTTATAATTTACCACTGAATTATTTACAAGTCTGGACGAAGCGGATTGAATCCGTCAACCTTGCCGATGTCAAACGTGCGGCCAAAGATTACCTGCCCCCCGAAGCGTGGAATCGTATACAACTTGGCCCCGTAGGAGAAAAATAAATGAAAACCATTTTGATTGCTGATGATTCTAACTCAAGCCGTGATATTACCAGTCATTTTTTACAACAAGGTGGCTTCCGTGTGCTTGAGGCCGAAGATGGCGTGGCGGCACTGGAAGTATTAGAACACCGTCATGTGGATCTCATCTTAACAGATATTGTCATGCCGAGACTTGATGGCTGGGGATTTTATGCCGCAGTCCGCAAGCAACGCCATTTTAACCTTACCCCTTTTGTCTTCCTGAGTGTGCTTGATGATTTAAATGATCAAATCAAAGGATTGACGCTTGGTGTGGATGATTATTTGTCCAAACCAATCACACCGCAACAATTGCTTGCCCGTGTCAATACCGCATTAACACGCCGAGACCGCATGGCTGCTTATTTCTTTGACAACCCTGTCACGGGTTTATCAACCGAGCATTTTTTCCGTGAGAATTTAAAGCGTGAAAAGTTGCGCAGTGGCGTGTCTGGTCGTCCATTAAGTTTGGTCGTGTTTGGTATCGGTAATTATGTTTCTTTGGTGCGTGGTCATGCCGAATGGTTTGCTGAATCGGCCTCTCGCAAAGCAGGGCGTAATCTGCAAAAGCAAGGTCGATCATTTGATATTATTGCCGATATGGGGCAAGGGCGTTTTGCAGCACTGCTTCCTGAAGCAACGCTGGAAGATGCCAAGAATTGGGCGAGCAGTATTTCCTCCAGTTGGAACGTATCATTAACCTGGCCTGCAACAGAGCAATCAATTTCTGTGGATATTGGTTATGATTGTGTTTCAGTTTCTGATGCTGTGACCCATAACCCCTTAGAAATTTTAGACAAGCAACTGGCATCATTTGAACGCAAGTGGTAATGTTTTAAGAAGGCAATGGCTTAACAAGAAATAAAAAAACCACCCAAGCATGCGCATTACAGCAGGCAAGTTTAAAGGACGAACGTTGGTAGTGCCTGCCCTTGCGGGGCTTCGCCCTACGCCTGCCAAGGTTCGCCAGGCATTGTTTAATATTATCCCGCCGCTTTTCCCTTCTACACTGGATGATAGCCGTATGCTTGATTTATTTTCTGGCAGCGGGATCATGGCTGTGGAAGCATTATCACGGGGTGTAAGCCATGTTGTTTCTTGTGAACAAAGTGCCAAGGCACGGCATAGCATGCAAAACATGGCAAAAAAACTTGCGTTGGATTCAAGTGTTTGGCAATGGCTAGCCGCACCGCTGCCAAACGGATTGGAACAGTTTTCTGATCAACATTTCACATGGGTTTTTGCTGATCCACCCTACCGACAAGGAATAGCTGAAAAAATCCCTGGGTGGTTGCAAGACTATCGTATATCATGTGATTTATTGGTGATTGAGGAAGCTTCAGATGTTTGTATAACATGGAAAAAAAGCCATCTAAAATTAAGCATGATACGGCGTTATGGAAGTACCAGCCTGCATTTTTTACGTTAAACAGTATGTGTTTCACTTTTCCCTATTATTTTAAAAGGATGCTATGATCCGTTGTGCTGTATACCCAGGGACTTTTGACCCTATCACCTTTGGCCATGTTGATGTGGTTCGACGGGGTTTGGTCTTGGTTGATAAGATTGTTATTGCCGTCGCAGACAACCCCGCCAAAGGCCCCATGTTTGATGTGGCAACACGGGTAAAGATGATACAAGAGACATTTATTGACGAATCGCGTATTGATGTGATACCTTTTTCTGGTTTGTTGGTTGATCTGGCACACAAGCAGCAAGCAGCGGCTATTTTACGCGGTCTTCGGGCGGCATCAGACTTTGACTATGAATTTCAACTGGCAACCATGAACCGTCGTTTGGATGCCTCCATTGAAACAGTTTTTGTTATGGCAAGAGAAGATTATACCTTTGTTTCTTCCCGTTTTATCCGCGAAATATCGAGCATGGGTGGGGATGTTACATCATTGGTTCCACTGCCCGTGTTGCCCTATTTAAAACATCAGCATACTTTAAAATAAATGTTGACATTCGCATGCCATGAGAAGTTAAATATAAAATGAGCTTCGTGCATTGAGCGGCTCTATTGTTAGACTTCCCGCAATATTTTTTAATTCCATCATCACTGGGTGTTATTGTGG
The DNA here is from genome assembly GCA_030950905.1 of Mariprofundaceae bacterium. Classification (GTDB taxonomy): domain Bacteria; phylum Pseudomonadota; class Zetaproteobacteria; order Mariprofundales; family Mariprofundaceae; genus AB-137-C09. The sequence goes on from JAUZQQ010000108.1 coordinate 2,794, forward strand.
TTAAAAAACAAACCAGTGATTACTATTTTTTAAAACGGAGGATTTATGCCTTGGAGTCAAAATAACGACAAGCAGAACAACAACCCATGGGGGAATGGTGGTAAAAAACCTTCCGCAGGTGGTAGTAAGCAACAACCACCCGACTTGGATGAAATGATCAAGCGTTTGCAAGAGCGCTTTGGTGGTATGTTTGGTGGTGGTAACGGTGAAATAAGCAAAAGCGCAACAATGGGTCTGCTGGCCATTGGTTTTTTATTATGGGCACTTTCAGGGCTTTATGTCATAGCAGCCGATGAACAGGGGGTTGTCCTGCGTTTTGGCCAACATACAGCAACAACAGGCCCTGGCATGAACTGGCATTTCCCTTACCCGATTGAAAAGGTAGAAAAAATCGCGGTGACCAGCGTCCAGCGTTTGGAAGTTGGCTTTCGTGATATGGGTGAAGGGCGGATACGTAAGATTGGCCAAGAAGCATTGATGTTGACCAAAGATGAAAATATTGTTGAGATTTCTTTCGTTGTCCAATACAAAATCAAGATTCCTGAAGATTATTTGTTTAATATCGACAGTGAGCATGCTGTGAAAACAGTGCGGGATGCGGCTGAAGCAGCTATTCGTGAAGTTATTGGACGTACGGCCATTGATGATGTGATGACCAACAAAAAGGCAGAGACAGAAATTGAGACCCAAGAATTGATCCAATCAACATTGGATGATTACCGAGCGGGCATCAGTATTTTAACCATAAAACTTCAAGATGTGCAACCGCCAGAGCGGGTAATCAAAGAGTTTAAAGATGTGGCTTCTGCCCGCGAAGATAAAGAGCGTGCCAAAAATGAAGCCCAAGCGTATGCCAATGACATCATCCCCAAAGCGCGTGGCGAAGCCAAAAAACGCATTTTAGATGCAGAAGCCTATGAAAAAGAAACCATTGACCATGCCAAAGGTGAGGCCGATCGTTTTAATAGCCTATTGATTGCTTACAAAGAATCACCCATAGTAACACGAAAGCGTTTGTATATTGAAACCATGGAGGCAGTGTTGAAGAAAACAGATAAAGTCATTATTGATGCCGCTGTCGCAAAAAATATATTACCATACCTGCCACTGGATCGGGCTGGCAAGGTTGAGGTGAAATAATGGGTATTAAATCAACACTTTTTATCGGTATTTTGGTGTTTTTAACCAGTACCACGACGTTTGTTGTAGACCAACGGGAGCAGGCATTAATTTTGCAATTTGGTAACCCCAAAGATGTGGTGACCGAAGCGGGGCTGCACTTTAAATTCCCATGGCGTAGCGTGACCATGTTTGATAAGCGTTTATTAGAAAGCGATGCCATGCCGAACGAAGTCATCACCGAAGATAAAAAAACCCTCTTGGTAGATAATTATACCCGTTGGAAAATTATTGATCCGCTGATGGTCTATCAGGTTGCTCGCACCCAAGAAGGGGTGGCTTCTCGCATGCAAGATATTGTACGCGGTAAAGTTCGTGAAGTTTTAGGCCAACACACATTGCATGAAATCATCTCTGGTGGCTTGGAAGAAAATTTGCGCAAAGAGTTGATGTTATCTATTCGAGAACGAGCCGATGAAGCGGTCAAAGACTTGGGGATCAAAGTGGTGGATGTACGCATTAAACGTGCTGAATTACCACAAGAAAACTCCAATGCAGTCTTTTCACGCATGAAGGCCGAGCGTCAGCGTATAGCCCGTGAATACCGTTCCGAAGGTGAAGAGGCTGCCCGCGAAATTCGCGCTGAAGCAGAAAAGGCCACCAAAATATTGATTGCTGATGCTTACCGCAATGCAGAAGTTATTCGGGGTCGTGCCGATGCAAAGGTCGCCCGAATCTTTGCCGAAGTCCATAAAAAAGACCCTGAGTTTTATGCCTTTATGCGCTCTTTGAAAGCGTACCGCACAGCCATTGGCGAAGGAACACGTCTGGTTATTTCGCCGAACTCAGAATTTTTCCGTTATTTTGAGCAAGCCGACCGTTAAGCGATGAAAATATTAGTCGTTGAAGACGAAGAGCGCGTAGCCCACTTTATTCAAAAAGGGCTGCGCGAAGAAGGCCATGCTGTTGATACTGCCGCTGATGGTGAAGATGGCGGCTTCCTTGCTGAAGTTAACGATTATGATTTGGTTATTTTGGATATAATGCTACCTAAAAAAAATGGTGTTGCAGTATGCCGTGATATGCGTGACCATGGCATCAATACCCCTGTGTTGATGTTAACCGCGAGGGACAGTGTTGAAGACCGTGTGCGTGGGCTTGATGCGGGTGCTGATGATTATTTGGTTAAACCTTTTGCCTTTGAAGAGCTTTTGGCGCGTGTTCGCGCCTTGCTTCGGCGGCGATCAGATTCCAAAACACCAATATTATCCATCGCAGATTTAGAATTAAATCCGATCAGTCGCAGTGTGATGCGCAATGAAATACCCATTCGTCTCACCACCAAAGAGTATGCTTTGTTGGAATACATGTTACGCAATCCCGATAAAGTGCTATCACGCACATTAATTGGTGAACATGTGTGGGATATGAACTTTGACCCCGAAAGCAATGTGATTGATGTTTATGTCAGTCATCTTCGTGCCAAAGTAGATAAGAAACATACCGTTTCGTTGATCCACACCATGAGAGGCCAAGGTTATATGCTTAGCGTTAAGGCTCCGCCCGCTTGAAACCAACGGGGAAGTTAACCGCTGTAACCACTGGCATTAAACCATGAAGAAAAGACAAAACCGTTCTGGTATTACGCTGGTTCATACAGGCGATGGAAAAGGAAAGTCCTCATCTGCTTTTGGCATGGTTTTTCGCGCTGCTGGCTGGGGGATGCGTGTTTGTGTCATTCAATTTATTAAAGGAAAATGGCTGACAGGCGAGCAAAAAGCTGCTGCCAAATTTGATACGATTGAGTGGCATGCCTTGGGCGATGGTTTTACTTGGGACACCAAAAATCCCGAACAAGACATCCAAACCAGCCGTCAAATATGGGGTTTATGCCAACGCAAATTGCGCTCTGGAGACTATGATTTATTGGTCTTTGATGAAATCAATTATTGTATTCATTATGGTTGGATTACAGCCTCAGAGGTCGCAACCTTCATTGCCGAAGAAAAGCCACCTTGGATGCACCTGGTTTTGACAGGACGCAATGCGGCATCAGAAATTATTGCGCTGGCTGATACAGTAACTGACATGCGCATGGTTAAACATGCCTTTAAAGACAAAGGCGTGACGGCTCAGCAAGGCATTGAGTTTTGAATCGTTCCTGTCATTCTTTCCATTCATAGTAAAATAATATTTTTTGATTACGATCATTACACCCACCCACTTATAGAATGCGCGATATAGGAGCAAGCATGTTGTTTTACGATTGTTTACTGGAACAAACAGAGCAAGAGCGGCAAGCCATGTTGTCTATTCCCTTTATAAAAGAAGGGGTCGCGGGCAACTTGGCTTTGGAAAGTTATATGGCTTTTCTTGAGCAAGCTTATCACCATGTTAAACATACTGTACCATTGTTGATGGCTTGTGGTGCTGCTTTGCCAGAGCGATTGGAATGGTTGCGTGTAGCCCTCGGTGAATATATCGAAGAAGAAATGGGGCATCAAGCATGGATTTTGAACGATATTGCTGCCTGCGGTGGCAATAAAGAGCGTGTCCAAAAAGGCGTGGCTTCGCCTGCCACTGAATTAATGATTGCTTACGCCTACGATACCATTGCCCGCGTGAACCCAATAGGTTTTTTTGGTATGGTATTGGTGCTAGAAGGCACCAGTATTGCGCTGGCAACCCATGCTGCAAAAAATATTCGTACCAGCCTTCATTTGCCTGAAAGTGCTTTTTCTTATTTGATGTCGCATGGCTCGTTGGATATTGCCCATGTAGCATTTTATCAAGCGTTGATGAACAAGGTGAAACGAAAAAAAGACAAGCAGGCTATAACCCATGCAGGAAAAATGTTTTACCATTTGTATGGTAATATTTTTCGCACCTTGCCTGTGATTGCATCAAAAAACGGGAATTGAACCGTTGAAGTATTGGGGATCTGGTGGCCGCAATGGCACAAGGAGAAAGGGATGGGTAGCTTAGCAGGTCAACGTATTTTATTAACGGGCGCAGCCGGTGGCATGGGGGAAATTCTCGCTGAAAAATTGGTTCATGCTGGTGCAAAGCTTGCACTTCTTGATCGCAATGCTAAGGCACTGAACGCCTTGGTGGCACGTTTAGGCCATGATTCTTTTGCAGTATCGGCTGATGTTTCATCGGCTGATGGTTGTCGTATTGCGATTTCAGCGGTGTGGAATACCATGGAGGGTGTCGATTGCTTGATTAATTTAGCAGGCATCTCCAGCTTTTGTTGCTTTGAAGAAGAAGAAACAGCACACATGGAAAAAGTCTTGCAGGTGAATTTATTGGCACCCATGTATTTAACCCATGCATTACTGCCTGAAATGATTAAACGGAAACGTGGGCGTATTGTAAACATTGGTTCGATGTTTGGTAGTATTGGTTTTGCGTGGTTCACCACCTATTCTGCCAGCAAATTTGGCTTGCGTGGTTTTTCTCAGGCATTGCGTCGTGAGCTGCGTGATACAGGGGTTAGTGTTTCGTATATTGCCCCCCGTGCTGTGCGAACCACCATCAACAATGATGCCGTGATGAAAATGGGTGAGGCTACGGGCATGAACATGGATGAACCCGCGTATGTGGCAGAAAAAATATTTGCCGCCATAGAGGCTGAGAAAAAAGAAGTATATATTGGCTTTCCCGAATCATTTTTTGCCCGTTTAAATGGGGTTTTCCCCAACCTGGTTGACGGTGCACTGGCAGATCAAAACAAAACAGCGAAACCTTTTGCAAAAAAATCTTTGTGAATACTAAATAAGAGAGGAGTAACCATGAATCATTGGTTAAAATACGCATTGGCAGCATCCATGGCCGCACTTTGTACGGTACAAGTTGCACAAGCAGAGGGCGCTTATGGCGGTGTAGGCTTGGGTATGTTTGAGATGGATCCAGGGAAAAATAAAAAAACGGGCCTTGGCGCGCAACTGTTTGGTGGTATCGAATTAGGCCCCTTGCTGGCGATTGAAGCGCGGCTTGCCTCGAGCCAAAGTGTCACCAGTGCTCGCGAAACATCCCAAATCAATTGGCTGACAGCTATTATGGCCAAGCCCAAGTACGATATTGCAGGCAATGCAAATATTTATGCACTGGCAGGGGTTACCATGATGAATGCATCTTTTACCTCCGTCGCTGGCAGAAAACAAAACAAAACAACAACCGCGCTTTCATTTGGTTTTGGTGCCGAACTTTATTTGAATTACAATACCTTGATTGGTGCAGAATGGGTGCGTTATGCAACACAAGCTGATGCTGCTGTTAAAAACATCAGCTTTCAGGGCTTGGATGTCAATGCATTTTTACTCAATATTCAAATGAATTTTTAAGGTTATTTATTCATGAAAAACACTGCGTTATCTTACTTTTTTATGCTTGCGTTGACAATGTTTTTGACTTCCACAACCTATGCCGATGAAAGCACGACGGTGATGGGGTTGATGAATAAATGGGCAAAAATTAATTACTTGGTAGCCGAAGATGATCAAGAAAAGGCCTTTGCAGAACTTGCAAAAGTGGCGCATGATTGGGTTAAAAAAAGCCCAAATCAGGCGCCCCCCCTCATTTGGGAGGCTATTATTAAATCAACCTATGCAGGAGCAAAGGGCGGCTTAGGTGCATTGTCATTAATGAAAGAAGCCCGAGATTTGTTGCTGCTTGCAGAAAAAATTAATCCGCAAGCTTTGGATGGTTCTATATATATATCGTTGGGAAGCTTTTATTACATGGTGCCAGGCTGGCCGATTGGCTTTGGCGATGATGATCAAGCCTTAGAATACCTGAAAAAAGGTTTGAGTATTGCACCTGATAATATGGATGCCAATTATTTTATGGGTGATTATTGGCTAGAAGAACACAAGTACAAAAAAGCCATTCCTTTTTTAGAAAAAGTTGTGAATATGCCCGATGTTGAAAATCGACCAGTGTACAGCAAAGGTCGTAAAGCAGAAGCCGCCAAGAAGCTGGCAAAAATCAAGCACTGAGATGCTTACTGGCTCTAATAATTTACAATTTATTTTACCGTACCGCTGCTGTTTATAAAGGAATAAGTGTATGTCCATAAATAATGTTTCCGTTAAAGCAATCATCTTAGCGGGTGGTTCTGGTAGCAGGCTCTGGCCGTTGTCGCGCAAACAATTGCCCAAGCAATTCTTGTCGTTGGAGTCAGAAGGGAAAAGTTTTTTGGATGCGACAGTACGTCGCTTGTTTCCAGTATTACAGCATGATGATGTATGGGTTGTGACCGGAAAATCGCATGCCGATGGCGAGGCTTATAGTGAGTTAAAGTCTTACCATACGATTTTAGAGCCAGAAGGCCGAAATACAGCGCCAGCGATTGCTGTTGCTGCGGCTTTGTTGCTGGATCAAGAAGAGGGCGATCCTGTGATGGTGGTCTTGCCTGCCGATCACATGATTAAAAACCAAGCGGCGTTTCATACGGCGATACAAACAGCCATTCAAGTAGCCACCGATGGGCATCTGGTTACATTTGGTATTCAACCATCAAGGGCAGATACAGGTTTTGGTTATATTCAAGTGGATCGCAACGATGGTGCTATTCGCTCGGTTCTTCGCTTTACAGAAAAGCCAGATAATGAGACGGCAACGGCTTTTTTGGCGAGTGGTGATTACTTTTGGAACTCTGGTATGTTTGTTTGGCGAGCCTCTATTATTCTTGCTTGCATCAAACAATTTTTGCCTGATGTCTATGCGGTGGTTCAAAAAATGCGTGCGGCATGGAAAAATGGCGAGCCTTACGCGGCAGTGATTGAACGAGAGTTTTCTGCCATGCCTGATATATCTATTGATTATGGGGTATTGGAAAAAACCACGGATATTCGTTTGATTCCATGTGATATTGGTTGGTCTGATGTTGGCAGCTGGGACGCGGTACATGAAATTTCATGCCACGATGATCGCGGCAATGCATTGCAAGGAAATGTGATGGCTGTCGATTGCCAAAACAGTTTGTTGCGCAGTGGATCGCGCTTGCTTACAGCGGTTGGCATGCGTGATGTTATTGTTGTTGAAACAGCAGATGCAGTGCTGGTTGCACCACGGGGGAAGAGCCAAGATGTGCGTAAAATTGTTGATCGATTAAAAGAAAATGATGCAAGCGAGCATATTGAACACACGACGGTAAAACGTCCTTGGGGATCCTACACAGTTCTTGAAGAAGAAACAGGCTCAGGCTACAAAATGAAACGTATTGTTGTTGCCTCAGGGGCAAGGTTAAGTCTCCAAGCACACCAACATCGTTCAGAACATTGGATTGTGGTTTCAGGCACGGCGACCGTCACCTATGGTACGTCCGTAAAAATACTGGCAAAAAATCAAAGTACTTATATTCCGATTGGAGAAATGCATCGCCTGGAAAACCGTGGGAAAATTCCTTTGGTTATTATTGAGATTCAGGTCGGTGATTATTTGGGCGAAGATGATATTGAACGCTTTGAGGATTCATACGGAAGAGTTCCTGCGCAACACTAATGGATGTACCCCCCATGTCAGATTCGGAATGCCGTTATTTTAACCGCGAACTAAGCCATCTTGCCTTTCATCGGCGGGTTTTGGCGATGGCTGAGGATGAAACACTGCCGATACTGGAACGCTTGCGGTTTTTATGTATCTCCAGTTCTAATTTGGATGAGTTTTTTGAAGTGCGGGTCGCCTCAATTCTACAAAAAATAGAGCTTGGTCTGCACACCTCCAGTGTGGATACAATGGATTTACACGTTTTGCTGGATCATATTCGCGAACAAACACAAGAAATGTTGAGCGCACAATACCGACTGCTTCAACAATCGCTGCTGCCTGCCTTAAAACATGAAGGCATTCGTTTTTACCGCCGCACCCACTGGAACGAAACGCAGCGAGCATGGCTTAGCGATTATATGCAAGAACAAGTTTTGCCAGTGATCAGTCCTTTGGGTTTAGACCCTGCGCACCCGTTCCCGACCATCGGCAATCGTTCGTTGCATTTTATTGTTTCGCTTTCAGGCAGTGATGCTTTTGGTCGTCATCATCGCTACGCGATAGTGCCTGCCCCCCGCTCTTTGCCCCGTATCGTTCGTTTGCCGGATGAATGTTCTGATGTTCCTTACGGTTTTGTCTTCTTGTCTTCTATTATGCATGCTTTTGTTGAACGCTTGTTCCCAGGCATGAAAGTTAAAGGCTGTCACCAGTTTCGCTTAACAAGGGATACTGAACTTTATTTGGACGAAGAAGAAATGGCCGATTTAAAATTGGAAGTAAAAGGTCGATTGCAAACAACACGGCGTTTTGGTCGTGCTGTTCGCCTTGAAATTGCCCATGACTGCCCAGAAGAAGTCCGCTGTTATTTATTAGAAAACTTTCAATTGAATGAAAAGCAGGCCTACCTTTGCGATGGCCCAGTGAACTTGCCGCGCCTTGACCATGTGTATGATCAAGTGAAACGTGCCGATTTAAAGTTTCCCGATACCAGACCTGCAATCCCTGCTGGATTGCGTAATAGTGATGATTTATTTGTGCGTTTGCGCAAGCAAGATATATTACTGCATCATCCGTATGAATCATTTGAGCCCGTGATTAAACTTTTAGAATTGGCCGCAACTGACCCTGATGTGTTGGCTGTTCGCCAAACCCTGTACCGCACGGGTGATCACTCGCGCATTGTTGCAGCCTTGTGCCGTGCTGCACGCTACGGCAAAGATGTCTGCGTTGTGGTTGAGCTTCGCGCCCGTTTTGACGAACGGGACAATATCGAATTGTCTGAACGCATGCAACAAGCCGGTGTACATGTGGTGTATGGTGTTGTTGGTTACAAAACACATGCAAAAATGATGATGGTGGTACGCCGTGAAAAAGGGAAGTTAATACGTTACACCCACTTGGGAACAGGCAATTATCACGGTGTTACCACACGCTTTTATACCGACTTTGGCTTGCTAACGACCAATGAAACCATAGGCAATGATGTGCATCTATTGTTTCAACAATTAACAGGCTTGGGCTGTGTCTCATCGATGAAAAAAGTGGTGCAAGCACCTTTTGATTTGCACCCATTGTTACTTAAAATGATTGATCAAGAAATTAATTTGGTTCAAGATGGATTCTTGGGACGGGTTATTATCAAGGTGAATGGCTTAGAAGACCCTGAGCTGATTGATGCCCTTTATCGCGCATCACAAGCGGGTGTTCGTATTGATTTAATTATACGTGGTGTCTGCTGTTTACGACCAGGGGTAAAAGGCTTGTCGGAACACATTCGTGTGCGCTCTGTGCTGGGACGCTTTTTAGAACATACCCGTATTTATTATTTTGGTAACCATGGCAAACCTATCGTTTATGCTTCCAGTGCCGATGGTATGGTTCGCAATTTAAAAAAACGTGTGGAAACAGCATTTCCCATTTTACAAAACAATTTACGGCGACGTTTGATTCGTGAAGGTTTGCGTTATTACCTTAAAGACAACGCGGGCGCATGGCGCTTGCTTCCTAGTGGTCGTTATAAACGCATCGCACAAACCAAACGAAGCACGCCATTTTCAGCGCAGCAAAAATTGATTGATTTGTTAAGCACGCCATTGACGTAAAAAATAATCGTGCAAGTTGGGTGGTTACGATGGGTGTATATTTAACATTATAAACGAAGTGGCTCTGTAAGCTGGGTTCTGTACGCTTACGCGTTAGTGATCATTCCTCTAGGCTGATGGTCGCCCACCAGCTCAAGCAGCCTACCCGGAAACAAGTGCGAGCCGCACCCAATGTTTCCCTATTTGGCCTTGCTGCGAATGGGGTTTACCCTGCCTCCATTCGTTACCCAATGGAGCGGTGTGCTCTTACCACACCATTTCACCCTAACCGACTGACGTATTAACACCAATCGGCGGTCTATTTTCTGTGGTACTTTCCTAGGATTTCTCCCACCAGGTGTTGTCTGGCATCCTGCTCTGTGCAGCCCAGACTTTCCTCGGTGGCTACAAAGCCAACGCGATCACCCAAGCCACTTCGTGGCAGGCAGGATAAGAAGTTGGCGTATAATATCAATACCTTTATGAAAAACGAGGTGATTTTTTAAAGTACAAGCCGTGGTCTTTCGAGAGCATAGCGAGGGATTTTGTGGTAGTTCTTTCTATTCTCGGCCAGCCTTCTAGCCTTGCCCCATGAACAACAATAATATTTTAAAAAAATTATCCATTGCGAATAGTTTAAGACACTTTGAGATCAAAGAGGTTTTTAAACTGGGGAGTTTTTCTTTTAGCAGCAGTCAAATTAAATCGTTCATGGCAGGTTCACAAAACAAAAACTATGAAAAGTTATCACATGAACATTTAGAAGGTTTTCTTAATGGTTTAATTATCTATTCTCGCGGTTCAATAGATGAACCAGACGCACTTCCTCGTTTGATTGAAAGTTTTATTATTGGGCTGATTGAAGCAGAAAAAACAGAAGTCATTGAGGAAATTCGTTGTTTGATTAAAGATACCTCTGATCATAGCAATGAAGCAAGCAATGCCTCAACATAATACACCCGATGATTCCGAAGTCATCGCCTATACAGATGGTGCATGCTCTGGAAACCCAGGTCCTGGTGGTTGGGGGGTGTGGTTACGCATGGGTGATTATGAAAAAGAACTCTTTGGTGGCGAAGCCCACAGCACCAATCAACGCATGGAAATGCAGGCAGCCATTGAAGCTTTAAAATCATTGAAACGCCCTTGTAAAATCACAATTTATTCAGACTCTAATTATGTAATCAAAGGCATTACCGCATGGATTCATGGCTGGAAACGCAATGGCTGGAAAAATGCAAAAAAACAAAACGTGGTAAATGCTGATTTATGGCAACAACTTGATGCATTAAGAAACCAACATACAGTAACATGGCAGTGGGTAAAAGGGCATGCTGGAAATGTAGGCAATGAACGTGCCGACGCACTTGCACGTCGGGGTATTCCGAAAAAACACCAATAAGAGAAAAAAGAAAA
>JAUZQQ010000109.1 GCA_030950905.1 Mariprofundaceae bacterium
GGTGAGGGAAGCGAATCCCAACATCTTCTGGTTCCCATGCTCTGCGTGGGAATCCATACCAGCCTATCATTCTGCCACTGTGTATGCATTCCCACGCAGGAGCGTGGGAACGAGGGGCAAGTGAACTAAAGTGTAAACCAAAACATGAAGGATGCCATATTTTCTTTGATAAAGTTACTAGGGGTTTCGGAGAATAGTATGCTTGATGGCCTGAAAGAAATGAGCAAGAAAATAGCTGCTGCATGGCTTGCGTTGTGCTTTATGGTGTTGCCCGTATGGGCTGAGGATGTACAACAATTTGACTTGGGCATTGAATCGATGCGCAGTCACAGTTATAGCGTTGGCATTTTTATTTTTATGATGGTGGCAATGGCATTGTTTCTGGGCATTATCATTGGGTTTTGGCGGCATGAGTCATCAACCAAAGTAAAAACAGGTGAGAAAATCATGTTTCTTGCAATTATTCTTGGCGTATTTGTCTCAGCTATTTTTGCAGCGATTCAGTTACTTGACGGATTTCTTTTCTAGCTGGAGAATACGCCTCCCTTGGAGGTTGCTTATGTTTGGATATGAATTGCAAGATGGTTGGACTATTTATATTTGGTTGATCAGTGGCGCAATGATTTTGGTGGCCGTGGTATTTTGGCTTCGTTGGGCTGCGAACAATGAACAGTTTGATGAAGATATTAAATACCTTGTATTTGATGAAAATGATGAAGACAAAATGACACCTGAAGATTTTAAAAAATCTCAGGAAGTTAATGCTTATCAAGTAAAACGTCGTCAAGAGCTGTTGGCCAAAGAAGCGGCTAAAAATACTTAGCCTGAATTATTTGACTTCGGCGTGAGAATTGTGTTGCCGCTTCTTTGCTGTACTTTTTGCGTAATAAACCTTGATGACATAAAAAACCCTGCAATCTTAAGATGACTGAAATTATTTTAACATTTTGGTTGCCTATGTATAAGCTTGTAGGGTTTCTTGTTTGGAGACACGAATGAAAAAAGGCGAAAAAATAATCGGCCTTGTTATTGTTGTATTGGTGATTTTCGCGGTTTCACGCGCATTGTTTGTGCCGCAAGTTCAAGAAGAACATGCAGGGGAAATTCCATTTTATTCTACTGCGAATGCTGATGTTCAGCGCCAAGCATCTGATTTGTATAAAGGCTTAAAATGTCGCGATTGCCACCGTTTGTGGGGGATCAATAATATCACCCAGTTTGTACCTTCGCCAAGTTTGGATGGTATTGGCTCTATTCGTTCAGAGTCATGGTTGTATGATTATTTTTCCAGTAAAAACCCGCAGGAAATGTTACCCACGCGCTTAAAAAAAGAATACAAAATGCCTTCTTATGCAGCCTTGTCTGAAGAACAACGACGCTTGTTGGCGTATTATTTTTCTAGCCTCAAGGTAAAAGACTGGTACTTAAATGAAGTAAAACGCATGGAGCAAGAGAAATTAACAGGGAAGAAAGCCAATGAATCGTAAGGCTGTACTGGATGTGTACCCATCTTGGGGGCCTAAGTGGATGCGTTTCATCGCTGGCATGACTATTGGTGTACTCATGTTGCAAACAGGCTTGCAACTTTTGGATGTGCGCATTGAATGGTTTCAGGGTTTGGATAAATACAATTTTAATTGGATGCTGGCAATGTCATTGCTTCCATTTATTAGTGGTGTTGTGGTGGGTGCAGTGTATGGGTTTGGTGGTAAATATTTGGCGCACTTTCCACCATTACTGCTGTTGTCGATGCATTATTATGAAAGTTTATACCATGTTCTGCCAGTGGGGGCAAAATTATTGCCATTGCCTTTCTGGGGGTTTTCTGTGATTTTAATGATGGAGTTTTGTGCCTTTGGTGGTGTGATCGGTGAATTGGTTGCCCGGCGTTATTATGGCTGGGATCCCAAACAGCCCGAGAAAATACCGCCCGTTGCTTCAAAAGATGGGCGTGACAGTACATCCGTAGAATGAAAAAACGAACACTAAGCCCTCAGCAGTTAAAACGGCGAAAAAAAGTAGGCATGGCGACACTGATTACATGCGTGACAGTGGCCATGGTTGGTGGGTCTTTGCACGTTATGGAATTGGGTTCGATGCGAATGAATGAGATGCGTGCCAAGGCATCTTACGATTTGGAAAAAGTGGATTCGCATATTCGTGCGGCAGGAGAAGACCTGCATTTGCAAGAATGGCATGAAAAAAAGGCGGTTAATACTTATTCAGAGGCAGAGGCGCGTGCCTTATTGAGCGATGCTATGCGCAGTGAGTTGAACCGTATGATGACCATTCCAAAGGGTGAGTTTTTGATGGGTACAAACTTACCGCGTGCCAATGAACAGAATAAACCCCAACACCTAGCCACATTACCTGACTATCAGATTGATAAATACCCCGTAAGCCAAGCACAGTATGCACTCTTTGTCGCGGTGAACCATTATCGCCCGCCATTGAATTGGGAAAAAGGACATATCTCTAAAGGCATGGAAAAACATCCCATTACCATGATTTCTTGGTACAATGCACGGGATTATTGCACATGGCAAGGTAAGCACCTGCCTCTTGAAGCGCAATGGGAAAAAGCAGCGCGTGGCATGCATGGTCAGCGTTGGCCATGGGGCAACCATATGAAAACAGGAAATTTGAATGTGTATTATAAAGTAGGGCACACCACCGCTGTGGATGCCTACCCCGAAGGTGCGAGCCCCTACGGTGTGATGGATATGGCTGGCAATGTGCAAGAATGGACGGCTACTGAGTTTAAACCTTACCCAGGGGCTGATGCTCACAATCAAGTGTTCCACCCAAAAAAACTTGATGCATCGTACACGGCTGGCAGCGAAGATAAAGAGCGTGTCATCTATTTTGTGATGCGTGGTGGATCGTGGAAAAGTGACCCCTTTTCTGCTGCCACGTACCATCGAAACTTTTCCCTACCCAATTATGCATCGGATTTTTTTGGTTTCCGTTGCGCCAAGGAGTAAATAAATCATGAAAAAAACACCCTTCTTGTCCTTGCTCTTGTTGTGGCCGACACAAGCCTTGGCAATCGACAGTTATCGTTTTTTGCATGTGACCATTGATACCGCATGGATTATATTTGTGTTTTTGTTCTTTTTGGTTTTCACCCCCATGATTTTAATGGCTGTATTGTATTGGAAGTATGCATTTTCTGATCAAGACGATGAAAACACCAAGAAAAAGAAGAAAGATCATAAGCAATGAAACACCCGATTCGTTCTGCTCTTATGGTTTTACTGTGGTCTTTTTTATCAATCTCCGTTGTTTTTGCTGTTGATGTTGAACAGGGGAAAGAGGGTGATATTAGCTTGATGCAACAGTTTGATACAGGTGAGACTATTGCCCCAGAACGCGCCATCAGTGATGACAGAAAGCATGAGATTTTATTTTTGATGGGGGCGAGCTTATTGTTGTTGTTGTTGACAACAGGCGCCTTGGGTATAGCGATGGGTGTTTTTGAAAAAGATGTGTTTGTATGGCACATGCTCTCTGCAGGGCTGACCATTACCTTAGCCCTTACGCATGCCGTGGTTTCTTTTGTTTGGTTTTATCCAAAATGAAAAGTATTGACCGTTCAGCCACCCTAAATCGGCGCACTTTTTGCTGCGCCATTATGATGATGATAGAAGTTTATACCTAAAATTATCCCTAAAAAGGAATCATTGTGTCCACCATTATTGACTTGATCGGTAATACCCCGCTTGTTCGTTTGTCGCGTATCCCTGCGCATTTGCCTGATAATATTCATATTTATGCAAAACTAGAACGGTTCAACCCCGGTGGTTCAGTTAAAGATAGACCTGCCTTGTGCATGATTCAAGAAGGCATCGCACAAGGTTTGCTGACCCAAGAAAAAACTATTTTAGACTCAACCTCTGGCAATACAGGCATTGCTTTGGCGATGATTGGTGCAGCGATGGGCTTTCGTGTGCGCTTGGTAATGCCGGGCAATGTGTCCGATGAACGCAAGCGCATTTGTCGTGCGTTTGGTGCAGATTTAATCTTTTCTGACCCTTTGGAAGGTTCAGATGGCGCAATCCTTAAGGCGCGTGATGTTTACGCACTTGACCCTAAGCGTTATTTTAAACCCGATCAATACAATAACCCTGCCAACCCACGCGCCCACGAAAAATCTACAGGGCCTGAAATTTGGCGGCAAACCAAAGGTGAAGTCAGCCACTTTGTTGCTTCGCTTGGAACATCTGGCACGCTTGTTGGAACAGGTCGGTATTTAAAAAAGATGAACCCTAAAATACAAATCATTGCTGCCGAACCAGATTCCCCCTTTCATGGCATCGAGGGTTTAAAACATATTGAATCCAGCATTGTTCCTGGTATTTATGATGCTTCCATACACGATCAAAAATTGGGGATTGATACTGAATCAGCCTATGCCATGACCAAGCGCTTGGCCGTAGAAGAAGGGATTCTTTGTGGACAATCTTGTGGTTGTGTATTACTCGCCGCAATTCGCGTTGGCGAACAATTGGCCGCTGCGGGTAAATCAGGGTATATCGTTAGTATTTTCCCCGATGGTGGTGAAAAGTATTTGAGTACGGCTGTATTTGCAGGCGAGCGTGTTCATCAAGGCGAAGGCATATAACGCGATTCCCCGTGAATCAACGCACAGATCGGCGTTATGCCTGACTTTTTAAACATGATCTTTAATATGTTGGTAAATAGCCAAGGTCATTTCTGCTTTGTTTAATGTGTAAAAATGAAGGCTCGGCACATCATGCGCCAATAAATCAAGGCACTGTTTAACGGCTATATCCAACCCTATATTCTTAATTTCTGCCAAGTCATCCGCATGTGTTGCCATTTTTTTGTGCAACCAATCGGGAATGTTCGCACCGCACATCGAAGAAAAGCGAACAATTTGATGGTAATTAGAAACAGGCATAATACCTGGAATCAAAGGAATGTTCACACCCGCAGTGCAAGCGGCATCACGAAAGCGGTAAAATGATTCATTATCAAAGAAATACTGGGTGATTGCACATATGGCACCGCAGTCCTGTTTTTCTTTCAAATAACGAATATCATCATCAATACCACCGCTCGATTCAGGATGACCTTCTGGGTAAGTTGCCACAGCAATCGAAAAATCACCCCGTTGATGAATAAATCGTGTTAAATCTGTTGCATATGAAAAACCACCAGCGGTGGTTTTAAATGTCCCCATGCCTTCAGGGGAATCCCCTCGCAACGCTAAAATATTTTCAATACCAGCACGCTGGTATTGATCCAGCAAAGTATTGATGTCATCCCGTGTACTGCCAACACAGGTTAAGTGCGCAACAGGGTCAAGTGTTGTTTCGCTTTTAATGCGTTTAACAATACGCTGGGTGCGACTTTGGGTGGTCCCTCCAGCGCCATAAGTGACGGAGATATAAGCAGGATTAACGGCCTGTAATTGTTGCAAACACTGCCAAAGGTTTTCTTCACCTTGGTCTGTTTTGGGTGGAAAAAGCTCGCAAGAAATACGGCTTGATGTTGTCTTGAGAATAGCTGATAATTTCATGTTATAACCTTGGCACCGTAACGCCAGTCTGCCCTTGATATTTTCCTTCTTTGTCACGGTATGATGTTTCACATACTTCATCGGATTCAAAGAATAAGAATTGTGCCACGCCTTCACCAGCATAAATTTTTGCTGGCAATGGACTTGTGTTTGAAAACTCCAATGTAACATGCCCTTCCCATTCAGGCTCTAAAGGCGTTACATTTACTATAATACCACAGCGTGCATAGGTAGACTTACCCAAACAAATGGTCAATACATTGCGTGGAATGCGCAAGTATTCAATGGTTCTGGCCAAGGCAAAAGAGTTGGGCGGGATAATACATACATCACTTTGAATATCGACAAAGGAGCTCGCGCAAAAATTCTTTGGGTCAACAATGGCCGAATTAATATTGGTGAATATTTTAAACTCATTAGCGCAACGCACATCATACCCATAGGAAGACAAGCCATAAGAGACAACGCCCTGACCGTCATTGGACTGTTTGATTTGACCATCAATAAAAGGTTCAATCATGTGCGACTGCTGCGCCATTTTTCGAATCCAACGATCTGATTTTATACTCACAAGCACCTTCCTAAAAGCATCTATCCAGCGAGGCGGAGCATAACGGCTTGCCAAAGAAATAAAACCAACCCTTGCATTTTATCTTTAAATCGTTAGAAATCGCGGTCTTAAAACGCAGGGCGGGTAGCTCAGTCGGTAGAGCAGAGGACTGAAAATCCTCGTGTCGGGGGTTCAATTCCCTCCCCGCCCACCATCAAAACAAACAACAACTTGCACCAATCCCTAAAACATTGCCAACCTTCATATTTCTTTGCTCTGCCATAATCCTGCCGCCTTTTTTTATTTTTTTCTTATATACATAGCGTAGGCATTCATATCTATTTGCGACCACCTCAAACCGCACAGGTTTAAATCCTATGCAAGTGGTTGCCAACGCTACAAATGTTAAAACGATACACGCATCTGTGTGCTGAAAATTTGGTAAAAATGCTGGGGGTAATCATTATTAATAGTTCTTGATGATTGAGTTTTGACAACTTATGTCCTATTATCTCGGCTTATATTTATAATGTGCTAGGAAAAGGGACAGTTATCAACGAGCTAAGTGCAACCGAAAAGGTTTTTTTTCTTTTGAATCAAAAGGGCATCCTCCGTCCCTGTGAGCTGGATGAATATCATATTCCCCGCAGGTATCTCAGCAGGCTTTATCAGCGCGGACTTCTGGAGCGGACATCTCGTGGAGTTTATGTTCACCTCAACCCTGAGCTGTCGGAGCATCAGTCCATGGTTGAGGCAAGCAAACGTATTCCAAAGGGCATTATCTGCCTCCTCTCGGCACTCTCAGTGCATGAAATCAGCACACAGTCACCATTCGAGGTATGGCTCACCATTGATCGCAAAGCTTGGCGACCAAGGATACACGACCTGCCAATACGCATCGTCCGATCCTCGGGGGAGGCACTGAGCAGTGGTATCTCATACCATGAATACAATGGTGTCAGCGTCCCTGTGTATAATCCAGCCAAGACCATCGTTGATTGTTTTAAGTACCGCAACAAAATCGGTCTTGATGTTGCTCTGGAGGCACTGAGGGATGGATGGATGGAGAAGAAATTCACGATGGATGAGATTCATCGTTATTCAAAAGCATGTAGGATGAAGAATGTGATGCGACCATACCTGGAAGCTCTTTCAGCATGACAGCGAAGCACTTAAATCTCCAAGCCTCAATCAAGGCAAGACTCCTGAATATCTCACGAGAAAAGAAGGTTGATTTCAATCGCATATTGAGCAACTACGCTCTGGAAAGATTGCTGTATCGACTTTCTGTATCCAAGTACAATGATGAGTTTGTACTTAAAGGTGCGATGCTGTTTTCATGTTGGAGTGATGATTCCCATCGGGCAACTAGAGATATTGATTTCCTGAAATCAGGTGAAATATCTATCGTTTATTTGACCAAGGTGTTCACCAAGCTATGTGAGCAGCAAACTGCAACAGATGATGGCATGGAGTATTTGACCGCTTCCATTCGAGTCGGTGAAATCAGAGAGGATAACGCATATGGTGGAATTCGAATCAGAATTAAATCAACGCTTGGAAATATTCATGTCCCAGTTCAAGCGGACGTTGGCATCGGAGATATCATCACACCTGCGTCAGAGTCTATTGAGTTTCCAGTATTGCTGGATATGCCCATTCCAAAGTTAAAGGCTTACCCTGTTGAGACAGTGATCGCTGAAAAGTTTGAGGCGATGGTTCATCTGGGTTTGGCCAATAGTCGATTGAAAGACTTTTACGATATATGGACGATATTGAACTTTATCCCCTACGATGCTGGCATACTATCAAAGGCAATTCACAACACCTTTAGCAGGCGAGGAACCGCACTTCCATCAGGAGTTCCGCTTGCTTTAACAGATGAATTCTCTGCCGATGCAGGCAAACAAAAACAGTGGAAGGCCTTTGTACAAAAAGCTGGCGTTCAAAAGAGCGCAAATGTGACATTGCAGGAAACTGTGGATGAGATTCGTCCCCTTCTGATGAAGGCGCTGAAGAATAGGCTTTCCGTTTAAGACGGGATGGCCTATAGACAAGAAGAGCAAAGTGTAATCCAGTATTTTGGTCAAAATATGGTGATGAGGCGACACTTTTCAACCATGGCGCAACCTATTGTAATCATAGGCTGTCCCGTCTTAAAATGGAAGCCTTATTATACAGCCATTACGTGAATCTTATTGATCTATAAGGGGTTCTTGGCAGGGCTGAAAATCCTCGTGTCGGGGGTTCAATTCCCTCCCCGCCCACCATCC
>JAUZQQ010000011.1 GCA_030950905.1 Mariprofundaceae bacterium
ACCAGCCCAAAAGGATCCACCAATGTTGTTGCTGCCGTTGTATCCATACCATCGCAACGATCTGTATAAACAGCCCTTAATTGCGAAGCGCCAGACACCGATATTGCGCCATTGTCACGAACAACCGCAACACCAACAACCGAAGGTATTTGTGCCGTGAATATGCCCGTGTCGATGCCTGTTTCTGTCAATGTAAGGGTTTCGTTATCTGCCGTAACATTATCGCTCAGTATTATGGTAACAGATTGCGCGGTATAAACGTCTGTATTTTGGTCGCTGTCTTGTATTTTTAACCAAATCGCTTGCCCCGCATGGTAAACACGGACGGCTTGCAGTTGTTGCGTTTGGGTGTTCATCTGCATAAATTCAATACGTGAAAGCGTACGCCCTTGGACAATAAATTGATTGCTTTGCGCGCTTATACCCGCTATGCCATTGGCGTTAAAACTTGCTTGTATCACTTGCGTACCCACAGGCAAGGCATTGTTCAAGCGCAAGGATGCTGTTAAAGCAATGCTTGCGCCTGCTGCTAAAGGTTGCGACAATACAAAACGAATGCTGCCATTTAACAAGGGTGTAATCGTGTATTGTGCTGCTGCATTTTGCGCACTAAGTCTACCATTGCTTGGTGGCAACAATTCAACAACACCCTGTGTTAGCGGGTTAATACCTGTGTTTCGTACCGTAATGGTTAGATGTGCCACTGCCCCACCAACGATGCATGTATTGGTCGGCGTTGTACTGATCAATAAGGAAGCACGTTCAAAATTCCTGCCAAGAGCACGTATGTTGACGCTGCTTTGCAGTTGTACACGCGCTACATTTGCAGTAGACGAATACAACATGGTCGCGGTATTGGTAATGATTTGTGCCTGCACGGTTTGCGCCAACAGAAGGCACAGTATTGTGCTGATAACACAGCAAAGGCCAGACGCAAAGCGTCCAGCCCATGGGGGGGAGGGTGGTTGGCGCATAACGCGCTTAATCAATGGTGACCTGGAACTCCACTGACACTTCCGCTGCCAAGGCAGCAGTTGCGGCAATGGTTCCAGCCGCCTGACCTGTGCTATTCACTGCTAGTCCACCAGCCTGCACCAACGGCGTTGTGCCATTAATATCGGCAACGGGCGTTAATACAGCCGTGGTCACATGAGGACCATCGGTGTCGATACGTGTTGAATTGGCGACATAGGTCGTAAAAATAGGTATGGCATCTTGGAACACGACACCGTTGATGGTTGTTGCCATGGGAATGATGGTTAGCAACCGGTAGGTGATGGTGTTACCTGTGCCTACATTGGGCGTGGCTTGCGTAAAAGCACCACCATTGACACTGACCCACTTTTGAAAGGCGATGTGCAAAACAGTCATGCGCCCTGTCGCTGCTGCTGAGATCTGATTGTTGCTTGAGCTTGCAGTTACAGTCACATCATTAATACCTTGGGTAGCACCAGCAGCAACAAGCCCCATGTTTTGGGCGACCGTAAACACTGCTTGCTCAGCCACCAAAGTACCGAGAACAAGCGCCGTTGGCACATGGGTGGTCAAGGTAATGGTGCTGTTGCCCGCAGCATTATCTATAACCGTTGCAACCGTATAGGTTTGACCCAGCATAACAATGGTGTCACCCGATGTGATCCCATTGACTTGACCATCGGCAACCCGATCAGAAGGAACGGTTAATGTGTTGCTGCCAGCGACCATTGCCACAGCCAATGCAGTTGCACCCAAAGGAATAAAAGCAACACTGGCCACTGGTGTGCCGTTGATTGTCACATTGCTGGCAATATTTGTCGGTGCGTTGATGGTGTAATTATCAGGGCCATTGGCATTGGCAGTGATGGTATATTCAAGGGTTCCCGTTTGATTTTCTGCAATGGTCACATTCGCTGCGACCACGGTAACCGTAGGTGCTGCCGTTACCAGCGATACCCTAACATCAACACTGGCTAAAATAGGAGAAGCAAGACCCGTGTAGGTCATCGTTGCTGTATTGGTAATCAAAGCGTTCGCTGGCGCGACAGCATGTGCTATTTCGGCACTCATGCAGATGAGCGCCATAAACGCGAGTGTTTTGATTGTCTTTAAGCACATGGGAATATTCCTCTTTTATACTACTGCATGTATACAACAACGTGATAATAGACGATGGCATGCGATAAAGCCGTGACTTTTGCCACGAAAAAACAAACAGAATAAACAGTAGCGGCAGGGCGTGTGCTTTGCCTCTACTGCTAGCCATTAGTTCAATGTTACCCGAAAAATAACCACTGCACTGGTACCTGCATTGATCACGCCTGCACCCGCACCTGCGCTATTGATTTGCAATCCAGCATTGGCATTGGTTAATGGCAAGGTAGACGCTGCACCATCGGGAACGGCGACACCATTAAGTGTTGTGCTGCCTACAACATAGCTGGTAAAGGCAGGCACCTCATCCTTTAGCAGATTGCCCGTGGCATTGCTTGCGCCTGTGGTCTCTGTGGCTGTTAAGCGGTATTCCAATGTATCACCTGCTTGTGCATTGACATTGGCTGAGGCAAAGACTGCTGCGCCTTGGGTAATATTTCGCACCTCTTTGACCAAGCTCACGCTGGTAGATAACACTGTCGTAATTGTTTGGTTGGCACTTGCGGCACTTGTTGCATAGGTTACAGCACCACCACCATTGGCAATGGTTTGGGTGGCTGTGGTTGAACCTGTCAAGTTCACTGTATGGCTACCATTGGCACCAGGTACACTGGGGGATGTTGCCGTAACCACCACGGTGAAGGTTTGCACTTCACCCAATTGCGTACCAGCAGGGACAGAGCCTGCGGTAATGACTGGCGAAGCACCAACCGCTGTCAGTGACACGGCTGTTGCTGTCTCTGCGGTGGTTGTATTGCCTGTGGTGCTGGCCACTGTGCCTGCTGTAATAGCACCAACTGTATACAGCTTACCCCCCAGCAATACTTGGTCGCCAACGGCAAGTTGTACTTCTGAACCCGCAGGGATGTAAACAATACCCGCTGTTGAAGCCTGGCTGGTGATTGAACCTGCCAACACCAAACTGCTGCTTATTCCACCAGTACCATTGACATTGAGTGCTGCAGCACCTGTAACACCAGCATTCGCTAAAGCCGCTGTGAAACTTAAGGTATCAGCACCATTGGCATTGTTGCTTACCGTGTAAGTGTAGGTGAACGATTGATTGGCACTGACATTATTCGCCACAGAATTTACGGTGATGGTCGGTGCTGCGGCAATGGTGACTGCAGAAACATCGACAGATGCTGTGACCGTGCCACCCGCAAAGGTCAAGGTCGCTGCATTGTGGATCGTTGCCCCACCTGCGGTAATCACTGCCGTGGCCACCGTTGGCAGCATGAATGCGGCAAGCGCCAACAAGGGCAGTGTTAAACGTTTTGAAACATGCATGATGAACTCCTTTTTATAGTATGGTAACACAGTAAAATAAAAATGGCTGCGGAGTTACAAACCAGGCAGCCATTACGCCGTGTGATTAAAGCTTAATCAACTGTTACAGAAAATGTAACATGACTGACTTTTCCAGCAGGCAACGTGCCGCCTGTACCGCCTGCATATGCACCAGAGCCAGTTCCACCTGAACCAGCATAGATTGTTATCTCAGTGCTTGTTGCATTAAGATCACCAGGATCAACATTTAACGCATCACTTAATCCTACAAACCCTGTACCTTCTCCTGTGTATGGATCAAGAACCATACTGGCTGCCACATAGGTGGTATAAGCAGGAATAGGATCGGTCACAATCACACCCGTGGCATCGCCTGCACCTGTGTTGGTTATGATGATTGCATAACCAATGGTTTCAGTCGGTTTACCAATGATGCCAGCGGGATAATAGGTTGTAGTATTAACAACAACCCCCGTACCTGTACCAGCAACCGCTGTTGTTAAGTTTGCAGAGTATTTATCCACTTGCAGGCTAGGACCTGAAATAGTGGTAAGTGTCGTATCTGTTGTTGGGTTCGCACCATCGGTTACGGTCAATACAATACTGTGGGTACCATCTCCCACACCTGCCAACGTACCAACGGCAACAGCCATATAAATAACTGTTTGCTCTTCAACCAATGTGCCAGCAGTTAATGCTGCAACTGTACCGTTACCATTTACGGTGATGGTTGAGGTTGCTACAGAATTAAGACCACCCGCATCCGTAACAGAAGCCACGGTGAAGATTACGCCACCAATGGATACCGTATCACCAGCAATAATACCATTAACCGAAGCATCAGCCGT
This sequence comes from Mariprofundaceae bacterium, assembly GCA_030950905.1. Taxonomy (GTDB): domain Bacteria; phylum Pseudomonadota; class Zetaproteobacteria; order Mariprofundales; family Mariprofundaceae; genus AB-137-C09. Next base: position 4,269 of record JAUZQQ010000011.1, read on the forward strand.
TTGATCTGCTGGAACTGTAATGACTGTTGTACCTGCTGCTGCAATAGTTACATTGGTGTAGACATCCGATGCACCCAACGTAACGGTTCCGCCTGCAATCAGGGTGGTTAAGCCCAAATCCGAATAAAAATCAACAGTAGGAGCGCCAATGTTGGTGTCCGTTGAAGCAGCCGTTAAGGTCACAATATCCGAACCATTTGCGTTGGAAGTAATGGTGTAAGCATAGCTAACGCTGGTGCCTGTGGTGGTTCCTTGATCTACTGGTGCAGAAACAGTGGGTGCTGCAGCAACGAGATCAACAATCACGTAGTTGGTGGCTGTTACGCTGGTGGTGAAACCTGCGCCATCACCATAAGAAACGGTCACTACGTTTTTAAGCGTTGACTGCGCCGCAGTCACGGCGTGCGCTGTTTGCGGGGCGGCAAGCAGCGTTGCCACAACAGCGAGTGTTGCAGCACCTCGTATTAAATTTTTTAAAATTTTCATTTCACACTCCTCTTTTTTTTCAAAAATAAGGCCGAAGCCACCAACAAAACGCTGGATTTAATCATTGAACACGTACTTGAAAGCTTGCCTCACCAGATTTACCAGCAGGGATTTCTTGCACTGTCCAACGAATATGGGTGTATTGCTCGGGACTGGCAACACGCTTTTCAGTTTTGCCCTTGCCTATATCAACTTGGTAGGTCAATAGACTTGCTTTTTTGTAGTGCTTGCCACCATCAATAGAAAAATCAATCGTGGCACCAGGGCCAAAAGCAGAACCGTCAATGTACAGGGTATTGTCAGGAATAGGATTAACCAACGCTGCACCGACAGCCACTGCGTCACCCTTGTTGGTATAATGCAACTGATAAATTAATATGCCACCAGGTGTTACATCTTTGGCTTCCATCAGTTTTACGATTTCTTTGCCATTTTCTTTGACGACAACTTTCTGCTTTGCATCCACCGTGATAAGAACTTCTGGTTTAGCCCATGCCATGAACGGCAAGGTAAGTAAAAAAGTAAAGATCAGTATTTTACGCATGGTAAACGCCCTTCTTAGAAAATAGTTAAGTCGCTTCATAAGTTATGAACAAGCAATTAGTGTGCCATAATAGGAGAAAAAGAATAGAATGTATGTGACTTTTGCCACCAGTATCTCACATTAATTGGCAAAAAACGAATGGTATTCTACGAACTAAAAATAAAAAACACAACAGTAGCAAAGAATTTACTTGGGGGCTTGTGCTGATTTCGCGTTATTAAATAAGACTTTTACCTATTAGGCGATAGGTTTATTGTGGTTAAGAATTGCCCTTCAACAGGGAAGGATCCCGATCTATAGGAAGGAACCTACTCAACGTCCGTGCGCAGCGTGGGTGCCTGTTTTGGTGAGTATGTTGTCATGGGTAACAATTTTAGCCTGTGCTGCATCAGAATCAGCAACACGCATAATGCGAAGGACCATGGCATGAACTTCTGGGTAATTCACTTTTCCTGTACCCATCAATGGAATCGCATCAACATGGTATAGAATGCGGGGAACTTGAATTTCACTCATGCCTTTTTCTTTTGCTTTGTCTTGCAATTCTTTGCGGTTTGGGTCTGGGTACATGGTCAACAAAATCAACTGCTCGCCTTTTTTGGCATCACTGATTGAAACTATAGCGTGTGCTTCTTCTGGCCAGCAATCGGATACCAATTCTTCACTGGCAGCAAGCGAAACCATTTCGCCTGCGATTTTTGCAAAGCGTTTAACGCGCCCTTGAATAAACAAAAAGCCTTCATCATCAATACGAACAATATCACCCGTATCGTACCAGCCACGTTCCGGCGGTGTTAAACGACCCAGTCTGCTGCTTAATAAATAGCCCGCCATTATATTGGGTCCTTTGACCAATAAGCGACCAGCGCCACGGATGCCTTGTACACCAACCAATCGGGATTGAATGCTGGGCAACAATCGACCAACGCTGCCTTTTTTGTAATACAATGGTGTGTTGACAGAAAGCACAGGGCTGGTCTCGGTTGCACCATAACCTTCAAAGATACGAATACCGAATTTCTCCATCCATAACTCGCGGGTTTCATCTTGCAGTTTTTCTGCACCTGCGACCACATAACGCAAAGAATAAAAATCATAAGGGTGGGCATGTTTTCCATAACCTGCAAGAAACACATTGGTTCCAAACAATACCGTGGCATTTAAATCATAAGCTTCTTCGGGGATTACTTTGTAATGCAGGGGTGAAGGGTACAAAAACATCCGCATACCATTAAGCAAGGAGTTCATCGCTCCAGCCGTTAAGCCAAACGAATGAAACAACGGCAAAGCATTAAGGCACACATCAGCAGGGGTAAAGTTCGCCCGTGCTGCCATTTGCGCAACATTAGCCAAAACATTTTTATGCGATAATGCCACCCCTTTGGGTGAGCCTTCAGAACCTGATGTGAATAAAATAACAGCATAATCTTGTGAGCCAACACTGTTGATGTGACGGTGTAAGGTAAGACGCGGCATATAAGCACAAGCAAGGGCTTTTAACTTTCGCCCCAGTGTAGCCCGAGGTTTGATATCTTCTAAATAAATAACCGTAGCATATTTTTCTAAGGCGGCAACACGCTCGTGCAAATCGCCAGCTTCGACAAATTTATGGGACGTGATCACGGTAGAAACTTCTGCTGTACGAATAGCAGACAACAAAGAAGAAGGCCCCATGGTGTAATTGAGCATAGTCGGCACATAACCGCGACTGTGCAGCGCAAAAAATGAAACAATCACGGCTGACACATTGGGCAATAACAGACCAATATGCGCGCCCTGTTTATCATCCTTTAAAAAAGGTGCCATCAAATCAGCCAGTAAAAATGAACGGGTAAACAATTGGCGGTAACTAAGTGGGTTGCGCTCAACATCTTCAACGATCAAATGCTTGAACCCATGCGTTCGTGCGGCCTCTAGCAAGGCATCCCAAATGCGGCAGCGGTAGGGGGTAGACTCAAAAATCATTTCTGACATAATATCGGCTAGAATATTGCCCGCTTTTTCCCGACGCTGGCGAGGGGTCAGCCCTTCAGGGATGTTTAACCCTCTGGCAGGCAACACAGTCAAGCGGATTTGCGGGAACCAACGCAGACGCGCTTGTCCTTTGAGGTAAGAAAAACGGGTGTACTGCGCACCATCAATGCGCACAGGAACAATTTTTGCGCCCGCCTTGTCGGCTGCCATGCCAGGACCTGCGTAAATTTTCATCAATGAGCCCGTGGCAGTAATGCGCCCTTCGGGAAAAATCATCACCCGGTTGTTTTCTTTGAGGTGAGTGATCAAGCTTTTCATCGCCATGGGGTCATTATTATTCATGGGAAACAGCTTAATAAAAGGTTTAATTAATGGCATCCACCATGTTTTCATGAAGGTGTTGTGAATAGCAAAACTAATGTCGTCACCCAAAAACAAACCAAGCAATACGCCATCAAGCAATGAGGTATGGTTGGCGACAATAAGCACGCGCTCGCCAGCACTGTCTAAATTATCCATACCTTCTATTTTAAGTCGGTAAGCCAGTTTAAAACAGGTACGGATGATCCAAACAAAGAACCGCATTTAATTCCCCCCTTTTCAGCTTAAAAATAAACAATGCAGAAAAATACGCCGTAAGCATGCTTTATCTTCAGTCTTAAATCAATCAATAACGATGCTTAAAATCCCTTTGTTGCTTTCGCCCCATGCTTGTTTCTTCCTTTTTTACCCGTAAAAACAAATTGTGATTGATAGGCCTATTTCCTAGGGTTAAAAAAGAAAAAATAAATATCGCCCTTGTTTTTTTATTGCTAGCCCATGCTTTTTTGGCTATGGTAAGCCTTTTTAAGCTAGGAGATTAATCTATCGTGGATTTGCGTTATTTGGCACGGCATCATTTTATTTTTGTTTTCATCATGCTATTGATTTTGGTAGTCACTGTTTTTTCGCATACAGCCTTGGCACATAACGTAGGCCAAGCGCAAACTTCAAAATTCTTTGACCCTGACACCGTGCAAATGTTAAAAGACCGTGCTTCTGGCGCGGCTTCAGGTGGTCCTGGCTTGCGCCAAGGTGATATTATCTCATACATTGTTGAATCTGTACCCGCGCCGAATGGTGCGACACTCGGGGCTGCGGGTTATATCTTGGACTATATCCCACCGGGTACAGAAGTCGTCGGTGCATCATTTGTCAACAAGATTCCTGATCCAACGAAATACGATGGCTGGGCATACATTGATGGTTCTATGCCCTACCCAGGTATTCTTGCTGATGGTTTTGGTCCTCGTGGACTGGGTGGCTATTTACCACCTTTTGGCGAAGGCTGTTTGGCTTGTGGTGTGCAAGATACAGGGGTTTTTTACTCCACTGATGCACGCACTGCACGATTGGTCATTCCCTACAACATCACCACTTGCACCAAAGCAAAATTATCGGGTACGCAATTGGCATTTTTGGTCTACAACCAATGGGATTACGATCAATTCATGGGTTTTGGTAATACCAAGAACTGTGCGCCTATCGCACCAGCACTTTACCCAGACCCTGCGATACTAACGGGTGGTAGCGGACGGGGTAATCCTCCCCTGGTGGATTTAAGCGGCCTTGGCACAGGGCCTTGGGCAGGGCTTGCTTCGCCAGTGGCGGGTGCCGATACATTTTACAAAAACGATTTTAATCCCTTGGGTGATGGCAATGGTGCAATCAATTCACCGCTTGATTTTTCTGGTCAAGGGCCTTGGCATCGTATTCAACACCCTGGCTCATTGATGGGTAGCAGCGGCATTGTTTCACCTGTATTGGTATCAGGCACGGACACCATCACAGGTGTACCCGCCACGGGCGGCTGGGCACTTTCTTCTGCCAATCCTTTGCCGCGCACCACCAATACCCTTCGCTTTGCCATTGGCGAACGTGTGGTTGGTGACTTGGAGCATGTACGTGTCAAATTGCGTATTTATGATTTGCCAGCGTTTGGCGCAGGCTCGCCTGCACTTTGCATACCCACCACCATGCCAGGGGGCAATTGTGCCATTGACCCCTATACCAACCTATCGTCAGTCTTTGGTGCTGATGCCTCGGGTGGGGCACAGAATGGCAAAGATCACGCTTATGCCTACTTAGGGCCGTCACAAGCAAACAATAATGCGCAATTGGTCACCACCAAGGCGGTGGTTGCGGTGGCAGCAGCCGTTACTGGGCCGTGGATTGCATCCGATGGTGCTTTTTTGCAAATTGGTCAATTTGTTAAGTACCGACTGACCTATTTAAATGCTGCTTCAGCCACCTTAACCAACGTCACCATCAGCGATCTTATTGACCCAAGCTCGGCTACTTACGCAGGATCTGCTTCTACGGGTAATCCTTTTTTGGGTATCCCTACGGTATTAGGAAGCACCGTATCGTGGCCGATTATTGCCATATTGATGCCAGGCGGGGGTGGCAATGTTGAGTTGATTGTGCAAATCACGGGTGCGGGTGTGGGTGGCATCAGCAGCAATCAAATTTTTGGTACGGCAACAGCACCAGATGGTGCAACCATTGTCGATTCTTATGCCGCAGCCGTATCAACCATTGGCACATCAAGTGTGCCGTTGATTAACCTGAGCAAAACAGCGACCCCAAACGCTGTAGCCACGGGGCAAGCAATTCACTACACGATTGTATTAAACAACCCAGGTGGCGCGATCACTGCCGCTGCACGAGGCAACAACAACGCTGCAAAAGGCAATGTCTACCCCGCCACTGCCAGTGCTACGGCAGGGTTGATCATCGGCGATAATTTGCCAAAAACCTTGCTGGTTAACGATGTGACCTACAATGCAGCAGCATCAACGTTGATTACCTTTACCGATACCACAACAGGCATTCAGTACCCCTTGGCGGCAGGAGATTTTGCCGTTGATGTTGTCACCCGACCTGGTGATGTTTTTTGGGATGTTCTTACCTTCCCAGCCTTGCACCCGCGTGCTGGGCTGGCTTTTGATTTTGTTAATACGTCGATACAAATTGATTTTTACGCAACGGCGGCAGTTACAGCATTACCCGGTGTCTATTACAACAATATTGAAGCTTATGTTGGCGATGCTTTTTCAGGCAAAGACATCACCAAACTGGCCATTAATCAAGCACCTGTCACCATTGGTGCAGCGCCCTCTTTTGCCAATTCAACCAAAATTGCCGTGGATCTTAACGGGGGAATACTCAAACCAGGCGAAGATGTTCGTTATGATTTCACACTGATCAACAATGGCCAAGCTGCCACCACCACCCTTAGCATGATCGACCCTATTCCCAATGGCGCAAATTTTGTGCTTGGTTCCGTGCTTGCGCCGAGCGCAACCATAAGCTATTTGGATCAATACAGCGCGGTTTATACCCCCGTAGGCACTGCCGGCACGGTTGATCCTTACGTTCGTTTTGTCAGATTAAACTATACCATTATTGCCATTGGTGCGTCCGTTACACCGTCGCTAACCGTGCGTGTGCCCATACCGAATATTAATGGCTTGCAACTCCTTAACCAAGGGGTTATGGACGTGTATGCAGGTATCAATTATTCGCGTTTTGTTACCGATGATCCCAATCAAACAGGCATACAAGATGTGACAAAAATCTCAGTCACTGCTAAACCAGATTTTACTACCACCACCAAAACTGTGTTGGTGAATGGTGCGGCATCTACTCAAACCGCACCCGGTGATGCACTTCAGTACACCATTAATTTTATCGACGCGGGTACATCCAGTAATGGTAGTACCAATGTAACGGTCAAAGACACGGTCGATTTAACCCGATTGGAAAATACCGTACTGGCTGTAACACCTGTTGGTTGGGGCGTGCTTGGCCCTGATCCTTATACTGGCTTGATTGTGTGGACGGCAGCAACATTACCCCATGGTGCAAGCGCGACGTTTGGTTTTACTGCGGATGTAAAACTCAATGTGGTGAATGGTGATAGTGTCAACAATGCGGTGGTGATTGCCTCAGATCAGACTGCCAATATCACCATCAATGCGCCCACGTTGACCGTCCCTACGACCAAAGTAACGGGTACGGTGTTTGACGATCAAAATAGCGATGGCACGCAACAGGCTGGCACAGAGGGGGGCGTGCAAAATGTTACCGTGGCCTTGCGCGTACCTGGTTTTGCTGGCGATATTATTATTGCCAGCACCGATGCCAATGGTTATTACCAACTGATTGCTCCCATAGCTGGTGATTGGTATGTGCAAGTCACCGATGATTTTAGTGTGCTCACAGGGCGGGGTTTAACCACTGCCAACAACCCTATCGCCATCAACCTGCCCAATGGCATTACCACCACCAATCAAGACTTTGGTTATGCCCCTTTGCCTACGCCTGCGGTCATCAGTGGCACGGTTTTTAACGATGCTGATGCCAATGGTGTTCAAAACGGGGGTGAAGGCGGGCATAACGGTGTGACGCTTACACTCAAAAATGCAGCCAATGTTATTGTTGGTAGCCGTACGACCAATGCCAGTGGTGCGTATGATTTCTCTGGTTTAAGTGCGGGCAATTACACCTTAGAAATCAGCGATACGTCAGGGATTCTTATCGACTATTATTTAACCACAGGGCTTGTTTCACCCTATTCTGTGGTCAACCTTACGACACTGGAAACCCGCACCGTTGATTTTGGCTATAACCTTGGCAAGACAATTGGAGACTTGGTGTTTAATGACCTTGATTCATCGGGCACATGGACGGCAGGGGACTCGCCCATTGCTGGCATTGTGATGGAATTGCGACCACCTGGTGGCGGCGTAGGCACAGCCATAAAGTCAGCCATTACCGACAGTTATGGCTTTTACCAAATCCACGGCATTGCACCGGGGTTTTATGATGTTTACGCCGATGCAACGGGCATTCTTGCAGGTTTCACACTGACGACGGGAATGCCATCGCCCACCCCCTCGACGATCAGTGGCGGCGGAACAACAGGGCTTTTTGACTATGGTTATGTTGCCCTACCAGTCATCAATGTTACCAAGATCACCAGCACGGGTGTGGTTGGTTTTTACGATGCTGCCGAATACACCATCACCGTCACCAATACAGGGGGGGCAGCAGCCAACTTTGTAGTCAGAGATATTCTACCCACCACCACGCCGCCGCTTACTGTGCCGCCGTATACCATTTCTTCCAGTGGTTTCCTCTATTTAAGCACCAACAGTGTACGACTAAACGGTACAGCATTTACCATCCCTGTGATGCCGACGCTCTACGGCACACAACCTACATGGTCGGGTTTTACCATGCCTGCGGCTTCCACATTGAGCATTCAGTTCACTGCATTTTCAGGTGCCAACGAAGGGGTCAACTACAATGGTGTACAAACCGAGTACAACAACACAGGTGTACCGCCAGCAACCGTGCAAAACTTTCCCGATCTGGCGCGCATTCTTATCTCTGACGTTGGTGCTGTAACCAAGCGTGTAGCGGCCATCAATGGTGTATTATGGGCAGGAGCAGGAACCCCTGTTGTGGCAGGCAACGATGTGATCAGCTATGAAGTGCAAATCACCAATACCCCAGCGGCACTGGCACATGCCATCCGTGCCATGCGCGATTATTTGCCGACAGGTTTTACCTACAAAGCAGGCACAGCGTTTGTTACCGATGCCATCAATTACCCCACAGGGGTAGCAGTGATTGGAACCCAACTTGGCAAGCAACTGGACTTTGCCATGCCCTTACCAAACCCCTCTACGGGAGCGAGCTACCCTGGTACGGTCACGCTTAATTTTAATGCCTATGCTGCAACGGGTACCATGGGTACATTTACCGATAATGCAGGCATGTTGGTTTCTGTGAATGCACTGCCTGCTATTGATGTTTATTCTGGTAATACTGCAGCGGTTACATTAACCCAGTTCCGTATTGGCGACACCGTATTTTTTGACAATGATGCCAATGCTTCGCTTACCGTGGGCGATACTTATGCTGCTGGCGTTACGCTTGAGCTACGGCCGAGTGGCGGCGGTGTTGGTTCAGCCATTGCCAGCACGGCAACCGACAACAACGGTTATTATGGTTTTTTAATCAATACTGCGGGTACTTACGATGTGGTGGTGACCGATACGGGCGGCATCTTGTTGGGGCATGCTTCTTCAACTGGGGGCAAGACGCAAACAGCCACGATTAATGCCCTTAACAGCAATATAAAAACCGTAGATTTTGGTTATATCCCACCTGCACTATCGGCCGTGATCGAAGGCACGGTGTTTGCTGATTACAACAACAACACCACAAAAGATGCAAGCGAGCCAGGTATTGCCGCAGCAACCCTCGGTTTGTACAATCTTTTTGGTACCTTGATCAACACTTACAGCACCCCCGCAGGTGGGACGTTTCGCTTTGCAGGCATTGCTGGTGGACTTTATCAAATCAATGTCATTACCCCACCTGTGGGTTATGGCGGTACTTCAATCGCCCTGCCATTAAGCGTTAATGTTGCCGATGGTACAAGCGCAACGGGTAACAATATTGGCTATCTACCGTTTGGTTCATTATCGGGCAATCTATTTAGCGATACCAACGGCGATGGCATCAAACAAGCAGGCGAGACAAGCAGTTTTGCTGGTGTGATCGTGCAACGTTACAACGCGGCGATGGTGCTGATCGACAGTTACGCCAGTGATGCCAATGGCGATTATATATTCCCATTGATTGCCGCTGCTGATTATTATGTGCAGGTACAAGCAGGGACTTCACCTGTTGGTTACGGTGCAAGTACCACCCAGCCTATTGCAGTAACGGTGCAGAATGCGGTGATCAACAGCGGCAACAACATCGGCTATCAACCCAACGGCAATGTTGCGGGTATAATTTTTTTAGACGCCAATGCAAACGGCAACAAAGACGCAGGCGAGAACACTATTTTTGCCAATTTGGTGGTTGATCGGTATACCATTGGCATGGGGTTTATTGATTCGTATACCGCTGATGTGAATGGGCAGTTTCAATTTAATTTACTGCCAGCCGGTGATTACTATGTGCAGGTGCGCATAGACCCTGTGGGTTATGGCCCAACCACCGTGCAAGCGCGTAAAGTCACAGCGGTAAATGGCATCACCAGCACGGGTAATGATTTGGGTTATCAAATATTTGGTAGTATTGGTGGTGCGGTGTTTTCTGATGCCAACGGCAATGCCATCATGGATGGTGGCGAAGCTGGCTTAACTGGGGTGGTGGTGGATCGTTACAGCGGCAGCCTTTATATTGACAGTTACACCGCCGATGCCAGCGGCGCGTTTCAATTTGGGCCCACCAACGCAGGCAGCTACGATCTTTATGCACAAATCCCAACAGGTTATGGCGCAACAACAGGGCAACCGTTGATAGCGATCGCAACATTGGGCGGTAACAGTACGGGCAATAATATTGGCTTTCAACAAGCCGCAACTATTAGTGGCAAGGTGTTTGCCGATGTGAACAACTCAGGGGCATTTGATGCAGGCGATGCATGGCTTGCTGGTGCTACCGTCTATTTGAAAAAAGCAGGCGTTACAGTCGATACCTATACCACCACGGCAGGCGGTGCTTATATTTTTACAGGGCTATTGCTTGGTTCCAATCCCAGCGTTGTTTACACGGTTGATGTAGACCAAACCTTAACCCCCATCAACAATGCCACCTTAACCACAGCCAATGATCCTTCCACCGTCACGGTGACCATCGGCAGCACCAATACCGTTGCTGATATTGGCTATCTGATTCAAGGTTCTATTTCTGGCACGGTGTATGAAGACAAAAATGCTACCCTGATCTTTGATACCACGCCGCTCCCTGCAGATACCGCTTTAACGGGAGCCGTGGTCAATTTGTATGATAGTACCATGGCATTGATCACTGCAACGAACAGTGCTGTGGACGGAAGTTTTTCGTTTGCAGGCCTGATTGGTGCTGATTATTACGTGGAAGTGATAACACCCGCCACCTATTCTGCTGTTGCGCCAACCATTACTGCCCCTGCAACCCAGCCTATTCGCGCTATCACCCTTGCTTCTGGCACGGTGCTTACGGGGCAAAACTTTGGTTTTAGCTTACCCCCGAACTTGGTGGTCAGTAAAACAACGGCTTCTCCGTTTGTCTCCAGAGATGTGCCCATCACCTACACCATCACGGTAAGCAATACAGGTGGGACGGCGAACAATGTTGTGGTCACCGATTGGGTGCCTAATCTTACTTTTGTGGGGTGGTTGGGGGTTCCTGTGCCAACGCCCTCGCCCGAAGGGGTGATCACCCCTTCGGTGACAGCAACCCAGTTATGGTTTAATGGTATACTCGTTAGCGCAACGCTGCCACTTGCACCGTACACGCAGACCACTGTGGCCAATACCACCACCGCTTGGTCGATGGCTCCAACGGGGTTCACCTTAAACAATGGTGATGTATTAAAATTTATTTTCACCGTTGATTCGCTCGCCAATGGAACAGAGGGAACGTTTTTTAATGCTTTGCAAGTGGACTACCTCAATGGTGCGATTCCTGTCACCAACTGGTACGCCGATATCAATACCGTTACCGCGACGCGAACCTACTTCCCCGATAAACAGGTGGTTGCAATTAATGGTGTTGCTTGGGGCGGTGGTGTGCCAACGATTGATGTGGGTGATACCGTGACCTATGCGGTAACCATCACCAATTTACGTGGACGCGGACGCATCAACCGCGATGAAATCGCAGCCGTTTCGCTAACCGATACATTACCCTTGGGTTTTAAATATGTGCTCGGCTCCACCAAGGTAATCTCGCCTGGCAATGGCATTACAATACTTACACCACTTGCTGTTGATGGTGTGGTTTTACCTGTTGCATCGGCATTGGTGCAAGAAGTAATCACCTACACCTTTAATGCTGGCGCAATTCCAGCAAAAGGTGGATTGCCCGTCGTTGGTGATTCTATGATTACAGGCCCTAGCCTTAACGATACCGCGACCTTGCAATTTGATGCCTATGCCTACGATGCACTCACCCCCAATGCACCCTTGCCCGGCACCTATACCAACCGTGCTGCCCCATCGGCGAATCGGCTAGGCAAAGGTGCAGGCATCGTGGAAACCATTGTCGGTGCAGCCGTCACTGTCTCGGCCAATGCACATGTTTTTGGTACGGTGTTCCATGAATTAACGCTGGACGGTGTCTACAATGCAGCAACATTGGATACAGCGTTTAATGGCATTACCGTAGAACTGCAACCCGCAGGCGGTGGTCTAGCCATTGATAGCTACACCACAGCAAGCAATGGTTTGTTTGATCTCATAGCCCCCGGTGCAGGCAGTTATCAGGTGGTGATTACAGATACCGCAGGCATTTTGACGGGGTTTATCAACAGCATTGCACCTGCGGTGATGCCCATAACATTAAGCAATGGGCAACGGTTATTGGGGCAAGATTATGGCTATGTGTTGAGCGCAGCACCAGCGACTATCAGTGGCACAATTTTTACCGATGCCAATGCCGATGGTATTCAAAATGGTGCAGATGCAGGTATCGCCAGTGCAACGGTGAATTTGACCTCGCTGGTTGGAACCATACTCGCCACGGCATTGACCAATGCTACGGGACTCTACACGTTCAACAATTTGGCAGCAGGCAGTTACAAAATCGACGTGCTAAATAGTTCATTGCCTTTAATTGGACGCTACAACACCCCCGCAGCCGCCCCCGTTGACCCCTACACCTTGACGATTGCAGCAGGTAATACCAGCAGCCAAAGTTTTGGCTGGGCACCCGGTGCGCAATTTATTGGTACGGTGTTTGATGATAACAACGATGGTATTTTCACCTTGGGTGAACCAGGTCATGCCAATATCACCATGAATTTGGTTGATACCACATCAGGTACTGTGATTCGCACGGCGACAACCGCCTATTCGCCCACTGCCCCTGCAATCACACCCAAATTGGGGAGTTATAATTTTGATGCCGTTGCCCCTGGCAACTACCGTATTGATATCACCGATACCTTTGGTGGGTTGCTGGGTTATGCACTAACAACGGCGAACCAACCCATGCCCCCGCTTGCCGTCACTGGCGGCATCACCTATACCAATAACTTTGGTTATTTCAAAGCACCGAGTATTTCGGTAGTCAAAACAATGCTCTCGGGCACGTTGGATCGCGGCTCGAAAATGGATGTAACATTAACCGTAAGCAACACAGGCGGCGGCGTATCAGCGTTTAGTGTTGCCGATGTCATGCCCAGTCTTGCACCTCTTTCACCCTTTGTTGGTGGGCTTGGTGGCTTTACCCCCTCAATTGTCCCCTTTGTCTTTGATGCGCAATTCACCGTAAAGCTTGATGGCATCACCTTGGCTGTGGGTGTTGATTATACCGCGCCCATTGCGGCAAGTGCGACACCGACGTGGACGTTAAACAATGGACTACCCGGTGGTTCAGTATTGGAAATTCATTTTACGGGCATACAGGCAGGAGGCGCAGGTAATCGAGGATCACCCAACTACAATGGCGCAGCGATTCAATATGGCACGCCTGCAACGGTGGTGGATTACCCCAATTTAATTACCTTTTCAGTGGTGCGTGATTTAACCTTCAGCAAGCGAATATCGGCCATTAATGGTGTGGTTTATGCAGGAACAGGCAGGCCAGTGATCTACCCTGGTGACAGAATCACCTTCCAACTGGCTGTTGCCAATACGATTCGTGGCCGACAGATTGATGTCACCTCTTTTGGCGATACATTGCCTGCTGATGCCTTGGGTTATGGTCTGAGTTATGTGGCTGGAACCTCTATCTTGACCAATCCCTTTGGCGGCCTGCCACCCGCTATTATTCCTGACCCCACAATCATCCAATATGCAACACCAGGCATTGCACCTTACAGCACGCTTGCAGGCGCATCGCAAGGGTTGGCATGGGCAGCATTTGTTGCGCCCTTGCCCGCGACACTTGCATCATTCCCCAGTGAAGTCGTGTTGCAGTTTGATGCCTATGCCGACCCATCCTACTTACCCGGTCTGTATATCAATCAAGGCACGGCCATGGCCGCAAGAACGGGCAAAGCTGTTGTTTTGATCAATGCATCGCGTGATTTTGAGCTGACCTACAATCTCACCATCAACAAAACAGTGAATCGCTCATCCACCCCACCTGGTACATTTGTTACCTATACCGTGAGCATCACCAACCATGCCGCAACAGGCAGTGTCGCAGGTTTAAGCCTGTTTGATCAATTAGCGAATGGCTTTAGTTATATGCTAGGAACCAGCAAATTTAATGGTGTAACCACGGCTGACCCCACGGGAATCAGTACCCAACCTACGTGGGCCTTGCCCTCTATTGCTGCAGGAGCCACCTTGATCGTTTCATTCAGTGCCGATGTTGCCAGTTGGATACCGCTAGGAACCTACAACAATACCGCAACGCTCAAAGATAGTCGCGCAGTTACGGTAGTCACCACTGGCGCAACAGCCCCTGTAAGCATCGCCGCACAAGGCTTGTTGACGGTCATCAAACAAAGCAATGTAGCCAGAGCCGCACCTGGCGGCGTGATTGCCTACACCGTGACTACGCAAAACACAGGCGTAGGCGTGGCCAGCAATGTGATTGCCACCGATCATTTGAGTGAATATGTCATGCTCGCAACAGACCCTTGGGGCAATGGCACGCCCGTGCAGTTTACCGATGGTGCGAATGCTTCAGGTTTAACCCTTGGTGGTATCACTTACTCCAACGATGGCGGTAGCACCTTCGCCTATTCGCTAAATATGGGCTTGACCTACGATCCGTATGTTACAGATTTTAAGGTGCAAATGTCAGGCATCATGAACGCCAATCAAACGGCAAATCCCAAGTTTAATTTGCAATACAAGGTGCAAGTGAAATAAAAAGGTGAATGCTTACGCCTTCAACCAATCTTTTAATTCACCCTTACGATCGAGCGCATACAAGTCATCGCAACCACCAAGATGACGATTATTGATGAATATTTGCGGAATGGTACGAACACCCGGCGCGCGTTTGGCCATTTCTTCTCGTCTTGTTGGTTCTTGTTGCACGTTGTATTCGGTAAAAGCAAGACCTCGCTCTTTTAACAATGACTTTGCGCGCATGCAATACGGGCAATAATTCCCAGAATAGATTTCAATGGATGGCATGTGAACTCCTTATGTAAAGTAGGGCTTCCCGTTTAAGACGGGACAGCCTATTATAATCATTGTTTCCATGGTAGACGCAACATCCAAATTATTTTTTCTGTGGGTGCGTTTTGGTAATCGGGTAAGCCAATGGACATCCCCAACTGCCCTTTTTCAGGTTGCGTTCTATAACTGCCAAAACAGCGATCCCACCAACTGAGGTTGAAGCCATAATTGCTGTTGTATTCCTTTGCCATGGTTGAATGATGAATGCGATGGGCATCGGGTGTCATTAAAAAATACCGCAAACGAATATCTATAACCAGCGGCAAGCGAACATTGGCATGGTTAAACATTGCCATGCCATTTAATACCACCTCAAAGATCACTACCGCCAAGGCGGGTGCGCCCAGCAACACAATCACACTGAGTTTAATCAACAATGACAAGACAATTTCCAGAGGGTGAAAACGCAAGCCACTGGAAACATCAAGGTTACGGTCAGCATGATGGACGCGGTGCAATCGCCATAACCAAGGCATGGTATGAAACAAACGATGTTGCCAATAGATCACCAAATCCATCAACAATACAGCCAATACCAAGTTAATGACGACGGGAAGATGAAGCAAAGGCAACAAGCCCCAGCCATACGATCCGACCCACCATGCCATCGCAATGGTGGATGTCCCCAAGGCAATAAACAATACTCGCACCACCATAGTATTAAAAGCCACCAACGATAAATTTCCCCACCAGCGAAGGGCTTTGTTTTGATCCAATATGCGACGAGGGAATTTTATCTCCAACAAGGCCATCACCATAAAAATAGTAAAAAATGGTAACAATCGAATCATGCCTTCATATTCAATAAGTGTAACGTCAGTCATATATGTTGATGCCCTTCATATTTTTTGGATCAAAAACGGAGACTACTTGGTAAATTTAGAATAATCTCTATTCTATTGCCGAAGGTTCAAGGAGAAAGCTATGACACTGGAAATCAAAGTCCCCAGCTTGGGGGAATCTGAATCTGAAGCGATATTGGAAAGTTGGTTAAAAAATGTCGGTGATCATATTATGGTTGATGATATTCTCGCCGAAATTGAAAGCGATAAAGTAACCATGGAAATTACTGCTGTGGCAGAAGGAACGCTGATTGCCGTGCATAAACAAGCGGGTGAAATCGTTGTTCCTGGTGAAGTAATAGCTGTTTTAGCAGAAGGAATAGAGGGACGAAGGAAGAAGGCAGAAACTTCATCGCTGGGCGTTGCTGATGTGAAAACTGTAAAGATCGCCCCTGCTGTAGATGAGTCAGTTGCCGAGGCTGTGGCTGATGTTGCGTCTTTTTTGGATTCGGATGTTTCTGCGGTAAAAGGGAATCAGCCTGAACGCATCGAAAAACGCGTCCCCATGAGTGCCTTGCGTCGCCGTATTGCCCGTCGTTTAACACAAGCGCAACACAGCACAGCCACGCTGACAACATTTAACGAAATAAATATGCAAACGATCATGGATTTGCGCAAGCAACAACAAGACGCGTTCACCAAGGCGCACGGCGTAAAGCTTGGTTTCATGTCGTTTTTTGTGCGCGCATGTGCTTATGCGGCGCAACAAGTTCCTGCCATTAACGCTTTTATTGATGGCAATGATATTCTCTATCACAATTACATGGATATTGGCATTGCCGTATCTACGGCCAAGGGGGTCATAGTTCCTGTATTGCGTGATGCAGGCTGCATGGACTTTGCAGCGATTGAACGAGGTATTGCAACACTGGCTGATAAAGCCCGCAACAAGCAATTGCAACCCGCAGATTTAATGGGTGGAACATTTTCGATCACCAATGGTGGGGTGTTTGGCTCCTTGCTTTCAACGCCGATTCTAAACCCACCACAAAGTGCCATCCTTGGCATGCATACCATTCAAAAACGCGCTGTTGTTGAAAACGATCAAATTATTATTCGCCCCATGATGTATGTGGCCTTAAGTTATGATCACCGCTTGATTGATGGTCGTGAAGCCGTACAATTTTTGAGTGCCGTGAAAGCTTTTGCTGAACAGCCTGCCTTGGGGTTGTTTGCTCAATAATTGGTTAAAAGGTTATGTTGGGGATGAAAATCGGCCGATTCCCAACATGACCCCCATATTGGCCTGTGCATGAATAACTGGAACCAAGGTGTTATCGGAACTGCTCATAATGGTCATCATACCAGGGCCATGACCCGCCAAAGGAGAGTCCGAATGAATAATCATACCAATGGTGATAGCACCACGTCGAAAGGTTCGTCCATAGCAGTTGTCATGATCCATAACTGCCACAAAATCACCAAAGCGTAATTGATCTAAACCATGTTCTTTAACCATCTCAGCATCATGGCACAGAATATCATAATCCCCCGTGGTGACTGACAACGCACCAATGCCTGAACCCATGGCATAATTCGGTACAATGGCATGGACGGGAACTTCGATATGCCCATCGGAACGTTCTGTTAAACCCCATTTTTCAAACAAATCAGGGTCTATATTGTAAATAGCAATATCGGGGTAATCCAACAGTTTCAAACCTTGGCCAAAACCACGGATTAAAAAACGATCGTCGTAGCTTAATTGATCCAGCACAGCATCAGAAAAATCCAGCATCAGATGTTCAACGCCACCATGGTGACCCAACACATGCCCCAAGCTTCCCCGTGCAGTACCGGTAATCACGCGCACTTGGTTGCCACAACAAGCCAAAAACTGGTAACCAGAAGAAGCTTTTTTGTTGCTGTGTTTGTAACTGCTGGAAACACCAGGTTCAATATGTTCACCTGCCCAGCCAAAAACAGAATCACCAATTTTTACATTGTAGGTGATTCCCCCTGTCGATGGCCAAGCAAATGTTTCACCTTCTGAGCCTACTTCAAAGGGAGCCCATTGATGGGCTGGGGCAACGCCGCCCTGCACCCCAGTCATCACCAATTGATGTTTGTTTATGCTAAGGCCCATCGTTCTCGCTCTCTTTTGTTTTTTTATCGTTCGGTACTGTCATCATTAAAATATACTCATCAGGATAAACATAACCCAACTCACTGCGGATAACCGATTCTAAATACGTGTTGTTATGACGAAGCAATAAAATACGTTTTGCTAAATCTTCACGCTTCGCCTGAACCTCTTGTAAGTCTAACTTTAATAAGTCCAACACCTGTTTTTCTTTCCAATACGTGGGTAGACCATGCTGGGAAAGAAAAACACTGTACGCCAACCATAAAATAATCAGCCCACCCAAGACGGTAATCAACCATGGTTTTCGTTGAATCAGTTCAAGAAACACCAACATCTTGTGCATAATTCAGGCGTATACGCAATCAATCAGGAAAATGCAGTTTTACCTGCATAGCGAGCAGCAACGCCCAACTCTTCTTCAATGCGCAACAATTGATTGTATTTTGCCATGCGGTCAGTACGCGAAGCAGACCCAGATTTTATTTGCCCAGTTCCCAGTGCCACAGCAAGGTCAGCAATGCTGGTGTCTTCGGTTTCACCTGAGCGATGAGAAATCATACAGCGATAATTGGCACGGTGTGCCATGTTCACAGCGGCCATGGTCTCACTTAACGTACCAATCTGGTTTATTTTAACAAGCAATGCGTTGGCGATATTTTTTTCAATGCCTTCGGCCAAAATAGCAGGATTGGTAACAAACAAATCATCACCCACCAATTGAATTCGTTGCCCCAAGCGTTCGGTTAATTGTTTCCAACCATGCCAATCGTTTTCATCCAGCCCATCTTCAATAGAAACCAAGGGGTATTGACGGCACAACGATTCAAACATATCAATCATACCAACAGCATCCAAGCTGCGTTTCTCGCCCACCAAATGGTATTCACCATCACGGTAAAATTCCGATGCTGCAATATCAGAAGCGAGTACAATATCATCACCCGCCCGCAAGCCAGTCAAGGCAATGGCTTCTAAGATGACTTGAATACCTGCCTCATTCGAGTTCAAGTTGGGGGCAAAACCACCTTCGTCACCCACTGCTGTAATATGCCCTGCTTTTTTCAACACCGATTTAAGCGCGTGAAAAACCTCTGCGCTCATGGTCAATGCATCAGAAAAACTTGATGCCCCGACGGGCGCAATCATATACTCTTGAAAATCAATACTGTTGTCTGCATGGGAACCACCATTGATCACATTCATGCAAGGCACAGGTAATGTGGTGGCTTGCACGCCACCAAGGTAGCGAAACAACGATAAACCCCGCTCATCCGCCATCGCAATAGCCGTTGCCATGGATGCACCAAGAATAGCGTTTGCACCCAATCGCTGCTTGTTTGGCGTGCCATCAAGGTCAATCATAATGCGATCAATATGTTGTTGGTTCAGTGCATCTTGACCGATCAAAGTTTTGGCGATTTCACCATTGACATGGGCGACCGCCTGACGTACGCCCTTACCGCCCAAGCGTGTACCACCATCACGCAATTCCACTGCTTCACGAGAACCAGTCGATGCACCACTTGGCACAATAGCGCGACCAAAGCCGCCACTGTCCAAGCGTATTTCCACTTCTACCGTTGGATTTCCGCGTGAATCAAACACTTCACGAGCATGCACATGTACGATACTACCCACGTTTTATTCTCCTATTTAATCAAAAAATCAATTTGTTTTAATTGTTGTAACAAGTCTGGAAGATCGGCCAAAGCCAAGGTGTTTGGACCATCAGACTTTGCCAAATCTGGGTTGGGGTGAACTTCCATAAATACGGCAGCCACGCCCGTAGCCACTGCCGCTCGCGCCAAACCAGGCACGAAATCACGGTTCCCCCCTGTTGCGCCGCCCAAGCCGCCCGGCTGCTGCAGCGAATGGGTGGCATCAAAGACCACTGGCGCAGCAAATTTGCGCATAACCAACAATGAGCGCATGTCTGAAACCAAATTATTGTAGCCAAAACTTGCACCGCGTTCGCATAACATAATACCCAGGTTGCCCGTAGCGCGCGCTTTATCCAGCACATATTGCATGTCCCATGGCGCAAGAAACTGCCCTTTTTTGATATTTACTGGCTTGCCTGCCTTGGCCACAGCGGTAATAAAATCTGTTTGACGGCATAAAAAAGCGGGGGTCTGCAATACATCTGCAACAGCCGCTACGGCGGCGATTTGTGAAGACTCATGGACATCGGTAATAACAGGCATGGCCAACTCATCTCGCACGCGCTGTAAAATACGCAAGCCTTCGTCTATACCAGGCCCGCGAAAACCATCTTTACTGGTGCGATTGGCCTTATCAAAGCTTGATTTAAAAATAACGGGAATGCCCACAGTAGCCGCAATACGTTGAATATCTGAAGCTATTTGAAGGGTGAAATCTTCCCCCTCAATCACACATGGCCCAGCCATAAGCACCAAGGGACAATCATTGCCAATGCTTATATCTGCGACCTGAACTTGCTGTTGCATGTTGTATACCCTTATTTAGTAACGGTCAATATAGAAGGATGGTCAATAAGAATCTTTGCCACAAAAAAGCGCGCACCGTAACAGAACCCATGATGCCTTACTAGGAGGCTGTTCTAGCAAGAAAAGGTGAATGGTTATTTTAAATAAACGGAGGGGAGCATACGGCAATGGCAGTGGTGAATAAAAAAGAAATCCCCCGCCCTGACGATGTGATAGTGCCTAACCGAACCCTCATTACGAGGTGGGCACTTCACCTGAGCATTAGGTTTACCACAAGAGTGGTTACACACAACCCAAGTAGGCAGTTCCCTGTCGGCACGTATCGGCTCGGGAAACAGCAAAATCGCTCGCTCAGGGCAGAGGAACTTTGATCAAAGAATGCTCAATTTAATGTTTGAACACCCCTTAATATTTCTGCTTGGGATACTACATCATTCAATGCAGAAATCAAGACTTTTGATTGGGTTTTTTCAACATCAAGGTTTACATGGCCATTATGGGTAAGCAGCTCTCCTGCAAGGTTTAATGCAACCAAGGCCATTAAACGATCGCTTCCTGCGGTGCTACCCAAGCCGCGAACTTGGTCAAGCTTTTGTTGAACCAAATCAGCAGCCGATTGCACCTTGCCAGGGCTATCTTCTGTTTTGATTGAAAAAGTTCGCCCCGCAAGGGTTACTTCAATTTTTTTCCCCATACTTTTCATGACTCCGCGTTATGATCCATCATTTGATCCAGTCTGGCAATGGCATTTTCGACACGACCTTTGGCTTCGTTTTTATCCATTTGCATGGCTGTGATCTCTTCTTCCAACTCTTGCATCTGATTGCGGCATTTTTGTGCTTCAAGTTCACCAAGACGGATCACTTCGCGCAAGCGTTGGTTTTCTGCTTGCAATGCATGGTGGTTTTCATCAATTCCATCCAGATGTATGCGCAGGGCATCAATTTTTTTAACACATAATTGATAATCGGATTCTTCCATCGGGCTATTGAAACAGCAAATGCTTTGCAGGTCAACCAGACTTATGTTCAGACTGCATGTATCGGCGTTTAAATTCTTCATCTCTTATAATAATAGGCTTGCCCACGCCCAATGCTTGGAGCTTTTGCCACAATGTATCTGCCTTTGGCCGCGACATCGGCGGAAATACAAAACGCATGGCTGGAATACGAACCACCCGTTTGTCACGTTTGTAGGGTAAACCACTGCGGCGCAAGCGTTGTTCTGTGTTGCGCGCAAACTCCATGATATAATAGCGACCTAAACCAAGCCCATAACCAGAATTTTTCACCACCACATCGACATCCATAATACCATGCTGTTGCCATGCTGCTTGTGCGCCTCGTGCTGAAGCCACGCTGATAAATGTTCGCGCATCGTCAAAAGTATACAATTTTACGCGTTCTTTGCGTGTGATCAACTGGGGCGTTAATCCTATGCTTGCTAATTTTCGTTGTAGATCATGCACCCCTTGCTTCCACACCATGCGGTGGGTAAGAACACGCCATAAACCATCGGTAGAAGCGGGTGGTGCGGTAATGTATACATCAACGGCAGCAGGTGTTGGTGCTTGCTGTGGAGAAACCCAAACCATCCATGTCGCCCAACTTAAGGCAATCAGCAATAGGCTCACCAACAAGTGACGCATTATACTATGAAATGCTTTTTAGCCAGAAGATGAAGTCCACATAGGGTTAAATCGGGGATTCGTGCTGTGATCTCTGGAATTTCATCTTCAATACACAAGCTCAAACCACCTGTGGCAATCAAAGGCGCTTCAGCGTACAAAGGCAAGGATTGCAGGCGATGAATAATTCCGCGCAAACCATCAACTGCCGCCCAATAGCTGCCTGCTTGCATACTGCTTACCGTATCACGGCCAATCAGGGTTTTAACGGGGGCGATAGAAACTTCAGGCAAGCGGGCTGCATGTTTGCATAAGGCTGAAAGTGAAATCTCCATACCGGGTACGATCAAGCCGCCCGCATAACGCCCCTCAGGAGAGACAATATCAAAGGTCGTCGCCGTACCACAATCCATAATAATTACTGGCGAACCCCAGCGGTCTCTTGCTGCTATTGCTGCAGCCAGACGGTCGGCTCCCACTTCGCGTGGGTTTTTATAATCAATAGCAATGCCTGTTTTAACAGAGGAAGAGCCAACAAACATTGCCGCTTGTTTGCAAACACTGGCGCAAGCATCGTGCATCACGGTATCAAGATGGGGAACGACACTGGCAACCATGATACCATTGATGGTTAAAGGGTCTTGTTGGGCGCGGCTAAACATGCCGATCATTTTCCAAGCCAATTCATCAGCAGTGATCCGGCTGTAGGTAGAAAGCCGCCAACTGTTGGTCAGTGTTTCATCGACATACAAGCCAAATTCCATTTGCGTATTGCCCACATCAATACAAAGCCAATGATGGGTCATAATGACGGCTCCATGACAAATACCTCGCCACAAATAACCCGTTGCATGCCGTCTTTTGTGTTGATCAACAATGCACCATCATGCGCTAATCCACAGGCAATACCTTGGCATTCTTGCGCTGCCATACGAACAGTAATGCATTGACCATGTGCGATGTGGGCTTCTTGCCAGGCCAGGCGGACGGGTTCAAAACCATCACGCAGCCAGCAATCATACCAATAATTCAAACGCTCTAAAACCATTGCCATGCAGGTTTTTCGTGATAATCGTTGCGTGGTATAATCATTGACACTGCATACAACACGGTTGATAGCCGTAGGCCAACCTTTGGCTGGTGTATCGATGTTTATACCAATACCAAGCACCACCCCCAATAATTTTCCTTGGATGATACGACTTTCAGTAAGAATACCACACATCTTTGCACCATGGACTAAAATATCATTCGGCCATTTGATACCCACGGAGGGAACGATAGGTGCAAGTGCCTGCCAAACAGCCACCGCTGCCAACAAGGACAAGGCAGGAATAGATGATAATGGGGCAGTAGGTTTTAACAGCACACTGCATGCCAATCCATGGTCTGCGGTAAACCAATCGCGCCCTTGTCGGCCTCGGCCTTTGCTTTGCTGGTCAGCAATCACCGTTGTGCCTTCGCTTAAACCTGGGTTTTTTTCAAGCATTTTTAACAAGGTAGCGTTGGTGGAATCAACAGAAGCTAAATGGATCAACGGTTGACCAAGCTGCATATTGCCCTCAGTTATCAACAACAATCAACAATGAGACATCCAGCACAGGGGATGAATGGGTCATTGCACCAATAGCCAAACGATTGACACCCGTTGCGGCATAATGCTTTGCATTGTCCAAGTTGATATTGCCTGATGCTTCTAAAAGTATCGAGTCTGGTACCAGCGCACGGGCTTCTTTAACCATTGCCACCGTCATATTATCCAACAAGATCATATCTGGAGCGACCAATACAGCTTCAGTAACTTGTGCCAAGGTTTCACATTCTACTTCAACAAAACAACGGTCATCCCATGTGTAACATGCACCAACAGCATCGCTAATACTACCACATGCGGCAATGTGATTTTCTTTGATCAACATCGCATCGGCCAAGTCCATGCGGTGGTTCACACCACCACCATGCTGTACGGCTTGTTTTTCTAGCTGTCGCATACCAGGGGTGGTTTTCCGCGTATCGACAATTTGACAGCCTGTACCATCCACACAGCAAACAAAAGCATGGGTTGTCGTGGCAATGCCTGATAAGTGTTGTAAAAAATTCAAAGCGGTACGTTCAGCCGCCAATAAAGAACGCAACGACCCAGAAACATGGGCAAGCACATCGCCAGCTTGCACGGTATCACCATCATGTTTGAACCATTTTTTGCTAAGGCTTGCATCACGGCTTTGAAAACAAGCGGCACTCACATCACAGCCCGACAATACCCCTGTCGCCTTGGCTACCAATTTCGCAGTGCCTTTGGCATGCACGGCAATGCAAGCGAGTCCTGTAATATCTTGAAAGGCCATGTCTTCTTCTAATGCTGTGTGAATCAGTTGCTGTACGTTATCCATCGCTATACCCATCGTTTATTTGTTGGCAGTATTTACCGTTGTTTCTTGGTCTATTTTTTGATTGCTATTGACCGTAGGGTTTATCGTTTGCGTGAGGTTTTTGGTCTCGGTCTCATCGTTTTTCGTGCTATCATCTTTCAAATTCTTTTTGAAATTTTTGATGCCTTTTGCTACGCCAGCACCGACTTCGGGCAGTTTCCCTGCGCCAAAAAAAATCACCACAATGGCAAGAATTAAAATCAATTCTGTTGTTCCCAGTCCGAACATATTGCCTCCTAAAAGCACAATTTTGTGCAATGCTGCTGTACGAATGTGGCTTCGTCACGTTGCTTATCTCAGTTTTGCATTCATCAACGGTGTCAAAGCACCATTCATCTGTGGAATAAAACCGCTAATACGTGTTCCCATCACTGCAATTACCGGTTCATACCATAACGGTATATAGACTTGGTCATGGTACATTTGTTGTTGTACTTGTCGGTAGAAATCAATGCGTTGCTCTACAGATGTGCTATGCATCGCTGCCATCAACCAATCATCAACGTGTGCATTGTGGTAACGTCCACGGTTGGCTCCTTTGGGTGGCCACATGTCAGAGTGTAAAATCCAGCGGTAAATATCAGGGTCAGAAATCCCCACCCATGACAATGAAAACAATTGAAAGTCACCCCGTTTAATGCGCGCATAAAATGATCCCCATTCCAGTGATTCAATACTTACATCAATGTTTAAATCGCGCCAGCCAGCAGCAATGGCTGTTGCCAAGCGCAAGCGTTCGGGATTGGTGCTGGTGCGGTAGGTCAAATGAAAACGCCACCCATCAGCACGCACTGGAAAGCCTGCATTATCCAACAACACCATCGCCTTGGCAGGGTTATAAGCCATAGTTGGGAGCTGCGCTGCTGCCCAATGATTTTTTCCAAGTATCGTTTCAGCTAAAACTGGCGCATCCAAAAACAAGGCCTTTTTTAGTTTTTTGCGATCAACACCCAATGCCAAGGCATGACGAACTTGCACATTGGCAAGGTATTTATCTTGTAAATTGATACCAATATATGCAAAAGTGGTCGATGCTGTGCTAACGATTTTTACCCCTGGCTGTTGGCGTAAATAAGGCAACATATGCAATGGAAAATCATTTTGCATCATATCAATTTCACCACGCGCTAATTTTAAGCTGCGGGTAACGGCATCTTTCACCCGAATAAAAGCGATACGTTGCACTGCGCCTGTTGTATTTTTTTTATTTTTCCGTTCCAGTAGGATGGTGTTTTTTTGCCAACTTTTAAAGACAAAAGCACCACACCCCACAATACCACGTACTTGCTGTGATTGCCTGGCTATTTCTTGCGGTAAAATACCGATGTTTAAGCGTGTCAACAATGCGGCATCAGGCTCGCTTAAGTGCAGGCGAATATGGTGATTATCAAGCACTTCCATGCTTTTTATGCTGGCAAAACTGGCGCGCAAGGGGCTCGCTTGTTCAGCATCCATCACGCTGCGAAGGGTTGCTACAACATCATCGCCAAGCACAGGCCGTCCATCATGAAAAAAGACATCATTGCGCAAAAAAAAGTCCCATGTTAAGGGGTTCTTTTGCAGCCAATGCGAAGCAATATCAGCTTGGGGTAAGAAATGTTCGTCTTGACGGGTTAAGCCACGATGGATAAATGCTTGAACTTTTTGTGAGGCTGCATCCGTAGCATACCGTGGGTCTAGGGTGATGGGTAATTCCGCAACGCCCACGCGAACCAAGCCTTGTGCTGGCTCACTCTGGGTGCATGCGAGCATGGCAAGCAAAAAAACATAGAACAGTATTCGTGTGATCATAATGAATAAAACAAGTGCTTAAATTTCCATGGCTTACTGTGATTGAAAAACGATCACCAACGCAATACCGTTGCATCAAACACAGGGCCATCGACACAAACACGGCGGTAATGCGTACCATCATGCTCATGGGTTTCAACCACGCAACCAGCACAAGCACCAATACCACAAGCCATGTATTCTTCTAACGAAACAAACGTAGGCACATCAAAACGCAGACCCAAGGCTGCAACAGCTTGCAACATGGGAAATGGCCCACACGATAAAATCGTCACTTCTTGCAACGCTTGGGGTGGCAATGCAGCCAACCATAAGGCTGCCAAATCAGCAACATAACCCGCATGGCAGCCAAATAATTCACTGTTATTCGAAGCCAATCGACACGGTATATTCCTTGCTTCAAGCGATTGAATGGTCATCATCGCTTGTGCAGGAATACCTGGCAGCAAGAAGTTAGAGCTTGCTAAGGCAAAGGGAAAGGGAACTTCAGAGCCTGCAAAAACAATGGGGCGAGCACCTGCTGCCACAATACGGTCGGCGGCAAAAATCATCGGCGGAATACCTACGCCGCCACCGATACACAAATAACGCCGCGATGTATCAGTGATTGAAAATGCTACACCAATAGGCCCGCAAAGTTGTAGGGCTTCACCCGCTTTTTTGGCAGCTAGCAAACGTGTGCCTTCGCCCACCACCTTGAACAATATATCAATCGTTCCTTTGATTGGGTCACAAAGCATGAGTGAAATAGGTCGCCTTAAATAAGGCCCCTTGGCCACCTGAATATGCACGAATTGCCCAGGTTGTGCTGTCTTGGCGATCGCTGGTGCGTGAAGGCGCATCACGTGTTGCATGGCAGGGTGCGCCACATTGATCAATATTTTAGCGGACACCTCATGAATGTTGTGGTCATCATGCATTAATTTTACAATCCTTCATTGCTTGTTTTTTCAAACACAATGTTTCCTGCCATAATCGTATAACATACTTGCCCTTGCATGGTTTTTCCATGCCATGGCGTATTGTGGGATTTTGAACGCAATGTATCACGGTTTAACAACCAAGTCGCATCAGGGTCAAACACACACACATCAGCCACTGCGCCTTTCGCTAAACTTCCAGCGGGAAGGTTTAATAATTGGGCTGGGTTTATCGTCATTTTGGCAATCAGTTGGGGTAATGTAAGTACGCCATCTCGCACCAACATCAATGATATTGGCAACATGGTTTCAAGCCCAACAATACCAAAAGCTGCGCATTCTAAGCCACAGCGTTTGTCATCAATATGATGAGGCGCATGATCCGTTGCTATAACAGTAACCGTGCCATCGCGTAGGCCTTCAATAACCGCCAGTCGGTCTTTTTCGGTGCGCAGTGGTGGGCTCATTTTTGCATCACTGCGGTAGCCAATCACTTCTTCTTCGGTCAAGGCAAAATGGTGGGGGGCTGCTTCACAGCTTACCAGCAAACCTTCGGCTTGCGCGCTGCGTACCTGTGCCACCGCACCTTGGGTGGAAATATGGGCAACATGGTAGCGCGCACCTGTTAAGCGGGTGAGCATTACATCGCGGGCAATGATGCTATCTTCACTTTCCACTGGCATGCCTGCGACACCCAATTGGGTAGCAACCCAACCTTCATTCATCACCCCGCCATCGGTTAGCGTGGGTTCTTCGGCATGTTGAATAACAAGAAAACCAAAACTAGAAGCATATTCCAATGCTTTGCGCATCACACCTGCATGCCAGATGGGTTTACCATCATCCGAAAAGGCCACTGCGCCTGCGCGTACCAATTCGCGCATTTCAGTCAGTTGTTTGCCTGCCAAATGCCGCGTTACCGCAGCAATAGGGTGTAAATGACAGAGTCCAACTTGTTGCGCCCGCATTTTAACTTGGGTAATGACACCCGCGTGATCCAATGTTGGGTTGGTGTTTGGCATGCAACACATGGTCGTTACCCCACCTGCGACTGCCGCACGGGATCCTGATTCTATATCTTCTTTCCATTCAGCACCGGGTTCTCGCAGATGAACATGCATATCAATCAAACCGGGGCAGACAATCAAACCTTGGGCATCAATTGTTCGTTGCGGTTTGCCATCATAATCACCCATGGCAACAATATGACCATCATGGATCCACACATCATGGATCGCATCTATATGATGGGCAGGATCAACAACATGACCCCCTCGAATCAATAATTCAATCTTCATCGTCATCTTCGTCCTCGTTATTGTGTGCCAGCATCGGTGGGTTGTTGGCATTGATCAGGTGGGTCAACAAAGCCATACGAATAGACACCCCATTTTCAACCTGATGCAAGACCCGACTGTTCAGTGAATCGGCAACATCCGAGCTGATTTCAACACCACGGTTCATCGGCCCTGGATGCATGATCAAACAATGATCACCAGCCATGCGTTGGCGCGCACGGTGCAAGCCATAGGCTTCGTGGTATTCACGAATGGATGGAAAACAGCACGCTGATGTTAAGCGTTCATTTTGTACCCGTAACATATAAATAATATCACTGCCAGGAATCGCTGCATCAAAATCATGATAAACGGAACAGCCATAACGCGCCACATGCAATGGTAACAAGGTTTTGGGGGCAACCAAACGAATATGGTAGCCCATGATTTTCGCTGCCAACAAATGTGAGCGTGCCACGCGAGAATGGGCAATATCCCCAACCAAGGTCATTATCTTGCCTTCAAAACTTCCCAAAGACTGTTGAATGGTCAGCAAGTCGGTTAAAATTTGCGTGGGGTGTTCGTGTGAGCCATCACCAGCATTGATGATGGCTGTGTTTTGTAAGTATTCAGCGAGAAATGCGCAACTTCCAGCGAGTCCATGACGAACAACCAAAAGGTGGGGCTGCATAGCGGCCAGCGTTTGCCCCGTATCGAGCAGCGACTCCCCTTTTTTGGTGGCACTGGTTGAGGCGGAAATATTGATCACATCTGCGGACAAGCGTTTGCCTGCAATCTCAAAGCTGGTGCGGGTGCGGGTAGAATTTTCAAAAAATAAATTGATGATGGTTTTGCCGCGCAGTGTCGGTGCTTTTTTAATGCTGCGGCGATTAATATCCAGCATGGACTCACCGAGTTGCAACAACCACATGATGTCATCCGAGGATAAGTCAGCAATGCCCAATAAATGCCTCAAGGTAAGTGTTCCTCGCTACACGCTTTGCGCTCGGAAAGCCGCCTAGAAATCGACCAAACGGCTTTCCCCGCCGCATTTTTGCACATCGTTAAATCGACCACATGATCCGCTGGCGCGCTAAAGCTAAGGCCAATCACGTTGGGTTGAATGGGTAATTGACGGCCACCCCGATCTACAAGAACAGCCAGGGAAACCGAAGCAGGACGACCATAATCAAACAGCTCACCGAGGGCTGCACGAATCGTTCGACCACTAAAAATAACATCATCAACCAACCAAATATGACGATCATTAATATCAAAGGGTAAATCACTGCCATGCACCACAGGGTGTAAGGGCGAGCGGTCAAGATCATCACGGTAAAAGCTAATGTCTAGGTTGCCTCGTACCACATTGCACCCTTCTTTTTTCAATCGTTTTTGCAAGGCATTGGCCACTTGTGAGCCACCACGTTGAATGCCAACCAAATACACGCTTGTATCAGTCATGGATTGTGCCATCTTTTTTAATGACTTTCTAATTTGCTTGTTTTCAAAAATAATACCATTCATGCTTGCCCCTTTGTATTTTAAAAATCATGTGCTTGAATCGGCATGTGCGATGGGGGGTCGCAGTAGGTCTTTCTATTCTTGGGCAGCGTCCTAAAACATCCCCAATTGTAACTTCGCCAATTCAGACATCATGGCTCGATCCCATGGTGGGTCAAACACCAATTCAACATGAACATCCGTTACATTTTTTACAGCGAGCAATTTGTTTCTTATATCATCAATCAGAAAAGGCCCCATACCACAACCTGCTGCGGTTAAGGTCATGGTTATCTCCACTGCATTTCCACCTTCGTCGGTATCCACGCAATGCACGTTGTAAATCAAACCAAGCTCAACAATATTGACTGGAATTTCTGGATCATAACAGGTTTTTAATGCATCCCAGATATTATCTTCATTCACGGGCCCATCCACCGTTTTTTGTTGAAGATCGCTGTCGCCAACAGCTGTCTTTTCCTTGGCGTGCATACCCAAGGCATCGGCATCATGGTTTTCAATCCGCACCAAATTACCGTTCACACCAATGGTGAAAAAATCACCCAATTCTTGTGTCACCCGAACCAGAGACCCTTCAGGAACCACCACAGGGGTTCCCATCGGAATAAGCACCCCATCCACACTGCGACTTACCGTAATCATAGCACCTGATGTCATCATTACTCCGTTTTAGCCACGCCGCTATCGGCATGCATGGCTGATTTTAAGGTATGCCAACACAATATGGCGCATTTAACACGGGAAGGAAACTCGCGCACACCAGCGAGCACAGTAAGCTTGCCCATGCCATCATCTGCCACAGGTTGATCCACAGGTGCGGTAACCATTTGTTGAAAACGATCAAACAAGGCCTCAAATTCACCCAATGTTTTGCCTTTTAGTGTTTCACTCATAATGGATGCCGAAGCCACAGAAATGGCGCAGCCATCGCCTTCAAATGATAGGTCATCAATACACCCGTTTTTAATATGCAAGTAAACATGCAATTGATCACCACACAAGGGATTGTGGCCATCCGCCTGATGGGTACACGGATCAAGTTTGCCAAAATGCCGTGGTGATTTGCTATGGTCAACAATCACTTCTTGGTAGAGACTGCGTAAATCAAACATGGTTGCTCTTGCTCCTAAGAAAACATGGCATAGGCTTGTTCGATGGCAACAAACAAGGTATCCACATCATCTTTTGTATTATAAACAGCAAACGAGGCACGGGCCGTTGCTGGCACGCCAAAAAATTTCATGACGGGCATGGCACAATGATGGCCTGCACGAATCGCCACCCCGTCACGGTCTAAAATTGTTCCCAAATCATGGGGGTGAACGCCATTGACGGCGAATGATAGTACACTGGCTTTGTTTTTTGCAGTGCCAATCAAACGAATATAACCCGTTGATTCTGCCTTGTCCGTGGCATACGCAAGCAGCGATTGTTCATGCTTGGCAATGGCATCCATACCCAACGATTGCAGGTAACGAAGTGCTGCACCAAAACCAATCACCCCTGCAATATTAGGTGTTCCCGCCTCAAATTTATAAGGCAAATCATTGTATTCACTGCGTTCGAAACTGACCGTGCGAATCATATCGCCACCACCCTGATAAGGCGGCATGGCTTCTAACAAGGCCTCTTTGGCATAAAGCATACCAACGCCTGTAGGGCCATACATTTTATGCGCACTGGTTACATAAAAATCGACATCCAATGCCTGTACATCCACTGCCATATGCGCCAATGCCTGTGCGCCATCGAGCAAAACTTTTGCCCCCACAGCATGTGATTTTTGAATAATCTCGGCCACAGGGTTGATGGTTCCCAATGCGTTGGATTGATGTACTACGGCAACCAAACGTGTGCGTGCATGAAGCATGGCATCAAATTGATCCATCAACAACTCACCACGCGCATTCATGGGGGCGATTTTTAATGTTGCCCCTGTCCGTTCACACAACCATTGCCATGGTACAATATTAGAATGGTGTTCCATCGCAGAAATGATAATTTCATCGCCTGCTGCAACATTTGCATTACCCCAACTCTGTGCCACCAAATTAATGGCCTCGGTTGCCCCGCGAACAAAAACAATTTCACGTCGATTGTTGGCATGAATCAAACCCACAAGATCATCGCGTGTTCGTTCGTAGTTCACCGTAGCCCGCTCCGACAAGGCGTGAACGCCACGGTGTACATTGGCATTGTCTTGCCTGTAATAATTGCACAAAGCATCAATCACTGTTGTTGGCTTTTGGGTTGTTGCAGCATTGTCTAAATAAACCAATGGTTTACCATAAACTTGTTGCTTTAAAATAGGGAAGTCGTTGCGAATATCAATAAAAGGGTTCATGCAGATTCCTAAATATTATTTGGCTAAGAGACCGAGCAAATCAGTGCCATGGGGGATTTTATTAAAGGCGATACTTTCAATATAACGACGAATATGCCGATCAGGCAATACTGCGAGCAATGCATCTGCAAAGGCAAACACCAGTATATCGCGGCTCATGGCTTCAGACAAACCGCGTGAACGCAGGTAAAATAAATGATCGGCATTTAATTGTCCCACCGTTGCGCCGTGGCTGCACGTTACGTTATCATGGTCGATTTCGAGTTCAGGCTTGGTATCAATTTCAGCATTTTTTGATAACAATAAATTATCGCTATGCTGCTCGGCATCCGTTCCTGAGGCATGGCGATGAACGTGAACCTTGCCGTTAAATACACCGTGGCTATGGTCTGCCAATACGCTGCGGTACACTTGGCGGCTGCTGCAATCGGGGGCATAATGGTTGATATGAATATGGTGATCTACATGCTGCGCATCATGCAGTAAAAAAAGACCATGCACGGCACAGTATGCCGAGGCTTGCTGCAATTGTACGCAAATATCCATGCGAATTTTTTCGCCGCCCAACTCTGCTGCATGGGCATCAAAATGACTTGCCTGCTGTTGTTCAACATGAAGACGGCCAAAATGCCAATCGTTGGCAGCAAATTCTTGCACACGGGTGTGGTCTAACGTCGACGCTGTTTCTAAGTAACAATGATAATGGCTGGTGCGTAGGCGGGCATGTTCACCCGTTAATGCCACATCATGGTGAATAATGCTTGCCTTTGAAGATTCCCCCAAATGCACCCGGTGACGCACATGGCTATGCGCGGTATCATCATGCAAGTGAAGAATATACAAAGGCTTATCCAGCAATACCCCAGCAGCAACACGCAGGCACACGCCATCATCCATCAGACCTGCATTCAATGCATCAAAGGCATGAAACAATGGGGCATCAGGCTGGACTTTAGGCAAATCCTCGCAGGCTGTTGTTTGATCCATCGTTGACCAAGGAACAAGATCAACACCAGCAGGAAGTGCCAGCCCCAGAACATGGATTCGACCTTGAAAAAAGATGATGGTATAAGCATCCAGCCCATCAATTTTTGGATAGAATTCAGGTAAGAAAGGAGCCGCCGCTGGGGCATTTTCTTTTCGCCAATCGGCTCCCATGCGTTGATGAATAGCTGAGACATCGGTGTATTTCCACGCCTCTTGGCGATCATGGGGAAGGCCAACAGCACGGAATGTTGCCATTGCCGCATCACGCCATGTTTGCATGGTATCAACCATGGGTCGCCTCTTCTTTCACCCAGTCATAACCGCGTTTTTCTAATTCCATTGCCAAGTGGCGATCACCTGATTTTAAAATACGACCATCGGAAAATACGTGCACCACATCAGGCACAATATAATCCAATAGGCGTTGGTAGTGGGTAATCATCACAATAGCGCGGTCTGCACTACGGAATTGGTTGACACCGCCAGCAACCACCCGCAAGGCATCAATATCCAAGCCTGAGTCTGTCTCATCAAGCAAGGCCAATGTTGGTTCCAGCACTGCCATTTGAAAAATCTCATTGCGCTTTTTTTCACCGCCAGAAAAACCTTCGTTCACCGAACGTGATAAAAAACTTTCATCCATATCAACCAGCTTTGCTTTTTCTTTGACCATTTTTAAAAAATCAAAGGCATCCAATTGACTCAAGCCTTGGTGCTTTCGTTTTGCATTCAACGCTGCTTTGAGCAAATAGGTGTTGTTCACGCCGGGGATTTCTACGGGGTATTGAAAGGCCAGAAAAACACCTGCCCATGCCCGTTCTTCAGGTTTCATTGCCAGCAAATCTTGACCATGAAACAAAACAGTGCCAGTGGTTACTGTATAAGCATCACGCCCTGCCAACACGTTTGAAAGCGTGCTTTTTCCTGCCCCATTTGGCCCCATAATAGCATGGACTTCACCCGCTTTTACATGCAGATTAACGCCACGAAGAATTTTCTTACCCGCCACGCTTGCGCATAAATTTTCAATTTTCAACATGGTTTTCGACCATCCTCTTTTTTGATTTGCGATTTACGATTTGTAGTTTGTGGTTTATAATTTATCATCTGCTAACCCACCGCACCTTCAAGGCTTAGTTCCATTAAGCGATTGGCCTCTACGGCAAATTCCATGGGTAATACATCAAACACATCTTTGCAAAAACCGTTGACAATCGTGCTTGTGGCATCTTCTTCGGATAGGCCGCGTTGCTGGCAATAAAACAATTGATCTTCACCAATGCGTGAGGTGCTAGCCTCGTGTTCCAGTATTGCCGTTGGGTTTTTTACTTCAATGTAAGGAAAGGTATGCGCGCCACAACGGTCGCCAAGCAGTAAGGAATCGCACTGGCTATGGTTTCTCGCCCCTTCGGCTTGCGCCTCAATACGCACCAAGCCACGGTATGATTGTTGCGAACGCCCTGCTGAAATACCCTTGGAGATAATCGTACTGCGGGTGTTTTTTCCAATGTGAATCATTTTTGTACCCGTATCCGCTTGCTGACAATGGCTGGTAACGGCAACCGAATAAAATTCCCCTACCGATTCATCACCCAATAATACACAACTGGGGTATTTCCATGTGATCGCGGAGCCAGTCTCCACCTGTGTCCATGAAATACGTGCGCGTTTACCCCGGCATTCGCCACGTTTGGTCACAAAGTTATAGATACCACCCACGCCATTTTCATCACCAGGGTACCAGTTTTGTACCGTAGAGTATTTAATATAGGCATCGTCGAGGGCGATCAATTCCACCACGGCCGCGTGCAGTTGATTTTCATCACGCATGGGCGCAGTGCAACCCTCTAGGTAACTCACTGTTGCGCCTTCTTCAGCAATAATCAATGTGCGTTCAAATTGCCCCGTATTGGCGGCATTGATGCGAAAATAGGTTGATAACTCCATCGGACAACGCACCCCTTTGGGGATAAAAACAAATGAACCATCGGTAAAGACTGCGGCATTGAGCGCTGCATAAAAATTATCACTCGCTGGCACAACCGTACCCAAGTATTGCTGAATCAATTCAGGGTATTCCTGCACTGCTTCAGAGAAGGGGCAAAAAATAACCCCTGCCTTTTTCAATTTGGATTTAAATGTCGTCGCCACAGAAACAGAGTCAAATACCGCATCCACCGCAATTTCTTTCACCCCTGCCAGCATTTCTTGTTCACGCAGGGGAATGCCCAATTTTTCATAGGTGCGCAACAGCTCAGGGTCAACATCAGCCAAGGTTTTAGGGCCATCGCTATTGTCTTTTGGTGCGGAATAATACGAAATGGCTTGGTAATCAATGGCTGGGTAATCCACCTTTGGCCAATGGGGTTCGATCATGGTTTGCCAGTGCTCAAATGCCTGCAAACGCCAATTAAGTAACCATTCTGGTTCTCGTTTAATATTGGAGATATGACGAATCACCGAAACATCAAGCCCCGGAGCAAGGGTTTCTTGTTCAATATCAGTAACAAAACCAGCCGCATACTCGTGCTTGTTTAATTCATTCTGTAATGCTTCATTGTCGCTCATTTATACTCCTGTGCAAGCATGGCATGGTGGCTCTGCCACCACCGCAAGTGGCGGTGAAAATTGCGGTTTGCTTGCCAAACAAAACTCTGCCGAAAAATCATCTGCCATCATATCGCTTAAAGAAATATGATGCAGCACACGAACAATACTGCGATTAATACCTTGCCAATTGTGGCTGATGGTGCAGTTATCCTGTTGTTCGCAGTTTAACGCATCAGTATTGCATGCGGTCAAAGCCAGCTCATGGTCAAAACAAAGCAAAATATCAGCCACGGATATATCGCTGGCAGCACCCACTAACGAATAACCACCTTTTGCCCCCCGCACCGAAGACAATACCCCGCCAGCCAATAATGTTTGCAAAATTTTACTTACCGTTGGCGCAGGAATATGTGTCATGCCTGAGAGCTCTACGGCAGCAACGCAGGGCTTCTCTGAAGCGGCAACTTTGGCCATAAGCAAGACACCATAATCTGCAATTCGTGTTAATTTCAGCACCATACCACCTCGTAAAGTGGAGTACTTTAGTCTTGTTTAATGACATGGCAAGATAATTTTTTTCTGCGCTCTTTATTGCAAGGGGGTTCTCAACGCTAAGCAGCAGTTACTAACATCCACATTTTATCCCAAAGTGATGAAGCCGTGCGGCTTTGCCGTGATGTCCGTGGATTTTGAGCGTTTACTTTGGTAAAAACCCGAGGCATAATCAGGGTTAATTATAGGGGTAAAGTTGTGCCCGTAAGGCACAAAACTTTTTAAAAAGGTGATTCAATGCCACACATTTAGTGTTCGGGTCAGTGTTCGGGTCAGTGTTGACAAATGGGTGTTTTATGGTTCAGACTAGTACCACGCCCCAGAAGTTCGTGAAAAAAAGGTGGTCAAAATGCTGATAAATTATAATAATCCGCAGGATGAACAATGTAAGAGTTATTTTAACAACAGATGAGATGAATGCCTTGAACAAGATCTGCTCCAAAC
>JAUZQQ010000110.1 GCA_030950905.1 Mariprofundaceae bacterium
ACGCGGGTATCAGACCATCTATCGGTTGTAGAGTAGAACTCTTTAATCACTAACAAATATTTTTGATTTGGTTACTATTTCATTTTTCAGTAATATTGATGGAGTGAGCAATCAAAAAGTGCGTTATATGTCTATAAAACTCTCTTATAAAGCGAATATTTTGTTATTATTATATGGCTTGTCGGGTGTCACGGCATTGGCGTATGAAGTGCTGTGGACACGCATGTTGTCGTTGCTTTTTGGGATTAGTATTTTGGGTGTCGTGGTTACGGTCGCTGCCTTTATGCTGGGCTTAGGCTTAGGAAGTTTTTTGGGTTATCGCTGGCAAGCTTGCTTTAAAAATACATTGCGAACGCTGGCGGTGATTGAAGTCTCTGTTGCTATATATGCGTTATCGCTGCCTATGATCATGCGTGTTTTACAGAGTTTGTGGTTATCGGTGGATAGCATGCAAGCCTGGCAGGCTTGGCAAGTTTCTTCGGCATTGTTGGTGTTGAGTTTGCCAGCCATGGCATTGGGTTTTGCTTTTCCTTGGATGTTGCGTGTAGGCAAGACATGGAAACTTTCGTTGGGTAAACTCTATGGTGTGAATACCTTGGGTGGCGCATTGGGTGCATTGCTGCCGTTATTGTTATTGCCTTGGTTGGGCTGGCTGTCGGCATTGCAGTGCGTGGCAGGCTTGGGGATGTTTATTGGTATCGAACTGCTCTGGCTTTCGATGCAGGTGAAAGAAGATGAACACGCTGAAATACCCAAGCATGCCATACTACCAAAACTATCATGTTTGTTGGCATATGCGGGTATGGGTGCTGGTGCATTGATGTTGGAAATCGCCTGGACACGTGCTTATGGCATGATTTTGTTGCGTACCGAATATGTCTTAGCGGTGATTCTGAGTGTTTTTCTTGTTGGTATTGGGCTTGGTAGTTTGTTTGCAAAACGCTTGCCTCGTACAACTGCTTTAGCATGGTTGCCGGCAAGTGCTGCATTGATGGCGGTGATGGGGCTGTATGCCTTTCCTTATGTCAATGACTTGGGGCATAACGTGGTATTTCATAGTCTTTTTGCATCGCTATTGTTTCAAGCCTTTTTGATTGCTGTATGCACTTTACCAGTAACCTTGGTCATGGGGGCATGGTTACCATTGATTGCCAATAATGATGATGGCGCGAGTTTGTATGCAGCCAATAGTCTTGGTGCATGTATCGGGGCGTTATTGGCAGGGTTTGTGTTGATTCCATGGCTGGGGACGGCGGCAACATGGCTATTGGCAGCAGCTTTAATGATGTTGTGTGCCTATTATTGGTTGGCAGCGGAGAAACGTGCACTGTATATCGGTGTATCGCTGATCGTATTTGTTGGCTTGGCATTACCTATCCAACAATTACCTACTGCATCACGCTTGTTGGCGTATGAATTAGCAGCGGCCAAAGATTTGTATCACCGTGAAGATGCGGTTTCTATTACGCATGTGGTAGAGAAAGCCGATGGGCAACGCGTATTACTGGCTGATTTGCAGCGTATGGATGCCTCTAGCGACCCAACTGCGGTGGAAGTGCAGCGTAATCAGGCGCGTTTACCATTATTCTTGCATGGACATGCAAAAGAAGTTCTTTTTCTAGGTTTAGGCACAGGTGTTACTGCATCGGGCGCATTGGCATGGCCTAATGCACATCTGCATGCGGTGGAGTTATCGCTTGGTGCGATTACAGCGGCAATAACATATTTTAATCAAGTTAATGCTGACATTGTAAACAAAATAGACCTACAACACGACGATGCACGCCGCTTTTTGATGCGTACGCAGGATTCTTATGATGTGATTGTTGGCGATTTATTTCATCCCGATCAAATTGGCCGTGGCGCACTGCTTTCTGTGGAACAGTTTGGGCGTGCAAAAGCGCGATTGAATGATCATGGGCTATTTGTGCAATGGTTGGCATTTAATCAATTTGATGTGCCTGCATTGCAGGTGGTGTTACGCAGTTTTGCGAAGGTTTTTCCAAATAATGCGTTGTTTGTAGATGGTTATCGTATGGGTCTGGTGGGTTTTAAATCCACACAACATCCTACTGCCGCACGGTTGTATGCTGCTGCACCAGCTAAGAATACATGGGGTGGTGAAGGTGTTTGGACATGGCTGGGTCGCTATTGGGGAAATATATCGGATATATTGCATGATGCTAAGCATGGCAAGGTGCAGGGTGAGTGGACGCCAGTGATTGAATATGCTTTGCCGCATATGCGTTATGCTGATGCAGTATTGCCAGATGTATTACATTGGTTGATGCGTCATCGCGTGTCTTTAAAAGAGGGCTTGAATGCCTGGTCTGTGGAAAATCGCGACCAAGAAGCGTTTAAGCGTGCATGGGCAGCAACATCATTGATGCAGCGGGGACAATTGGCGGCATTGCAAGGCAAACCAGAGTCGGGGCGCTTGCAAGCTTTGGCATATCAGGCAAATAAGTATGACCGTTGGGCTTCTTTTGGGCAGGCAGATGCAATGTTTGCCAGCTTATCACAAGGGTTGCCTGCTCATATGAGTCAAAAGCAGGC
>JAUZQQ010000111.1 GCA_030950905.1 Mariprofundaceae bacterium
AGAGGTTCGTAATCTCTGTGGTGAATATGCTGGTAGAATTTTCCCTTATATTTATAAAATTTCACTCAGTAACACCAACTCACGCAGATCAAGAGCAGGCAAAACATTCGAATCAATTATCTATAAAGTATACGACGTATTAAAGTATGAATTCGACTCTCAAAGTAAGGTGGGAAGGAAAACATTTACAGAACTAGGGTTAGGTAAAAAAGTAGACTCTATTCTTCCAAATATCACTTGCTATGAGCAAAGACGAAACAAAACCATTATAGGCACGATGAAAACGTCCTTGCGTGAGAGATGGCAAGAAGTTGCGGAGGAAATTGAAAGAACTAAGATTCCAGAAATACACCTGCTAACAGTTGATGA
Source organism: Mariprofundaceae bacterium (assembly GCA_030950905.1). GTDB lineage: Bacteria > Pseudomonadota > Zetaproteobacteria > Mariprofundales > Mariprofundaceae > AB-137-C09. The sequence goes on from JAUZQQ010000111.1 coordinate 370, forward strand.
GAATATATCTAAGAATAAAGCTCAGGAAATGGCAAATCATAATATTATTGTTGTTGCCTATGACTGGGTTGCTAACGCTGCCCCCTTAGCCTCAATGAAAAACATCATTAGTTTTGAAGACTACTTATTTGAAGAAATACCATCAATCTTAAAGTTCTGGGGTGAAAAATGAGAAAATTAAAAATTATAGATTTATTTGCAGGCATCGGTGGTATTCGATTAGGTTTTGAAAAATCATCTACGCAAGGCGTTGAATGTGTCTTCACCAGTGAATGGGACAAATATTCCACACAAACATACAAAGCAAATTTTGGTGATGAACCTGTATTTGGAGATATAACAAAAGTTTCTTTAAAGGATATTCCTCAACATGATATTTTATTGGCAGGTTTTCCTTGTCAGCCATTTTCTCAAGCAGGTTTAAAAAAAGGATTCTCTGATATAAGAGGAACACTGTTTTTTGATATTGAACGCATTTTGAAAGACAAAAAACCAAAAGCATTTCTTCTTGAAAATGTTAAACAGTTAAGGGGGCATGATAAAGGACGAACATTAAATATAATTATTGAGCGCTTAAGAGAGGCTGGTTATTCAAATGTTCAATACCAAGTACTTAGGGCAAGAGATTTTGGGTTACCACAAAATAGAGAACGAATATATATTGTGGGATTTTTAGACCCAAACATAATGTTTAACTTTCCTGCACCAACCTTTGAACGAACAAGTGTTGGTGATATTTTAGAAAAAGATGTCGATGATAAATATACAATATCTGATCGCCTTTGGGCAGGGCATCAAAGAAGGAAAAGAGAAAATAAAATTAAAGGCAAAGGGTTTGGCTATGGAATAGTCTCGGAAAAATCAGTATATACAAACACTATTTCCGCTAGATATTATAAAGATGGCAGTGAAATATTAATACAGCAAGAACATTGCAACCCCAGAAAATTAACACCCAGAGAAGCAGCTAGGCTTCAAGGTTTTCCAGAAAATTTTAAAATACCTGTATCTAATACCCAAGCATACAAACAATTTGGCAACAGTGTCCCTGTCAAAGTTGTTGAGAAAGTAGCCAAACAAATGCTCTTACATTTGGAAAAAAGGGCGGCAACAAAAACCAACAAAAGATTCAGCAGACACCAAAAAGTGTCGCGTACAACCAATCACGCCACCCCATAATCACGCCGTATTGTGGAAGTCGACACGCCCCATTTTTCTGCCAGTGCATCAAGACCGTAGGGGGTTTGATCCCAGTTGTTTTGCACATCGCGTTGCCGCTGTTCTACGCACAGTTTTCGGTAAAAATGATTTTCACGGGGTACGTATTGCTGTGCGCCGCCCAGCTCATGAAACACAATACTCAACATCTCTGCACCAATGCGGCAACCAAGGCTTACAAAATCATTACTACTCGATCGCAACGCATGCTTTAGTAGCGTGTTTTTATCAGAGTAATCCATGGGTATAGACAGCAGACAAACGCGCTGATTTTAAATGTTTTTCAGATATGGCGATGTAGCACATGGTTGTATCAACACGCGCATGCCCCATGAGTAACTGAATGGTTTTAATGTCCATACCCTGATCGTACAAATCAGTGGCAAATGTCGCCCTTAGCTTATGCAAAAAAACCCCCTCGTCACCCAATCCTGCCAACATTGCTGACCGCAGTAGTACGCCGCGTAAGCCGCCGAATCCAAGCTTGTTCCCTGTTATGATGCTGCAAAAAACATAAGAGCATGTCACATCAGCAACGCCAGCACGGGCAACCAACCACGCACGAATCACCGACACAACACGCGCACCTTCAAACGATACACCACGATTAACCAAGCCTTTCCCACAAATTGACACCCTGCCCGTGGTTTGTCCAAGTGTAAGGTGCTCCAGTTGCAGCCGTGCCATCTCGGATCGGCGCATACCTGTAATGTAAAACAGCAAGATAATTGCCCGATCACGCAGCCCTTGCACCGTTTGCAAATCGCCAGCGGTGAGTAATAGGTGCATATCGTTTTTGCTGAATTTTTGCGCCGAATGATGCGAAAATTTTGGCGACGGAACGCCCACCGTAGGGTCATCGTCCATCTCGCCACGCTCAACCATCCAACCACAGACAGCGCGTAGCCCAGCCAAACGATTAGCGCGGCTAGAATTGGCAAGGTGGCCAGCGGCATACAAATCAATCAACCATCGTTCTACACTGCGAGAGGTCATGTCCTGATCACCCAACCATGTAAAATACATCGTAGCAGACCGCAGGTATGCCTCGGCAGTCAACGCAGAGCCACCTTTTACAATGGTTCGATAATGCCGAAATTCCTCTGCCAATTCGCTACTAACTTGCAAGATCAACCTCATGAATGTGTAATTATAGATAACTAAAGAGTCTATGGATTTCACGCTGAAACTCAAGGAAAAAACATTTTCTGCTTCAGAAAATAACCTAAAGGCGCAGCCGATCTTATGCCGTTTCGGCATGACTATGATTTGGCTCATATGTGCTGATCAAAGTCAATCACGTTGAACTCATAAGCAATCGGAATATTTTGCTTATCACATATTTAGTAACTGTTTTCATAAACCTTTCAAAAACAATGTGCGTACAATACGTGATATGGCGCTTCAATCTTCATCGTATGCCTTTGCATGTATTTACTATTTCGATGTCTTCTTGCCGTATAATTTGCATCCTTACAATGCAAAGCGTGCTGATAGTTAGGGCTGTTATCCAATGTCGGTCGCGAAGCGACTGCTTAGGGCTGTTATCCAATGTCGGTCGCGAAGCGACTGCTTAGGGCTGCTGGTTTTGTTTTTTTAAACCTTTCTAATTAATAACACTGATATATATAAGTCTTGTCTTATGTTTATAAGAGGTTTATAGGGCGCGCAAAATCAAGAAAATAGCGAGCAAAATCAACGACTTATAGCCGAAAGTTATCCACAAGCGTTCCTGATAAGCCACACAAGCGTTCCTGATAAGCCACACAAGCGTTCCTGATAAGCCACACTAGCGTTCCTGATAAGCCACATTTTTTCCACAAGCGTTCCTGATAAGCCACACAAGCGTTCCTGATAAGCCACACCGCACCAAAAACGCAAAAAGGCCACCTTGCGGTAGCCTTTTTCTTCTGTTTTGAGTTGTTTGAGTTTGTTTTACTGGTTAGAGAATTTCACCACGGATTGAGGACTAATGTACCATTGTTGAATGCACTGATGGGTGTGCAGCGTGTCAAATCCTGCCCGCACATTAAATCGGAACCTGCGTATATGAGGCTGCTGTGAGGCGCACAGCCTATGTAAATCTATCAAGCGGCTAAGCGATGGGTTTTGCTGTGTGCCGCGATGACTGCTGGTATAATGATGCAGCCACTTGCTTAGGTTGGGTTTGATCGACTGACGCACGGTGCAATCCAGCCACACCACATCGCGCCACAACCACGACTGACTTCTTGGCAGTGTGATCACCATTTTGCCGCCATCCTGATCGCAGCGCAGCAATGGCCCATCAAAGCGTTGTTCATTGTGCTGAATAGATAAAATGCCATCATGAAGACGTTGCAAGCTGACGCGCAGACGTTTCACTCTTGTTCCACCAACATTATTAGCCCCCATCTCACCAAGCAACGTTCGAAAACTCACCACCAGCCGCCCATCTGTGCTCGCTATCATCCGACACACAGCCAACCATACATCTAAGTCGCCCTGATCCAGCTGCTCGCCTGTGTGTGTGATTTTCCACCCCTTCCATGCCGCCATTTCTTTTTTATCGTGCTGTTTGCGCGAACCTTTTGCACACATGCCGAACAACGCGCACCTCGCCAAGCCGCGAGGCATCGTGTAGTTGCCTGCAATCGCCTCGCCGACAATGTTTACCACCTGATTGTCCGCTACTTTCAATGCCGACAGCACATCATCAGGCACAGCAAAACGAGGGTTTTTAAGTTCGGTCAACATTTATAATAACTAAAGTGTATCGGTGCAATATGCCATTGCATGGCAAGCACGGTGTATAACGAGAATATTATGTTGGTGACTGGAAAACGCAGCTTCAACCGCATAAATTCGCTGCCAGTGCGCCAGCTCCACATGCAAGCGATGCAGGTGTGCTGGCCATGGGTCGCCCAGCTTGGCTGCCAATACCGCTGTTTTTTCACCTGCTTCTATAAATGCCCAATACTGTGCCTCGTCATTCATTGCGTGCCCTTTGGCTGTTTCGATCACGGCAGCGATGTTGTCGGCGAGCTGATCGGCAGTGGCTGTACCATGGCTGGCGAGTTGTTCGGTCATGCGGTTGGCAGTATCAATGGACGATTGCATCAGATCATCCCTGCTGCTTTTTTTACGTCATCAAGTAACTGTTGGCTCATCTCGCCTGTGGGCCCAGACTTCAGCACATCCGATACATACGACAAGCTAACACCGCGCTCACGTGACCATGCCGACAAGCTGCTGCCCTGCGATATAAAATAGCCCCGAACATGGTTATACAACTGGATCCGTTGCTGCGCTGCACTTAGTTTTTTGTTCATCATGTTATCTCCTTGTTTAAACCATTATTGCGTAACGAATCAATGTAGTCTGCCCATGCCTGCATGATTTTTTCCCGCTGTGATCTAACATTGGGCTGATCCAAAAAAACGTCACGGTTGTATGCCCGTCTAACCTTGTCTTTCTCAACGTGTGCCAACTGTCGTTCGATAATATCAGGGTTGAAATTCATGCTGTTCATGCACGTAGAAAAAGCTGATCGCCAACCATTCCCCACCATTTCACCTTTAAAACCAAGGGCGGCAATAGCTGCGTTGATGGTGTTTTCCGACATCGGTCGAGCATCGCCGCGAACCGATGGGAAAACATGATCATCCCTGCCTGTATGGGTGGCAATGTCGCGCAGAATGGCAACAGCTTGCGAACTAAGGGGGACATAATGAACATTGGAAAGGCTTTCTTGATCAGCACGTTTTAACTTGCGATGCGCCGCAGGAATCGTCCAAAGTGCCCCATCCAAATCAAATTCACACCAATGGGCGCGGCGAAACTCACCCGCACGAACAAACAGGTAAGGGAGCAAGCGCAAGGCGAGGCATACAACCGTATGGCCATGGTATTCATCAATCGCCCTTAACAGCTCGCCAATGCGTGATGGCGTAACAATCGCTGGTATGTTGGTGGTTTTCACCACGGGTAATACCTTGGTGGTTTTTATACGCGGCGTGTTCTCAATGTAACCCGAATCACATGCGTATTCAAAAATATTTTTACAATGATTGCCCACCCGATGCGCCGAATCTAAGATGTTTTTTTCTGCCATTATTTTTAACATCTGATTAACATCCAGACGTGTTACATCACCGATAATAATACTGCTAATGTGGGGGAAAACATGGCGATCAAATCGACGGATCATTTCACCATACGTGCTGGCAGCAATAGCAGAACGACGAATCTCAAACCATTCGCGTGCAACCGTCTCAAACGACTTTGCCGCCGCTGCGACATCGCGCCGCGCTGTTGCAGCATCCTTAGCTACGCACTGCTTGTTCTTAGCTTTTTGTGCCGCAGGGTCAATGCCATTTTGTAGCAATAGTCGCATTTCATTCCGTTTTTCACGCGCTTCAGATAATCCAACCTTAGGAAAAACACCAAGCGCAATCGCCTTTTGTTTTTTATGGTATGTGTATTTAAAACGCCAATATTTTCCCTTTTTAATCAGCAGTAAATAAAGGCCGTCGCCATCCCATAAGGTTTTTTGTTTCACCCCATCGTCAAGCACGGCATCATGAATTCTATTAACCGTTAATCGTTTGTACTCAGCCATCATGACTGCACCTGCCATGGTGTGTTGCTCAAATGATTGATCAAGGTGCGAATGTCCGCCACGTTCCACATCGACAAACGTGTTCCTAACTTGACGGGCGGTGGGAAAAGCCCCTCTCGAATACCATCGTTCCATGCTGTTTTAGAGATCGGAATAACTGCCAAAACCGTCTCAATCCGCACGAAACCTTCGCTGGGTAATGTGCGCGGTATTGCCACCGAGACGCTTTCATCCGCTTTAAGTGGTGCTTCTTTATTCATGGTAAAACATCATCTTCTTCTTCTTCTGTATCGGAAAACAGGTCTGTTCCGTTTTCAAACGCATGAACATAAAACGTATAAAACGCAGTGGATACATCGTCACAATCCCAGCCTTCAGCAGCGCAATACTCATCTATCGTTAATGCCGTTGATTTTATTTGATCACTCATCATGACACACCGTCACTTGTTCCATATCTGCTAGCGCATTTTCTACATCGGTTTCTGTTAGCATATCCTGCGCGATGCATGCCGCCGAGCATTCAACAAATTCAGATGATCTTCTCATAACAAAAGCCCTTCAGGCATAAAATTTTCCTGCTCAATTTTCGCGCGTATGATCGACTCAATGCGCACTATCGACACCGCCAAAGCACCTGACAATTTTCCCTCTTTGTCATGACCTACTTCAATCTCATAAGCCATATCAAGAGCCTCAATATGCAGCGCAATAGCATCAGAGCTTTTGTCCAGCCGTATCAATTCATCGGTCAATTCTCTGACCCTTTTAAGTGTGATTTTTCTGTTCATTTTTTAATTCTCCCTCTTTATCAATAGGAATATTACCTACTTGACTTTTTTCAACATCAACCGTGAACGGTCATTGACCGTCCAAAAACAAAAATACAAAAAAAGCAATATTGTTATTTTTGGTCATAGGATTTATTCCTAGGAATTTATCCCAGCAGCTGCTTGAAAATTTGCCTTTTTTTTCGCTGTACATTCCGAGCAAAATTTTTGCCAAGTTGTCCGCGCCAAATACGCCGAATCACAATCCTCGCATGGGTAATATTTGCCCACATCGCGTTTGCCATTTTTTGGAATTTCGTAAACCTTCATGATGTCCACCCTGTGATTTTCATTGTCCTTTTTTGCTGGTTCATGCGCCCTAACCTCCGTCCGTTGTGAAGAGGGCGTTGCGGCAGATTTCGGTTGCTGCGGAGAGGCAGCGTGCGGCTGCGGTTGAATATCGTTTGAGGGTTGTGCTTGAATCGTGTTGAATGTGGCATCCACAAGTCGCTGCTCGTGGGTTGCCTGACGTTGTGCTAGAGCTAGCTCGTAAGGGCTGAATCGTTTTTGTGTTTTCATCATGCCGTATGCCAACCAACCTATGCCTGCCAATAGCTCGCTAAAAATAGTTGTCCAGGTGAGCACTTCAACACGAACGCGAGGCGAGGGCACACCAGCCCAAGCACCAAGCGCAACGAACCCAGCCAACTCACCTGCGCCATTGGCAATGGTGGGGGCAAGGTCACGCACACGCTCCAACTCTGCGACTTTGCCTTGGTAATCATCAGCGGCGAGCAAAATCCGCTGCTGCTCGGCTATCGCGTTGTCGATAGGTGTCATATCCTCCGAAACAGCGCGGGCAGTTCGTTTGAACCACCGCTCCTTGGGGGTATAGTCTCGGGTCATATAAGCGGAGTTTTTGGCGTAGGCGCGTTCCCACAGTGCTTTGAGTCGTTTGATTTCACGTTGGGCATGGGCAACCGCAGCAGGGTTCACTGCCATGGCGGATATTTCGTCCTGCAAGCGTTGTTGTGACTCAAAATTTTGCTGGGCTTCAGGCGAATGACTCACCCGAGCTTGTTGCGCCCCTTCAATCGACGTTGCCATAAATGACGTGCCTGCGGCAAGGCTTGCTAATGTCGCCGCAACAAACCCAAAGCTGATAAAAAATGAGAAAAAATGGTTGCCCTTCATCCAGAACAGACGAATTAATGCGGGGCTAACTATTTTTCCAAGGTCGAACCCAAGATAAATGGCGACTAGCACCATGCCTGCGGCAAAACTTTGGGCGATAGATATGGCAAACATGGCATTTTGCGCAATGCTCGCCACGGTAAGCAAGATGCTGAATATAAAGGTGACGATAACAATCGCGTTACTATCGTCATCGGGCAAGCCCGCATCGGCTGCCGCTTTTTTGTGATCATCAAGGTAAGTGGGTGATTGTTGTTTTGAGATTGCAAGAAATGCCATGGCCCGAACCCCCAAAGGGAGATAAGCAACTAAAAAAGTCGCCCGGGTGCTTATAACTGGCGTAGGCACAGCGCAATAGTTTTTAAGCCATCGAAATGACTCTGGACATATAAAATTGCCACCCGGACTAATATCGGCGGCGAGAATACTAGGGCGAAGCCTAGAAAAAAGAAAACCGCCAACGAAAATTCGGGTGGCAGTCTGATGACTACCTACGACTAGGGTTATAAGACCCTGTGGAACAATTTTTGTCTGTTCCAGTGGTGCGGACGCTAGCCCCAACATAGCAGGCTGGCAATGGTACAAGTTAAAGGTGGACGGGCTGGCGCAGTAGTGAAACATCGTAAAGCTACGCTTCTGCGGCGTTTATACGTGGCAACACACGTCCGCAATCGGCGTAAAAACCGCCCCTAACATGCCCACAGCAGCGGCAAAACAACATCACTGGCCCATCTGCCAAGGTGTAACACGGCCACGCGCTGCAATGCGCCAGCTCAGCCAGGCGCGAACCTCATCAGCAATCCACCCCTTGGTGCGTACACCCAGCTGCACCGCGCACGGGAACTTTCCAACTCTCTCCAACCGCGAAATATGCGCCATGTTTAGCGTCGTATACGCCGTAACCTTATCAGCGCGCCACAACTCCACCCCACAATTAGGAACAATGCGGCGACTGGTAGTCAACGTGCGTTTGTTTTTGCCATTAATCATAAAAAAACACCCCTTTTCGTTCGATGGCCGAAAGGTGCGTCAAAATGACGTTGCACGTAATATGAAGTGCAACGTAAGCAAACTATGTTTCATAAGTCATTGAAAATAAACACAAAAAAAGCCGCGCAAGGCGGCTAATAAGGAAAGTGGTGCTTTAGGGGGGCAGTTTTAAAAAAACGGCCATTTTTTCAGAGCCACATAGGGTGGGCTCCCCCCCATCGTACGATGAGACATCAAGGGGGGGGTGGGGTAGATTTCGTCAAAAAAAACAGCATGAAAAAAAAACTACTACTAAATATACCACTAGCAAGTCTTGGCTGTCCACGTTCCTATGCGTTCACACACAACCAAACAAACAGCAAAAACACCAACCACCACAATATCTTACAAGGTTTAAATGCAGTAATCAATTGATGATGTGGTGCACGGTACAGGAGTCGAACCTGTGGCCTTTGGCTTCGGAGGCCAACGCTCTATCCATCTGAGCTAACCGTGCGTAATAAATAAAAAAAAGAAGCCGCGCATCGGCGGCTTCTTTTAATTGGTGGAGGCGGTGGGGCTCGAACCCACGTCCGAAAATCATCAGCCAATGGTTCTACATGCTTAGTTCGTTCAAATAGCATCTGAAGGAAACTGAACGAACAAGGTCGCCATCAGATCGTCTCGTAATTTTTAATTTTTGTGCCACGATTCCCCAGCAATCAAAAACGGTCCCATCTTGATGGCCCCAGTCACCCAGGCGATGGGCGACCTGAGTTGTGGGGTCACTTACGCAGCGTAAGCGAGTTCTATGTCATCGTTAGCAATTAATGCTAGTGGTCTTTTTAATGGGAGTACCATCCCAGCATGCCCCACAGGGTTCAGCATCTCCGTCGAAACCAAGTCGCCCCCATGAACAAGCGGCAAATGCTACGCTTTTAAAAAAGGGAGGCAATAGTTAGGGTAAAGAATTAGCAATTTTCAATTTTTCAACGGCTGCGAGCATCTTTAACTATTCAGTGGGTGACAATTTATTACAAGCATTTATTACAAGCATTTGTTACAACAAGAAGCATTGGTATAGTACGCTGATGACAGAAACAACAGAAGTACCGCCGCAAGATGTATTAATGTTTCATGCCCGTTGGTTGGGTTTTTTAATTTTGGCGAGTGGTTTGCATGTTTTTGAGGCGGCATTGCCAGCTTTAGGCCCTTGGTTCAAGCCAGGTCTTGCAAATATTATCACCTTGTTGGTGTTGGTCTTGATGGGTGTTCGTGCGGCATTGTGGCTGGCGTTGGCGCGGGTTATTGTTGGTGCTTTCATGCTTGGTACATTGTTTTCGCCTACGTTTGTGATGAGTCTGGCAGGTACACTTGCGGCCACATCCGTGATGCTTCTCGCTTGGCGATATATCCCTGGCATCTCACTCATTGGTGTCAGTTTGCTGGCTGCATTGGCGCATATGTTGGCGCAATTTCTGGTGGTTGAATATATCTTTATTCAGCAAGCTGTATTATTTTATCTACTATCGCCATTGCTGCTGCTATCATGCGCCACGGGTTGGCTCAACGGTGTGTTGGCCCGTTACCTCGTGTTCTGCTTTGAGCAGTAGTTATTGAATGCCCATTTCTAAAGGATTGATCTGAAAGCTATGAATTTAAGGCTTGTCATCGCCTTGGTCTTGTCTGTGCTGTTGCATGGCTTGCTGGTTTTTATTATTACATTTGTAAACCCAGAACCTGAAATGGTAAAAAAAGAAACCCCAAAAGTAATGGACGTGGTGTTGTTTGACCCGCGCACCATGCCCAAAGCGGCAAAAGAAAACCCCGATGCCAAAACCATTGCCAATCGCACCTTAAAAGGAAGCAGCAAGCAAGCCAAAGACCATAGCACCCGCCGAGCAAAAGCCCCACCGCCTGCAAAACAACGCCAAAAAACACCGCCCAAACTTGTGCCTCAAATAAAACAAAAGCCCAAACCGACACCGAAGGCAACACCCAAGCCAACACCGCGTGAAAAAGCGGCGATCACCCGCAAGACAGCACCAAAAAAGATCAATACTACCCCTAAAAAGGTTAGCAAGCTTGAAAACAAGGAACCCAAAAAGAATCCATTAAATATTCCGTTGGCAAACCTTATTCCATCGAGCATGGCATTGTCTGAATTGTCGCGTGATTTTGAGCGCGAACGGCGGCTGAAACAAATGCTTTCTAAAGAAGCGGATATTCCCATCAATACCCGCGAAGCAAAATACGCCCCTTATGCCCATGCCTTAATTCGATCCTTAGAAGAGCAATGGAGACCTGGCGAGGCAGACTACAAAACATACCAAGAGCACGAACGGCAAGTCCTAATGCGCTTGACTATTGAATACAAAGGTCAACTTGGCAACCTTGAAATGTTGCGTGGTAGTCCCATCCCTGAGTTGAATGAAAGTGCAGTGGAAGCTATTTATGCCGCAGCCCCTTTTAAACCATTGCCGCGCTCATGGGGATTAGACCGCGCAAGTTTTTACCTCACCTTTGAGGTGGTTGACGATAAAATTGTTTTCAGAACCCTTTAGTCTACCACCGTTACTGGCGTGGTATGAAGCGAACAAACGTGATCTTCCATGGCGACATAGCACGAACCCTTACCATCTTTGGATGTCAGAGATCATGCTGCAACAAACCCAAGTGGTTACCGTGCTGCCGCGTTATGCAGCATGGTTGGCTGCGTTCCCCACTATAACCGCTTTGGCTGAAGCCGATGAAGATGAAGTCATGAAAGCATGGGAAGGCTTGGGTTATTACCGCAGGGCACGTTATGCGCATGCTGCGGCAAAGCAGATCATGGTGCAGCATGGCGGGGTTTTCCCACGGGCATTTGACGATATTTTAGCCTTGCCTGGTATTGGTCGGTCAACGGCAGGCGCCATTGCTTCGTTTGCTTTTGGCGATGCATACCCCGTCTTGGATGGCAATGTTCAGCGCGTACTCCATCGTTATTTTGGTGCATCAAAGAACCAGCAACAATGGCAGCAAGCCGAGACAATGATCAAGCAAAGCAAAAGCCCCGCTTTATGGAATCAAGCCATGATGGAGCTGGGCGCAACCTGTTGCCACCGAAGCAAACCATCCTGTGTGAATTGCCCCATGCAACAGCAATGCCTATCAGCTTTTCAAACAATAACCCCCATGGTCACCAAAAATAAAATAAAAGTACGTGACGTATATTGGCAAGTACAATGCTATGGAGACCCCCTTGATGAAAAAATATGGCTGGTGCGTAGACCCAACCGTGGTATCTGGGGTGGGCTGTGGTCGCCACCGATTGATGAGTCATACCAACAAGGGGAAAAAAGACCAACCCTTGTGCATACACTGACGCATCGGCGTTTGCACTTGTATGGTGCTTGTATGCAATGCCCGCCACCAGCGGCAGAAGGGGCATGGTTTTTATTGACCAAGCTTCCCGCTTTACCAACGGGCATTCGACGCTTGTTGGCCATCATGTTGCTCGAATAAAGCGTGCGTCTTGGCCGATAAAAAAACCACGGTATTGGCACTATAAAATCAAAATAAGAATCGCTGAATATTGCTTGTAGAGTTGCTGAAAAAACCTTGTTCGGCAGACTCCCCCATCTAAATACAAATATACTGGCTTACTTTTACTGCCAAGAAATGAAAGTATCCATCACTGGAGGTCTTATGTCTGCCAATCAACCGCCATTAGACGGCCTTAATTATCAAGGTCGTTTTTATGATGAAACAACCTTGCACCGCATACATGATAGCATGTTGTACATTCGCCGTTTTGAAGAAAAAGCAGGGCAATTGTATGGCCTGAAAAAAATTGGTGGTTTTTGCCACTTGTGCAATGGTCAAGAAGCCGTTTGCGTAGGAACGAGTGAAGCTGCGCAAGCTGGCGATTACATGATGACCAGTTACCGTGATCATGGTCATGCGCTGGCGCGCGGTTCTGACCCTACTGCAATCATGGCCGAACTGCTCGGGCGTGCTGGCGGCATTGTCAAGGGCAAGGGCGGTTCGATGCACATGTTTGACCGCAGCCGTAATTTTGTTGGTGGCAATGGTATTGTCGGTGAGCAAGTGCCTATTGGCTTGGGTTTTGGTTTTTCTAGCTGGTACAAAGATGATGGCCGTGTAACACTGTGTTTTATGGGCGATGGTGGCATCAATCAGGGCGCGGTGTACGAATCGTTTAATATGGCGGCACTGTGGAAGTTACCGATTATATTTATTGTTGAAAACAACCAATACGCAATGGGTACGTCATTGGCCAGAGCCTCTGCTGAAACCAGTTTGTTTAAACGCGGGATCAGCTTTAAGGTTCCCGGCATGGCCATTGATGGCATGAATGTATTAGAAGTGGAACAAAAAATGCGGGAAGTCATTGAACACGCCCGTTCTGGCGAAGGCCCTTATATTATTGAAGCCATTACTTACCGCTACCGTGGCCATTCGATGTCTGACCCTGCCACCTACCGTACCCGCAATGAAGTAGAAGAATGGCGCAAAGGACGTGACCCCATTGCCCAACTTCAACATTTAATGACTGAAGCGGGATTGAGCGATGAAGATGCTTTTAAAGAAAAAGACCGTGCCATCAAAAAAGCCATCGTCGCTGTCGTGAAAGAAGCAGAGCAGCAACCTGAACCCGATGCTTCAGAGCTATGGACAGATATTATCAACGACCCGATTGAAGATGCATACCCTTACCCTGGGAGAGTTAGCTAATGGCCAAAATCACTTACCGCGAAGCATTGAATCAGGCCATGTGCGAAGAAATGTTGCGCGATGATCGCGTTTTTCTTATGGGCGAAGAAGTAGCTGAATACAATGGAGCTTACAAAGTATCTCAGGGTATGCTGAAGAAGTTTGGCGCAAAACGGGTGATTGATACCCCCATTACCGAGCTTGGTTTTGCAGGTTTGGGCGTGGGTGCTGCCATGGCGGGATTGCGTCCTATTATTGAATTTATGACATGGAACTTTGCCCTTTTGGCGCTGGATCAAATCGTCAATGCCGCTGCCAAAATGAAATACATGTCTGGCGGGCAATACAACTGCCCATTGGTTTTTCGTGGTGCTGGTGGCGCAGCGGCGCGTGTTGGCGCACAGCATTCCCAAAGTTTGGAAAATTGGATGGCGAACATCCCCGGCTTAAAGGTTGTCATGCCATCCAATGCTGCCGATGCCAAAGGCTTACTCAAAGCGTCTATTCGTGATAACGATACGGTTATTTTTATTGAAAATGAAATCAACTATGGGGATATTGGCGATGTACCTGATGGCGAATATATTATTCCCCTAGGACGAGCAGAAATCAAACGTGCGGGTACGGATGTGACACTCATTGCCCACTCAAGAATGACGGGGTATGCCCTGCTGGCGGCAGAAGAGCTGGCCAAGCAAGGCATTGATGCTGAGGTGGTCGATCCCCGTACCATTCGTCCCTTGGATGAAACCACTATTTTGAACTCAGTGGCAAAAACGAACCGCGCCGTGGTCGTTGAAGAAGGTTGGCGCTTTGCTGGTATCGGCGCAGAAATTTCAGCGCGCATCATGGAAAAAGGCTTTGATGATCTTGATGCCCCAGTCATCCGTGTCACGGGCAAAGATGTGCCCATGCCTTACGCTGCAAATTTAGAAAAATTGGCACTGCCAAGTGTTGCCGAAGTCGTTGAAGCTGCACGTTCTGTTTGTTATAGAAATTAACCCCCCATAAATTGTATCCGCTCAAATAACCCATTCGATGTATGAGGTAAACCATGCCAATTGATGTATTGATGACCCAGCTTTCGCCGACCATGATCGAAGGTAAAGTTGCGCGCTGGCTAAAAAAAGAAGGCGATGTGCTGGAATCTGGTGATGTTATGGTTGAAATTGAAACCGACAAAGCGACGATGGAAATGGAAGTTGTTGATGAGGGTGTATTGCATCGTATTATCGCCCATGAAGGGGAAACCATTGCCGTGGGGGCAGCCATCGGCGTGATTGCAGAAGATGGTGAAACCGTTGCCGATGATTACAAACCATCAGCAATGGCTGTATCAATGAGCACAAAAGAGCATGCAGTAACAAACGAAATGCCCGCTGTTAGCGAGCAAGAAGTAAGCACCACAACAACTACTGAAACAAGCAATAACCTTCAACAAATCACCCGTGACAACCGACGCATCAAGGCGACACCTTTGGCACGACGATTGGCGAATGCACGCGGCATTTCACTGCCCGCCCTGCAAGGTTCAGGGCCTGCGGGGCGAATCATTAAAGCCGATGTGGAACGGGCATTGAAGCGGGGTATTCGTTTAAGTCAGCACGCTGATGTTCATAAGCTGGCCGCGCCAAGACCCGCCCCCACAGGCGTGCTTCCGTACCACGAAGATGAATTTGAACGTGTTGAGAACAGCATGATGCGCAAAGCGATTGCCCGCCGCTTGTGTGAATCAAAACAACAAGTCCCCCATTTTTACCTTAATATTGATGCGCACATGGATCGCTTGATGGATTTACGGGCACAGCTTAACGAAGCTGCGGCAGGTGAATTTAAATTGTCGGTCAATGATTTTATTATCAAGGCTGCTGCCAAAGCTTTGGTTGATGTGCCCGCTGCCAATGCAAGCTGGACGGATCAACACACCTTGATACATAAGCATGCACACATCTCGGTTGCCGTGGCGATTGATGGTGGTTTAATCACCCCTGTCGTGCGCTTTGCCGAACAAAAAGGCTTGTTGGATATTTCTGCCGATGTACGCGAGTTGGCCAAACGTGCGCGTGCAGGTGAATTAAAACCAGAAGAATATTCAGGTGGGACATTTTCGGTATCCAACCTTGGCATGTTTGGTATTCCAAGCTTTGCTGCCATCGTCAATCCACCCGAAGGTGCCATCTTGGCGGTGGGTGCAACAGAGCCGCGTGTCGTGGTGGTTGATGGTGCGATGGTGGTGCAGAAAATGATGACCATCACATTGTCTTGTGATCACCGTGTGGTGGATGGTGCTATTGGTGCGCAACTGCTGGCTTCGCTTAAAAAACATTTGGAATGCCCTGCTGGCTTGTTGATTTAAAAAAAACTGAGAGAAAAACAATGCCCATTGATGTATTTATGACCCAGCTTTCTCCAACGATGACAGAAGGAAAAATTGTCCGCTGGTTAAAAAAAGAAGGCGACACATTAGAATCTGGCGAAGTAATGGTCGAGATTGAAACCGATAAAGCCACGATGGAAATGGAAGTCGTTGATGAAGGTGTATTGCATCGTATTTTGGCTGCCGAAGGCGCGGTTGTTGCTGTTGGCAATGCCATTGCTGTGATTGCTGAAGATGAAGAAACAGTGCCTGCTGATTACCAAGCCGCCAGCATGAACACAAACACGGATCTAACAAGCCATGAAACTGTTGTAGTCAGCACAGAAACCGTAGCCGAACATTTAGGCAATGTTGCCCCACCTGAACATGATGATGAAGCATTAACGCTTAAAACCGCAGGGAAATTTAACCCCGATGGTGAATATGATGTGGTGATTATTGGTGCAGGGCCAGGCGGTTATGTGGCAGCTATTCGTGCCGCGCAATTGGGGCTAAAAACAGCGTGTGTGGAATCAACACACCTTGGTGGTATTTGCCTTAACTGGGGTTGTATTCCCACCAAAGCACTGTTGAGAACCGCAGAGTTGGTGCAGATTATTCGTGGTCATGGCGATGAATTGGGCTTGGGTGTGCAGGGCATGGTGCCACAAATAAACACCGCTGTTGCCCGCTCTCGTGCGATCTCGGCGAAACTGAGTAAAGGCATTGGATTTTTATTTAAGAAAAATAAAATCACCCATATTGAAGGGACAGCGAGCTTTGCGCCCAACCATACATTGATGGTGCAAGCAGCCGATGGCAATACGCAGCAAGTGACTGGCAAACACATTATTGTGGCTACGGGCGCGCGGGCGCGGGCATTTGCTGGCATGGAAGTCGATGATGCGGTGATTATCACCTACAAAAAGGCTTTGGTTCCAGAAAAAACACCAAAAGATATGTTAATCATTGGTTCGGGTGCGATTGGCATGGAGTTTGCTTATTTTTACCATGCCATGGGTGCGAATGTTAGCGTCATTGAGGCTGCTGATCATATTTTACCGCTGGAAGATGCCGAAATCGCCAAAGTGGTTCGCCGCAGCTTTAAAAAGCAAGGCATTAAAATCATTACAGGTGCAATGGTAAAATCTGCCAAGAAAGTTGGTAACCAAGCCGTTGTAGACTATGAAGTCAAAGGCAGTATGCAACAATTGACGGGTGATCTTTGCTTGCTTGCCGTTGGTGTTATGGGCAATACCGACAGCATCGGTGCTGAACATACAAGCATGGTCATTGAACGGCAAAGCATTGCCGTGGATGATTGGTACCGCACCGATCATCCAGGTGTTTATGCCATCGGCGATGTGATTGGCGCACCCGCTTTGGCGCATGTGGCGAGCCATGAGGGCATTGTCTGTGTTGAAGCCATCGCAGGCTTGCAACCCCATGCCGTAGATTATAGTAACGTCCCTGCTTGCACCTATTGTCAGCCGCAGGTTGGTTCTTGTGGTAAAACCGAGCAGCAGTGCAAAGATGAAGGCATTCCGATCAAAGTAGGGCGCATGGCGTATGCGCCAAACGGTAAAGCCATGGGACTGGCTGAAACCGAAGGTATGGTAAAAACAATTTTTCATGCCGAAACGGGTGAGTTATTGGGCGCACATATTGTAGGTGCTGAAGCCACGGAGTTGATTGTATCTTTGCAATTGGCACGCTCCTTAGAAACAACTGAAGCAGAACTGATCCACCACATGTTTCCCCACCCTACTTTATCCGAGATGATTCATGAAGCTGTATTGGATTCTGAAGACCGCGCTATTCATCAGTAATCAATAAAAAGAGGGTAAGCAATGCTTGCCCTTCTCGACTTAGTATGCACTTATCGAGAAAAAGGAGTACCGATGAAATACAGTATAAAACCCTTATTGCTTGTCTTGGCTTTGTTATGGTTTTCACCATTGGCGACAGCCACCGACTTTAAATGGTTGGATCAACAAGGAAAACAACACCAGTTGAATGAGTTTAAAGGCGCACCTGTAGTCTTGCACCTTTGGGCTTCTTGGTGCTTTCCTTGTCGTATAGAGATGCCTGAAATGGCTGTATGGCTAAAAGCAAACCCCAAGATTACTGTGTTGCCTATATCGCTGGATCAATCTTCTGGCGATGCAACAGACTTTTTAAACAAAATTGGCATGCATGTGCCGCTATTGTTATCGGATGCGTCGCAATTGTACAAACTTGGTGCAAGGGGATTGCCAACAACGGTGTTGATTGATGCCTCGGGTGACATTTTAAGCGTACATACGGGTGTTCAACAATGGAAAGATGGTGCTTGGAACGACCTGCTATTGGCATTGTTTAAAATGCCGTAATTGTTAGGCAATGGGAATTTAATATGCATGCAACCGAATACCCAACAACCGTTTTTGTCATCGCGGTACTGGTTGCTGTCTTTTCCCATTTGATTTCTGAACGCATGCGCATGCCCCCGATTCTTCTTTGGTTACTGGGTGGCATGCTGTTGGGGCCTTATGGGCTTCATGTATTGCATGCTGAAATGCTTCAACCTGCCATGCACACCCTGATTGAATTGGGGTTGGCCATCATCCTGTTTGAAGGTGGTTTAAACCTTAACCTTAAAACGCTGCGCGAACACGGTGCAGTGGTTAGCCGCCTGATTGTACTCGGGCCATTTTTAACCATGTTTATCGGTGGCGTGGTGGCACACACTTTAACCGATATGAGCTGGCCAATGTCGCTGTTGTTTGGGGCGATTGTTTCTGTGGGTGGCCCAACGGTTATCATGCCCATTATTCAACAAGTTCGCTTGGATCGTGCGGTGAGTTGTATCTTGAGCAGTGAAGCCATGTTGGTGGATGCTGTCGGTGCGATTTTGGCGATTGTGATGTTACAATTAACGTTAAACCCAGAAACAGGTGCGATGCTTACCATGCAGTCTATTTTGTATAAAATAGCGATTGGTACTGCCGTTGGTTTTATTGGCGGTTGGTTATTGGGGCGCGCATTGCTCGCTAACATCACCCACAATGTAGAAGTACGAAGTATTTTTACATTGGCGATTGTTTGGGCATTGTTTCTTATTGCCGACTATATCAGTGCGCAAGCGGGATTGATGGCGGTATTGGTTGCGGGTGCAAGCATGCAAAAAATGGATTTGCCCGACATTCAACGGCTGCGACATTTTAAGGCAAGTTTGGCAGTATTGCTTATCTCTGTATTGTTTGTATTGCTTGCGGCGCAATTAAATTTGCAGGTGTTGGTTCGTTATTTGTGGCAGGGCATCGTTATCTTTATTGTGCTGGCCGTGGTGGCGCGACCCTTGGTGGCTTGGCTCTCGGGATTTGGTTCATCGTTAAAAGCCAATCAAATTCATTTTTTGGGATTGATGGCACCGCGTGGCGTGGTCGCTGCTGCCATTACCTCGTTGTTTGCTTTATCGTTACAAGATGCAGGTTTTAAGCACGTTGATACATTGGTATCATTGGTTTTTACGGTTATTATTTTATCGGTATTTATTTATGGCTCATTGGCAGGTTTTTTAAGCCGAAAGTTAGCAGTGAACGGCAGCAGTGATACCACTGTTTTGCTTATCGGTGGTGGTCAAATGGCAGCAGAGATGGGCCGCGTATTATGCCATGATCGAGAAGTTCGTTTTTTAGACATGAATGCTGAAGCCATTGGCCACATGAAACAAGCTGGCTTTCAAGCGGTGCAGGGCAATGCTTTGGATCCTTTGTTTTTGGATATTATTCATGCACAAGAGGTCTCGGCAGTTCTTGTCATGACCGGTTCTTCTGATCACAACCTATTGATAGCAGCCATGGCCAGAGAGCAGTTTCATGTGCCTGAGATTTATGTTGCCTTGCAAGAAGGCGATCAAGGCAAACACGCACCATTTATTCATCAATTGCAAGCCAAGCGTTTGTTTGCTAAACCATACACAGCCACCTACTGGATGGATCAAGCGATGCGCAAACGTTTGATTCACGATGCTTACACAATTCCTGCTGATTCAGCATTGGTAAATTGCAAATTGGCGGATACCCGTATCACCCATGGCGTACAACCCATGGCTATTTTGCGCAACGAAAAAACATTGATCCCACATGATGATTTATTGCTAGAAGCCGAGGATGAAATACTTTTTTTGTTGCGTTTTGATCATTTAAAAGAAGGCCAATCAATGATCTTGCCGCCTGCGGTCAGAAACGCGCATGAAACAACATAAACCAAATGCATGAAGGATACCCATGTTTGAACAAACCTTTAAAAACATAGATGACATACTTCATAAAGATGCAGGTTGTGGAAGTGAGTTGGATTATGTGGAACAAACCTCATGGGTGTTATTTCTAAAATATTTGGATGATCTGGAAAAAGACAAACAGACGGCCGCCGAGCTTTCAGCCAAAAGTTACAGCAAAATTATTGATGAACCATTCCAATGGGGCGTGTGGGCAGCCCCAAAACTGGACGATGGAAAGATTGATCATAACGCCTTAACCGGTGATGACCTTGCTGATTTTATCAATATCAAATTATTTCCCTACCTTAAAAAATTTAAGATCAACGCCGACAATGCCAATACCATTGAGTATAAAATTGGTGAGATTTTCAGTGAATTAAAAAACAGGATTCAAAGCGGTTACAACTTACGGGAGGTGATCAACCTGATTGATAGGCTGCGTTTTAGAACCCATGCCCAAAAACATGAGATGAGCCATTTGTATGAAGGCAAAATCAAGAACATGGGCAATGCAGGGCGCAATGGCGGTGAATACTATACACCACGCCCCTTGATCAAAACCATTGTCAAAATTATTAATCCCCAATGTGGCAATACCATTTATGATGGCGCGGTAGGCAGCGCAGGATTTTTGGTTGAAGCGTTTGAATATTTGCGAGCTAGCAAAAAACTATCTACGAAAGACAGCGAAATCCTACAAAACAACACCTTTTACGGTAAAGAGAAAAAATCGCTCGCTTACATCATCGGCATTATGAACATGATTTTCCATGGTGTTGAAGCCCCCAATATTATCCACACCAACACCCTTGCCGAAAACTTAAGCGATATTCAAGAAAAAGACCGTTATGACATCATCTTAGCCAATCCGCCCTTTGGTGGCAAAGAAAGAGCCGAAGTACAACAAAATTTTCCCATCAAGACGGGGGAAACTGCTTTTCTGTTTTTACAGCATTTTATCAAAATTCTAAAAGCAGGCGGACAAGCAGGTATTGTTATCAAAAATACTTTTTTAAGCAATACGGATAATGCTTCCGTTGCCCTACGCAAAGAGTTATTAAGCACTTGCCATTTACATACGGTATTGGATTTACCCAGCGGTACTTTTACAGGGGCAGGGGTTAAAACCGTGGTGCTGTTTTTTGAAAAAGGAAAAGCCAGCACCAAGACTTGGTTTTATCAGCTCAATTTGGACAGAAACCTAGGAAAAACCAATCCGCTGAATGAGCAGGACTTGGCTGAATTTGTGGCATTGCAAAAAACACAGGCAAAGAGTGAAAACTCATGGACAGTTAAAATCAGCGATATTAACCAGACCACGTTTGATCTTTCAGCTAAAAACCCCAATATACCTGAAGAATCGCCTTTGCGTCATCCGCAAGAGATATTAGCCGAAATGAAATTGTTGGATAAGCAGAGCAATGAAATAATGGAAAATTTACAATTGATCATTGAACGTGAGGGGGAGCGATGAAAGATAAAGTTTCAAAACCTGAAAACCAATATGAAAACTTACTTTCCAGCATTTCAAAAACCTATCTTGGCGGGCAACAAAAAGCAGTTACAGCGGTTAATGCGCATTTGGTGGAAACCTATTGGAAAATAGGACAATACATTGTTGAGTTTGAACAAAAAGGTAAAGAACGAGCAGAATACGGAACAGCTTTACTAAAAGAGATTTCTAAAGACATGAAACTGAAACATGGCAAAGGTTTTAGTCTGAGTAACATTAAAAGAATGAGGCAGTTTTACACTGTTTTCCCAAAAGGTGCGGAGCTTCCGCACCAATTAAGCTGGACGCATTTTGTTGAGATTCTTAAAATTTCTAATGCATTAGAACGCGGCTTTTATTTGCAACAAACAATGAACGAAAAATGGAGCACAACGGAATTAATCCGCCAAAAAAAATCTTCATTATACCTTAGGCTTGCCGCATCAAAAGACAAAAAAGGAATTTTAGAATTAGCCCATAAGGGGCAAACAATACAAAAACCAAGTGATGTTATCAGAGAGCCTTATACACTTGATTTCCTTCAAATACCTGAGATACATCATTATACAGAAAGACAGTTAGAAGATAAAATCATTGAACACCTTAAAGATTTTTTACTTGAATTGGGAAAAGGCTTTGCGTTTGTTGGCAGGCAATACCGCATCCCTGTTGGAAATAGACCACACTTTGTAGATTTGGTTTTTTATCACTGCATACTTAAATGTTTTGTACTGATTGATTTAAAACGCGAAGAAGCTGGTTACGAAGATGTCGGGCAAATGAATATGTATTTGGGTTATTTTGAAAATGAAGAAAACACCGAAGGGGATAACCCGCCAATAGGCATGGTTTTAGAAAAAGAAAAAGATGACCTACTGGTGCAATATGCCATGCACAATATATCGTCTCAATTATTCATAAATAAATACCAGCTTTATCTGCCCAACAAAGAAGAATTAAGAAACCTTATTGAAACTCAACTTCATGAGAAGGCATTAATTGATAATGAGGGAAAAGATGACTGAGCAACAAGATATTAGATGGTTGCAGCGTCTTAATAATTTTCAAAAAGCCTTTAAACAACTTGAAATTGGTGTCGAAGAAGCAACAGCGCGTGAATTTTCTGATCTTGAAAAAGAAGGATTAATCCAACGATTTGAATACAATCAGGAGTTATCGTGGCAAGTGATCAAAGATTTTTTTGAGTACTTGGGGGACGTTTCAATACAGGGCAGCAGAGATGCTTATCAATTAGCCGTCAAAAGAGGGTTGATTGACTCAAATTGTGGGCGGTTATTAATGAAAAGCATCAAAAGCCGCAACAAAACCGTACACACCTACAATGAAGAGACGGCGAATGATATTTTTGCAGATATTACCAATGAATATTATCAGGTATTTTTGGTGCTTAAACAAGCCTTAGAAAAAGAACAAACGCGAAGGGAACTATAATTCATGTTTGGCTTAGACCCTGACAGTATTAGAAATATCAAACACGCGATGGGAAAAATACCCATCATTGATAAGGCAATATTGTATGGTTCTCGTGCTAAAGGCAATGACCGCGACGGTTCAGATATTGATATAACGCTTTTTGGTCAAGGAATCACCCTCAATAATAGCGTTTACCCGCTGATGGACGAATTGCATGAACTTTATCTACCCTATACGTTCGATATATCTATTTTTAAGCATATTGATAATCAGGATTTGGTGGCGCATATTCATAGAGTAGGAAAGCTGTTTTATGAGAAGGAGAAAAAACTACCTAAGGGGTGGGGATATGGAACCTTAGAAAATGCAGTTAAAAAAGGTTCGTCAAATATTTCTTTAAACAAAATCAAAGATGATGATGGTGATTATCCTGTTTTCAAAGCGAAAGGGTTTGCTAAAAATATTTCATTTTTTCAGCAAGAGCAAGAATATTTAGCTGTTATAAAAGATGGAGCAGGCATTGGGAGAGTTGCAAAGTACCCTGCAAAATCTTCTGTTATTGCAACGATGCAATATTTAATTCCGAAAGAAGGTTATGATATTGGTTTTATAGAGTATTTCTTAAACGGAGTTGATTTTGAAAAACATAGAAGCGGTAGTACGATCCCACATGTTTATTTCAAAGACTATAAAAGTGAAGCATTCCCCTTAATTCCCCTCCCCGAACAACAACGTATTGTTAAAGTTCTGGATGAAGCCTTTGTAGCCATTGACAAGGCAAAACAGAATGCCGAACAGAATCTTAGGAATGCCAAAGAGGTTTTTGAAAATTATCTGCAAGGCGTGTTTGAGAATAAAGGGGATAATTGGGAGGAGAAGAGTTTAGGGGAGGTTGTTAATATTAAAACAGGAAAGTTGAATTCTAACGCTATGGTAAAAAATGGAAAATATCCTTTTTTTACTTGCTCAAGAAAAATATTTGCAATAAACGAATATTCTTTTGATTGTAAGGCTGTATTGTTAGCAGGAAATAATGCAAGTGGTGATTTTAATGTTAAATATTATGAAGGAAAATTTAACGCTTATCAGAGAACCTATGTAATAACTATAAATAGTGAAAATGAGTTATTATACAGTTATTTAAAGCATAAA
>JAUZQQ010000112.1 GCA_030950905.1 Mariprofundaceae bacterium
ATACGGCGACTCTGGCATATGCCGTAGGGCGAATTGTATAATACACCCCTCCTTATCAATTATACCAACGAGTATGGATTCGTGGTCTTTTTCAATAATATCAATGGTTTATGAGACCAACAGAAACCGTTATAAACAGAAAATTTCAACATCATTTAAAATAATATCATCAAAAAATTTGGCAATAGTATGGTCGACGCTAAATGAACCAAGGTACGTCCTTAATATTGAACTGCGTGTAATATTCAATTGATGTTGGGTCACATATTTCCAGATTATATGTTTTTCTATAACTTCATTTCCCTGCTCTTTAATAAGTGATTCAAGATGTTTCTTGTTTATCATTTTGATTATTCCTCGTTTATAATCACTAAACGTATTGTCTCCCAATATAATTAATTGTAGACTATGCGTCAACATTATTTTTTCACATAACAAAGGATTCTTATGTTTACAGGCATTATCACGGATGTGGGACGTATTGAACATAGCATACGCGAAGACAATCAAATGCATATTCATCTGGTGACCACATTGGACACATCGAAATGGCAATGTGGTGATTCAGTAGCCGTTGATGGTTGTTGTTTAACCATTACGGCATTGCCAAGCATGGGGAAATGGCACGCCACACTTTCAGCAGAGACATTGGCTTTAACGCACTTTGATCAAGCGCAGATCGGGCAGCGCGTAAATATGGAGCCTGCTTTATGTGTGGGAGATCCATTGGGTGGCCACATGGTGAGCGGGCATATTGACAGTATGGCGCAAATTGTTGCCATTGACTGTGTAGGCGACCACCGTTGTTATCACTTTGCTTTGCCAGCGGCCTTGGCACCATTGATTGTGCATAAAGGGTCTATTGCAATTAATGGTGTTAGCTTAACCATAAACAGTGTGAAAGGGGATGAATTTAGTGTGAATTTAATTCCCCATACATTAAAACACACCAACCTTGGGTTTTTAAAGAAAGATGATTGGGTCAACATCGAAACAGATATGTTTGGTCGGTATATTCAGCGGATGTTGCAAGTTGGTTATTTAGGAACGTGCAATAAATAATTACTCCGCATCGGTAATGCGGGAATAGTTGCTTGGGTTTCTTCTCCTTGCAGTGCGTTTAAAAAAGCCAACAATTGATCTTGCTCTATCGGGCTTAAGTTTAATGGCACAAGGTCGTTTCCACCCCCTTTTAAATCCCCGCCTTTGTTGTAAAAAAGAATAACATCGCGCAGGCTGGCAAAAGATCCATTGTGCATATAGGGTGATGTTCTTGGAACCTGGCGAAGCATAGGGGTGCGGAATGCGTTGTAATGCTGTTTTCGTTTGCTAATATCATAATACCCAGGATCCAATGATTCCATGCCTATATTATGAATTGCGGAGTCTGTAAAATAAGGCGGCGAATGACAGCGCACACAGCCAGCCTTACCTTTAAATAGTCTAAACCCTGCCACAGCAGGGGCTGACATGCTTTTTTTATCGCCTGCCAACCAGCGATCAAACAATGTGTCTTTGCTGTGTATTGTTCTAACGTAGGCTGCCAACGCATACGATATTTGAATAGGTGAAATATCGTTTTCGCCAAAGGCTTGCATAAACATTTTTTTGTATGTCCATTCAAAAGCCTGAGAGCGGTATTGCATGCCACGAGCAACCAGTCCTTTTAAGTGTGCAGAAATAGCAGCCTGAAGGGGAGCATCCACACGCCCATCCCAAAAAAAGTGTTGGTAAGCATAAACATTTAATAGGGAGGGAACCTGTCGACTTAACCACTGCACGGGCACTTTCTGTTGAAAGCTTCTGCCCTTCGACCATGAAAAACCTGGGTAATGGCAAGTAGCACAGGATTGGTTGTCTTGCCCCAATAAACGGGGATCAAAAAACAGGGTTTTTCCTAAAGAAACCGCATTTTTATTTTTCACCGTGGGTGCATCAATACGCCAAACTTGGTCTGCTTTGTTGGCTTTTAATACAATAACATCATCAGCCCATACCGTGTTCAAAAAGCAGGTACATGTAAGTATCAATAAAAAAAATAAACGCAACATCAGCCACCTTGGCTAGGATCAGCTTGATTCAAGGTTTGAAACCCTTGCCGCCTGTAATAACATGAGTCACAATGGCCGCAGGCCGTACCATCCATTGCAGGTGAATAACATGAATGGGTTAAACTATAATCCACACCCAATTTTAAACCAAGGCTAATAATTTCTGATTTTTTCATCGTGATCAATGGGGCGACAACAGAAATGCCTTGCCCTTCCCTTCCCCATTTTGTTCCCAAATTTGCAGTGCTTGCAAATGATGCTAAAAAATCTGGTCGGCAATCAGGGTAGCCTGAATAATCCACCACATTTGCACCAATAACCAATTGGGTGGCAGCCAAAGTTTCGGCAAGTGCCATTGCCAACGAAAGAAAAATCATGTTTCTTGCGGGCACATAGGTGACAGGAATATCTTTTGATGCGTGGGCATCACGGGGAACATCAATGTGATCGGTCAGCGCAGAACCACCGATGCTCCGCAAATCTACCGCAAGCTCATGGTATGATGTAGCGCAAAGAGAATGGGCTATTTTTTTTGCCGATAACAACTCAACACGATGACGTTGACCATAATCAAAGGCCAAGGCATGGCATTGCCACCCTTGATCTTTGATTGCCCATGCCAAAGCAGTGCTAGAGTCCAGCCCACCAGAGAGCAATACAACTGCCGTTTTGGTTTCTTTACACGCCAACAGCATCTCCGCCCCAGATTATTTTATGCAATTGCATATTAAGACGCACAGGTAAATGATCTTCTAACATCCATGCGCACAAATCAGATGCTTGTAACATATTGTAAACAGGGGATAAAAGAATACTTGCAGGGGTATCAGGCAAGCGGTCTTCAATAATTTTTTTACACCATAAATAATCATCGCGATTGGCCAGCACAAATTTAATTTCGTCATGCTCTTGCAACAAGGCCAAATTGCCCCATAAATTTTGTTCTTCTTGACCACTGGCTGGGGTTTTAATATCCAATATTTTTTGCACCGAAGGTGGGGTATCGGTTATATCAAAAGCACCAGAGGTCTCCAATTGAACGTGATAGCGCAATTCTACCAAGTGTTGTAACAACGCAATGCATTCAGGTTGAGCCAAAGGCTCGCCACCTGTAACCAGAATCAACGATGGCAAATAACCCATGACGGTATCAACAATCGTATCAATTGACATCAATTCCCCAGAATCGGGACTTAATGCCTGGGGTGTATCGCAATAACTACAACGCAATGGACAACCTGCCAAACGAATAAAAACACAAGGCATTCCTGCCTGCGAGCCTTCACCTTGGATACTTTGATAAATTTCATAAACTTTTAACAATCCATGCTCCATTTTGGTGTATTATTTGATCAATGAAGACAACAATACCCGTCCTTGATCTGCAGCGGTTGAAGCTGGAAAAAGCTGAATTAACTGGGTAAGTGTTTTTTTAGCATGTGGATTCTTTTTTAAAGCCAATTGCGCACGCGCCATTCCCAGCATCGCTGCTGATAACTTTCCTGATTTGGGGTAGTGTGTGGTATAAAAAATAAATACATCCAAGGATTTTCTGTATTGTTTTTGTGCCAATAGGCTTTCCGCCAACCAATAATACCCCGAATCAGCATACTCTCCTTCAGCGTATTCATTTAATAGCAATTGAAACGATGCGATGGCATCGTTAAAACGCCCGCTTTTGTAAGCCAAATAAGCAGCCGTATAGGTGTTTTTTTCTTCCGCAGAAGTTTTTCTTCGCTTTTTTTCATGGCTGGGGTTACTCAGCACCAATTCAGCCATTGCTGCATTATGGTCGAGGGCTTGAACTTTTTTCAACAACGATTTTTTGTTTATTTTTTTTGATAATGCTGCGGGTGATGTTTGCACGCTTATTTCTTTCGCCTCTGCAAGGTGCGCCGCTTCAATAGTATTTAGTTTATTGTTTTGCAATTGTAAACGGGCTGCCAATGCGCCTTGTTGCATCTGCATTTTTTGTAGTATGGTTTGTAGTGTGGCTATTTGTATATTGAGTTGCACCAATCGCCCTTGTGCTGCACCGCTTGATTTTTGCATATCTTGCAGTGTATTCAACACCAAAGTACGGTCTTGTTGCCAGTGAACTGCATTGTTATCTTTGCTTGCGCAAGCATTGAGCATGGATAGGGCAATAAAAGAAACGATCACTGCTAAGGCCAATGACCGTTTCTTTTGATTTAACTTGGATACAAACAAAATTTATTTATACACAATTTAAATAAGGATGAAGAAAAAAGCTTAACGGGCAACAATATCCGCGCGACGGTTTTGAGCCCAACAGTTTTCGCCCGAATCAGTACATGCGGGGCGTTCTTCACCAAAAGAGACAGTATCGATTCGCGATGCAGGTACGCCATGACCCACCAAGTAATCTTTCACACGGTCGGCACGCGCTTGACCCAAGGCCAAGTTATACTCACGACTGCCACGTTCATCGCAGTTGCCTTCAACGGTTACAGAGACACCACTGTGATCGTTCAACCAGCTAACATAGCCATCAAGCACAGATGCTGATGCCGAGGCTTCAAGATTAGAACGGTTATAAGAAAAATAAACAGAATTTGATGTTGGTTTTACAGCCAATGTTGATGCGCTGGGTGCTGTTGGTTGCGTTGTTGGCACTACAACTTTAGATGCAGGTTTTACAACAGGTTTGACGGTTGGCGTTGATGATGTTGTTGTTGAATGCTTGGTATTGCTACAACCCCCTATGACCAAAGCAAGACCAATACCCACCATGACCAGTATATTTTTCATTGTTTTCATTTGCATAAATCCTCCCTTTATTTTGGCCACTTAAGCAAATCCAGCATAAGCGATTCACCCAATCGACAAAAAGTGCCGTGAATTGAACACCAAAGTGATGTCTATGTCCAGCATCGTAAAAATATACAGTTGTTTTATACACGTTACTAAGGGTTACTTAAGGTACCGTGCCATCATTGCCAACAAGCATGAACGTGGGGTAAGTTTAATTATCAACCATAATAGACGATGCCGCCAACCTGGAACGCAATAGCCACCGCCTTGATGCAAGCAAGCGATTGCTGTGGCGATAATCAATGGAATTGGCGTGCTGAAAAAGCTTCCTTTACCAACGGGCGCACCCGAGATGCGACGAAACCCTGTTGGTGATGGGCCAGGAGCCAAGGTAACCACCCGCACTTTACCGCGCAGCTCGAAACGCAGTGCCTCACTCCAAAAGGTAAGCCCCGCTTTGGCCGCAGCATAGGTGCTCATGTAAGGCAATGGTGCTTCCCCTGCCAATGAAGATACGTTGATGATAAAACCTTGGGCACGTTTAAGCTTTGGCAACAAAGCATGGCTTAATGTGGTAGGGGCAATCAAGTCGGTGCGCATTACATCAATTTGGGCAACGCCTTCTTTTTTTTCAAAGCCACCCCATACACCATAGCCTGCGTTGTTTACCAGCCCCACCAAGTTTTCATCGGCTATGCCTGCGAGCAATTCTTCTACGCCTTTTCGTGCCGACAGTTCATGAATAAACACACGGTGTGATTTTGGGTTTTTTAACATATCCAAGGTTAATTGCATGCGTACATGGTCACGCCCATGCAGCAACAAGCGGTAGCCTTCTTGCTCTAATACCCTTGCAAATTCACCGCCAAACCCCCCTGTCGCTCCTGTCAACAATACTGCGCCTTTATCTGACATGGGTAATCTCCTGCATGCATCGCTTTCGCCCTGAAAATTGCGCCACATGCGTGATATTGTGTTGTTGCAAGCACTGCAAACACTCTTGCATGGCGTGCCCAACATCTTGCGGCGCATGGGCATCAGAACCATAAGCAAAAGGAATACCCAGTTTTGCAGCCTTGACAACCATGCTGCTTCGTGGGTATATTTCTGCAATGGGTTTTCGCAAACCTGCGGCACTGATCTCTAGTGCGATATTTGCTAATTTCACAGCCGCCAACATGCGGTTTTCAGCGACATGAACCATAGCATGATTCGGCTGCTTATGACCATATTTTTTTAGCAAATCAGGGTGGCCGATAATATCAAACAAACCAGCATTTGCCGATGCTGCCACGGCATCAAAATAGGCACACCAAGCTTCGTTTATGCCCCATCTTTCCCAAGCTGTCTGCTCATCAGGGTTATCAAAGCCCCAGTCATCAATAAAATGAACCGACCCAATAACATAATCCCAGTTATGGTAGGTCAACAATGATTGTATATAATCTGTTGCCGAAGGGTGAAAATCAGCCTCTAAACCACAGCGAACGATTAATCCTTGGGGTTGCATGGCTGCTTGAACACGCTGCACTTCTTCTAAATAACCATCAAGCTCATCGGCTTCCATTCGCCATTCAGCATCAAAGCCATGGGGCATAGGGCAATGGTCGGAAATACCAATTTCGTGCAGCCCACAGCGTAGCGCAGCTTCAGCATATTCCATGATGGTTCCTGATGCATGATTGCAACGTGGGGTGTGCATATGGTAGTCGGGGACAGAAGAATAAAGCATGGCGCAATCATAGCGGAAAAAAGCAATCACAGGCAATACCTTGCCCCAGCTTGAGGGCTTGTTATGCTAGCACCATGATTACACTTTCCCACCGAGTTCAACAAGTAAAGCCTTCAGCTACCCTAAGCATTACCGCCAAGGCCGCTGCATTGCGCGCCGCAGGCAGAGATATTATCGCATTGTCTGTCGGTGAACCTGATTTTAAAACGCCACTGGCTGCTCGCAAGGCTGGTATTGAAGCCATAGAAAATGGGCAAACGCGTTATACGGCGGTGGCTGGTATTCCTGAATTACGGGCGGCTATTTCTGAAAAATTTCAACGTGATAACAAGTTGCATTATGCACCCGAGCAGATACTGGTATCATCAGGTGCTAAGCAGTGCATTTACAACTTACTGATGGCCATGATCAATGATGGCGATGAAGTGATTATTCCTGCGCCTTATTGGGTCTCTTACCCTGACATGGTATTGCTGGCAGAAGGTGTGCCCGTGATTGTTGCCACCAAGGAAAATGCGCGATTTAAGCTTACGCCCGCACAGCTTGAAGCTGCAATCACACCGAAAACCCGTTTGTTGTTTCTAAACTCACCATCCAACCCAACAGGCATGGCTTACAGCAAAGAAGAACTGCAAGCCCTTGGCAAAGTATTGCAACACCACCCCGGCATTGCCATTGCTACCGATGACATATATGAAAAAATTATTTTTGATGGTATCGAGTTTGTCACATTTGCTGAGGCCAACCCTGATTTGATTGCGCGTACTATTACCCTAAACGGCGTGTCAAAAGCCCATTGTATGACAGGGTGGCGAATTGGTTATTGTGGTGCGCCACTGCATTTGATTCAGGCGATGAGCAAGATTCAAGCACAAAGCACCTCCAATCCTTGCACTGTTTCACAATACGCAGCATTGGCTGCATTGACCGTACCAAGCGATGAATTGGCAAGCATGTTGCAAACCTATGCTGCCCGCCGCAAGTGGTTGATTGCACAACTAAATGATATTGTTGGTATGACTTGCTTGCAACCTGATGGCGCATTTTATGCTTTTCCCTCTGTTGAACCTTGGCTAGGTATGCGCACCACAGGCGGACAAATATTGCAAGATGATGTGCAAATATGCGCATGGTTGCTAGAAGATACAGGTGTTGCATTGGTCCCTGGCACAGCTTTTGGTGCGCCTGGTTATATTCGTTTTTCTTATGCCGTGGCACAAGATGTACTTGAAGATGCAATCAACCGTGTCGCCGCTGCTGCCATGCGTTTAACCCCAGCCTAATGCACAAGTCTGCTTGCATAAAGCTTGCGAATATTGCCACACTCTGCTTACAAGGCACGGGTGCACGGGATTATTTGCAAAGCCAATTCACACAAGATGTCGCTCGGTTATCGACATCACAAGGTATTTACGGTGCTGTATTAACCCCGCAGGGGAAAATGATTGCAGATGCACGGGTGATACAGATTAACGAGCATACATTATGGATGTTGCACGAAACAGCCGTCAGCGAAGCTTTGTTAAAGCGCATGCGCATGTTTGCATTGGGGCATGAATTAACCGTCACCCTGTTGCCTTTGACCATCGAAGGGTATTACGGCAATGCTGCCAAGTCATTATTATGGCCAATGCCAAACAATACACCTGCTTTGGTTACACGAACAGAAGGCAAAGAAACACTCTTGGCAAACGCTGATTTTATGCAGGGCTGCTGGCGTATGGTCAGTGATGAGCACCCGCTTAAGCTTTCTTCGTTCACCATGGAGGAAACAAGCTTGTATGCCCAGCGGGTGTCCAAAGGAATTCCTCGCTTCACTGTTGATTGCCATGTTGGAGACTACCCTTTAAACGCCAATTTACGCGAGTTTAATGGCATCAGCTTTGATAAAGGGTGTTATGTAGGCCAAGAAATAAGCAGCCGCATGCATTGGCGCAAGGGTGTACGCCATGCGTTGTACCATATATCTTTATCTTCCCTTCCTGTTGCTTGCCCTTGCGATACTATAACAAGCGCGACCATTGGTCGCTTGAGCAGTTGCGCCGCATCAGGTGATGGCATCTATGGCATCGCCCGTTTACCGGCAACCATGATGGATGATACCACCAATAACCGCGATTTGTTGCATACGGTGGATGGTGTGGCTATTCGCATTTTAAAAAAATGCAGTTTGGAATTATGAATGGAAAGACCTACTGCGGAATCCCTTCGCTACGCTCTCTATCTCGATTAGCTATGGCATCGTACAAACTGCCTGAAACATACTTGTGCAGAATGCTGGTTACCAAGGTTTGGTAGGGGATGCCTTCTTCTAAAGCTCTTCTTTGAATTGCTGACAAGTCCCTTCCTGATAATCTGATATTGATTCTTTTATCTTTCTTAAAAGTAGCTGTAGCTGCCTGTTGAATTTCTTGTTTTCGCTCATCAGTCATGACGGATTTGAATTCACCTGCCTCAAAAGCATTTAGAATTTCCCGCTCTTCTTTATCTAATTGACCTTTTTTCATGATTTATCTCCAAGATACTGTTTAGTAGCTTTCCGGCTAGGTATCACTGTTTTGAGAAAAATAGCTTCGTCATTTTCAACATAGGGTACCAAATATGCGTACGTGTCTATTGCTACAACAAAGACTCGTTGATGGGGGTATCTTTCACTGTTTGGGTGAGCAACATCATCAAGTAAACAACCCGATTGAAGAGAAAAAACAATCTCTTCGAACGAGACTGCTCGCTCCTCAATGAGCTTTCGATTTTTGTCGGCGTTCCAGTTAATAGGCTTCATAATGGAAATGATAGCGGTTTGTATGCCTGTTGTCATCAAGGGGAGAATGAAAAGTAGGATACCAAAAAAAGGCTTTGGGTAGAAATTAAATGTATTTAGTAAACTGTCACCGCAACCTATTCACAACTCTCCTTTTAGTCGTTTTAATAAACTTACAGGCTTATGCCCCAGCCGCCAATCGTAAATAATACTGTAACCCATAATTCGTTGAACATAGTTTCTGGTCTCGTTAAAGGGTATTGCTTCCACCCAAATATCAGCATCAGTAAATGGTGTTTGCTTTAACCACTGGCTGACCCGATGTGGCCCTGCATTGTAGGCTGCTGCGGCCAAGGGTTGACGGTGATCAAAGCGTTTCATGGCATGATTTAAATACCAACTTCCCAAAGTAATATTGGTTTTAGGGTCTTTCAGGTTTGGGGTTTTTCCTAAGTGCGGGTAATGTTTTGCCACGGCACTCGCCGTTTTTGGCATCAACTGCATCAGGCCTGATGCGCCAACGTATGATTTTGCCGATGGATCAAATAACGACTCTTGGCGCATAACACTCCACAAGAATGATGTACTAAGCCCTGTTTTTTTGGATGCTGCGATCACGTCATCATAAAAAGCCAAAGGGAAACGAACAACCAAATGGTTGTAAGCACCCGCTTTACTGGCTGCGCGCAAGGCTTTTTCTGGCCATTGCCATGTTTTAGCCAGCATCATGGCCGCATACCATGTTGCTTTGCTGCTACCCCGTAGGGCTTGTGACCATTCCCGCGTTGCTTTGCCTCGTTCATTCATTTGCAACCATTCTTTGGCACGTTTAAGTCCCGGCATGGCATTTACAAGCTTGATTGCAGCTGGATTTGCTGGCGCGCTTTTGGCGTTTATTTTATAAGGCTGATGACTGCGCTCTGCCGACAAAAAACTATAATAACCACGACCAAAAGCCATTTGGCGGTACAATACCATGGCCGACTTGCTGTCGCCCATAGCACCAAGGCAGCGTGCCTTCCAATACAGCCAACGATCTTTTTCTTTGTTTTTAATGCGTCTTGGCAAGGCATTAATGGCCGTTAGAGCCTCTGGCCAACGGTGGTTTAACAACAACAACCGTGCCGCCCAAGTGCTGCTGATGTCGGTACGCATAATTGGTGGTAGTTGCGTCAACCAAGCAATGGCTTCTATTTTGTGTTGGTAAGCAGCGCGAAGTCCAATATGACGCATTAAAATTCCAATGTGTGGCGCACGCAAACGGGGTTTTAATATTTGATGAAATACCGACCAAGAACGAATCACATCTTTTTTCGCCAACTGGCGTAGCCCATCATCCATAATCTTTGCCATTTGTGCCATGGAAATATCACGTGATGGCGGTGATTTTAACCAGCGTGCAGGATTTTTTTTCACTTTTTGCCAGTAATCCAACCACGCACGTTGGTGTTTGGCCAAGGGTTTGGCTGCTTTTTTTGCATTGGACCAACGCCCACGCTTTGCTTGTTTGTTCACCCGTGCCCAAATATCATCAGCCGTGGGGTGGCCTTTTTTTTGCCAGCGTTTTTCTAAAGGTAATAAGCGCGTATCTGTTCCTGTTATTTTTCGCCAGTAGGCCGTGTATGCAGCCACCGCTTTGCTTTTCTGACCATTATGCCACAATGATAACAGTGTAATACGTTGATCAGGGTGTTTTCCCTTAGGAAGTTTTTTTATTTGTGCCGCAACAAGTTGCCACTGCCCGCGTTTTGCCAGTGCTTTAATCCAACGAACGCGCAAATCAACTGACTCAGGAATAGCAGAAAACGCTATTAAAATACGTTCAACCTTTGCATCATAACGTGGGTTATCCAACACATTCCAATAACGCCAGACATCAAGGTAGGGGTGCAATGGATAGTCTTTTAACTGATCGTACAAACGATTAAAAGTTTCCAATTGATTGGCTTTGAGTGCGGCACGGGCTTGCTTAAATGTCTCTTGTTGGGTGCTTAATGTTGCCCCTGCCCACTGCGGGAAAAAACCACAAAGAACAATCAGCCAAAACAATCTTAAAAAAATATTTTTTATATTATGGTGTGTTGTCATTTTTCAATACGGCTACTTCGGTGGCGAAGCCAGTGATCCACAATCACGAGTAGCAACATTGCCTCGGCAATAGGCACGGCACGGATGCCCACACAAGGATCATGACGACCTTTGGTGATTACATCCACTTCATCACCATGAATATTGATACTTTGCCTCGGGCAGGCGATAGATGACGTGGGTTTTAATGCCATGCGCACACGCAGCGCATCACCATTGCTGATGCCGCCCAAAATACCACCTGCATGGTTGCTCACAAAACCATCATGGCGTATGGCATCGCCAAAAGTAGAGCCTTGAGCCGTGATGCAATCAAACCCATCGCCAATTTCAACGCCTTTAACCGCAGGGATGCTCATCATGGCCTTGGCAATATCGGCATCCAAACGATCAAAAACAGGCTCCCCTAAACCTTCAGGCATGCCTATCGCTTGCACACAAACAGCCGCACCAATAGAATCACCTTGGCGACGAACCGTGTCTATTACGTCAACCATGGCAGCAGCGGCAGCGGCATCGGGGCAAAAAAATGGATTACGCGCAATTTCTTCGCGGTTAAAGGCAGCAGGGTCAGCGCGAACCGCACCCATTTGATCAACCCAAGCAAACACATCAATGCCGACCGTAGCAAGTATTTTTCGTGCAATAGCACCTGCGGCAACCCGCATTGCTGTCTCTCGGGCTGAAGCACGGCCGCCACCACGGTAATCCCGCAAGCCATATTTTTTATAATAAGTATAATCGGCATGACCTGGGCGAAATTGCGCTGCAATATCACCATAATCACGGCTGCGTTGGTCGGTATTATAAATCAACAAGCCAATAGGACAACCTGTGGTGATGCCTTCAAAAACACCAGATAAAATTTCTACCGTGTCGGCTTCACGCCGTTGCGTCGTAAAACGGGATTGCCCTGGTTTTCGACGATCTAAATCAGGCTGAAGGTCATCAACCGACAATGAAATGCCAGCAGGGCAACCATCAACGATGGCCATCAATGCAGAGCCGTGTGACTCCCCCGCAGTGCTGACGCGAAAAAGTTTACCAAAGGTAGAACCTGCCACTAGCTTTCGCCCGGATCCCCAACACCGACATTAAAGCCCGTGTCCACATAATGAACTTCGCCCGTTACGCCAGAAGCCCAATCCGAAACCAAGTAACAAGCAGCGTTACCTACTTCATCTTGTGTTACATTGCGTTTTAAAAATGAGCCACGCGCTGCTTTGGTCATTAACGTGCGGAAATCGCCAATGCCTGAGGCAGCCAGCGTGCGAATAGGGCCTGCTGAAAGTGCGTTCACGCGAATGCCATGTTCGCCAAGATCATAAGCCAAATAACGGGTCGATGCCTCAAGTGCTGCCTTGGCTACCCCCATGACATTGTAGTTCGGTACAGAGCGTACAGCCCCTAAGTACGTCATGGTTAACATGGCCCCCCCCGGCGACATGATTCGTGCTGCACGTTGCGCGCAAGCGACGAATGAATAGGCCGAAATATCCAATGCTTGTTGAAATGCTTGGCGTGAAGTTTGAGAGAAAGGTTGTTTAAGGGCGTTTTTATCGGCGTAAGCAATGGAATGAACCATGAAGTCCAACTGCCCCCATTTTGCTTCGACGGCGGCAAAAAAAGCATCGAGTTGCGCATCGTCAGAAACATCCAATGGCTCAACCAATGTGGCATTCACTGACTCGGCCAGTGGACGCACACGCTTCTCTAGTGCATCGCCCAAGTAATTAAAGCCCAATTCTGCACCTTCACGGTGGCATGACTTTGTGACTCCCCAAGCAATAGACTTGTTATTGGCGATACCGAGAATCAACCCTTTTTTACCTTCAAGAACGCCCACGGCAACCCTCCCCTCTTATGTTTCATAATTTTTTAAAAAAAATTTATACTATTCCGAATCCTAAAGGCCTGCCTGAGAATAGAAAGGGGCGAACATGAAAATAGGGTTTTTTAATAGGCTCGTTTGCTGCTTTGTTATTTGTTCAAGCAATACATGAATTTATAAAGATAAGTGTTTATTTATTAATTATTTTTTAATAAAAAACTTTCCAATGCTTACACCATGATGTAACTTTGCGGCGTGACAGTGATCGACAATGTAAAAGCACACCAAAATAGGAGGCGAGCAACGCGTGAAAGGGTCACTCTTTAAAGCTGGTTGGATTCCTGGGTTGTTGCTTACATTGTTGTTTGTTGGACTTTCTTTTTCGCCGTCGCATCCCTTTCAAAGCATTGAATTTAAAGCCTATGATTTTGCAGCACGCCAATCAACACTGGCGATCAGTGATGATATTGTTGTTATTGGCATTGACCACGCATCAGTGCGAGACTTTGGTCGTTGGCCATGGCCGCGCAATGTGGTTTCTAGGGCCATCGATAAGTTGAGCACAGCACATCCTCGGCTGATTGCCACTGATATATTGTATGAAAATACCAGTTACTCTCCTGAATTGGCGCGTATCGCAAGCCTTAATGTAAGTTCCATTGAAGGGCGCGAGATCATTCAGCAAATAAAATCATTGAATGAAGACCAGCAATTAATCAACAGTGTTCAAGAACATGCTCATGTACTGATGCCATTGGTGTTGAATTTAACACCCATGCGAACTGGCGAAAAAGCAGTGTTGCCAAAAGGTCTTCGCGCCTTTCGGGTCACTGGATTATTGACCGATAAGATGAAGCTTATTCCATCTCACATGCTTAGTTACCCCTTTGATGCATTGACGGCAACGGTTGATGGTCTTGGCTTTAGCAGTGTTTTACCTGACCGTGATGGTGTATTACGCAAAACACCTTTGTTGGTGAATTATGGTAGTGCGGTATTGCCATCGCTGTCTTTAATGATTGCGGTACGCATGAATGGACTTTCAGTGCGCGATATTCATCAAGAAACGCTAGGCTTTATCGGACTGGGGGCATTAACATTAAAGGTTGACCGTCAGGCATCCTTTTACCCTGTCTTTCATCAAGGAAAAGAGAATGGGGGCTACCATTATATCTCATTTAAAGATCTATTATCAAACAACTTTCCCACGGCATCACTGGAAAATAAAGTTGTGTTATTGGGACTTAACGATACCCAAGTAGGAAAACATTACCGCACACCATTGGGTGATTTTATATCGCCTATTATTTTCCAGGCACATGTTGTTCAAAGCATTATGGATGAGACTTTCGTTTCACGCCCTGGATGGGCAAAGTGGTGCGAACTTGGCCTATTGCTGGTGACAGGGTCATTGTTGATGTTTGTGTTTCCTCGCCTGCATTTGACCTTGGCTGCTATCGGGGCAATCATATTGGCTGGCTTTTTTGTAGCTTTGGGTTTGAGTCTGCTTATCTTTAAATTGTTATGGTTGCAAACCATGACTGCCGCATTGCTGGTGGTGGTCGGTATGTTTGCTATGTTTGCATGGCGATTATTGACAGATATGCCTGTTGGTGGCTCTGCTGAGTTGGCGGAACAAAATAAAATGTTGGCTTTGTCTTTTCAAAGCCAAGGCATGTTGGATATGGCTTTTGAGAAGCTTCGCGCTTGCCCTGGAAACGATGATATATTGCTACACTTGTATAATTTAGCACTTGATTTTGAACGCAAAAGGCAACTTGATAAAGCTGGCAATGTGTATGAATATATTCTTAGTCATGACAGTGAATATAAAGATGCTAGGGTACGCATTGAGCGTTTAAATAGTCTGATTGATTCATCATCAGCAACAGGGTCAATGGGCGCATCAGGTATTGATACCCTATTGGTTGCAGGTGGAACCAAACCAACGCTGGGGCGTTATGAGATCATCAAAGAGCTGGGGAAAGGGGCGATGGGTGTGGTTTATTTGGGACGCGACCCCAAAATAAACCGCTATGTGGCGATTAAAACCATGTCGCTAACCCAAGAGTTTGAAGCGGATGATGTTGATGAAGTGAAATCCCGTTTTTTTCGAGAGGCAAAAACTGCTGGTATGTTAAACCACCCTAACATAGTAACCATGTTTGATGTGGGTGAAGAACATGATTTGGCTTATATTGCTATGGAATTTTTAGACGGCAGTGACCTTGCGCCTTATACAAAAAAAGGTAAACTTTTCCCGCTGCAAGCAACATTGAAAATTTGTGGCAAGGTGGCTGAGGCACTGCATGTTGCGCACGCACAAAGCGTTATCCATCGAGACATTAAACCTGCTAATATCATGCTTTTAAAAGATAAAACAGTAAAAGTAACTGATTTTGGTATCGCCCGAATAAGTGCGGCAAGCAAAACGAAAAGTGGTGTTGTTTTGGGTACGCCATCTTACATGTCGCCAGAACAGTTATCAGGCAAACATATCGATGGTCGTTCTGATTTGTTTTCACTGGGTGTGATGATGTATGAGATGCTTAGTGGTGTGCGCCCATTTCGCGGTGATTCAATGGCAACATTGATGTTCCAAATTGCCAATGAACCCCACCCAGATATTCGTGAGCATTGCGAGGCAGCAACAGAAAGTACGGCAAAATTAATAGACCGTATGTTAGCCAAAGACCCTGAAGCAAGAATCCCCAATGGTGCTGAGGTTATCCGTGGCATTATTGTATGTCTTCGTGATATGAGTAGGTAATTATGAGTAGAATCGAAATGGTTGGCTTGACAGATGTAGGGATTCGACGCGATCACAACGAAGATGCAATTGGCATGGTACCAGAATTGGGCTTTGCAGTACTGGCTGATGGTATGGGCGGGCATAATGCAGGTGAAGTTGCCAGTGCTATGGCCATTGAAATCATCACCCAAAAATTCAACGAATCTTTGCCTTCCCTGCCTGAATCAAAGCTTGATGACCAAACAGGATTCACGGGCGAGTCCATGTTGGCACAGCATGTAATTGCCCATGCCAACAATGCAATTTTTGAAGCGGCACAACGCAAAGAAGAATGTTCAGGCATGGGTTCAACGATTGTTGTGGCTATCGTATACAACAACCGTTTAACAGCAGCCCATATTGGCGATTCGCGCATGTACCGTTTACGCCAAGATGTATTAAGCCATGTGACGGAAGACCATTCATTGATTCAAGAGCAAGTTCGACGCGGTCTACTGACACAAGCAGACGCACGGAACTCTTCCATTAAAAACCTTGTCACACGGGCACTTGGTATTGAGCCGGATGTCGAACCCGACGTACTCGAAGAAATTATTCAGCCTGGAGACATTTACATGATGTGCTCCGATGGCTTGACAGACGTGGTGCCTGATGAGGCGATCCGTTTGTCGATTATTGAAAACAAGAAAAATTTAGCGCGTGCAACAGAACAATTGATTCAATTTGCCAACGATGCAGGGGGGCCAGATAACATCTCCGTGATTATTTTACGCACCCCTAAAAAGTTTCATCGAAAAGAAGGCGTATTTAAGCGCTTCCTTGCACGTTTGTTTAAACGTCGGTAGGTATTAATAATTTTTG
>JAUZQQ010000113.1 GCA_030950905.1 Mariprofundaceae bacterium
ACTAGTACCACGCCCCAGAAGTTCGTGAAAAAAAGGTGGTCAAAATGCTGATAAATTATAATAATCCGCAGGATGAACAATGTAAGAGTTATTTTAACAACAGATGAGATGAATGCCTTGAACAAGATCTGCTCCAAACACACCAATTCGTATTACTTGGTAATTCGCGCTAAAGTTATATTAGCATCAACTCGCAATAAGAGCATCAGCACAATTGCTTCAGAACTTGATCTTAGCTACAACACGGCTTCCAAATGGATTGAACGATGGATACATTCGCCAGAGAAGGAATGTGTAGCAAGGCTAAGGGATTTACCAAGGTCGGGGGCTCCTGACACATTTACTGCAGAACAAGTATGCAAAATCATAGCGATATGTTGCGAACCTCCTGCTGATCATGGGTGTCCCATCACACACTGGACACACCGAGAGTTAGCAAATAAGGTGATCGAGGAAGGTATTGTAGCTTCCATTTC
This sequence comes from Mariprofundaceae bacterium, assembly GCA_030950905.1. GTDB lineage: Bacteria > Pseudomonadota > Zetaproteobacteria > Mariprofundales > Mariprofundaceae > AB-137-C09. The sequence continues at coordinate 477 of JAUZQQ010000113.1, forward strand.
GACCAGTGAAATTGGTCGAATATTACAAGAGGCATCAATTAGACCACATAAATCTCGTTATTGGTTGAATGCTAAAGCGGATGAACGAAAAGATGAGAGAATTTCTGATATATGCGCAACATATCAATCAGCTTTGACTAAATCAGATGCATTGGTCATCAGCTATGATGAAATGACTGGAATTCAGGCATTAGAACGTATTGCACCTGATTTACCTATGAGAAAAGACAAGGTTCAGGCTATTGAGTTTGAATATAAACGTCATGGAACTCAAACATTAATTGCTGGCATGAATGTTGCAACAGGAGAGATTAACGCTACCTGTGGGGATACTCGAACAGAAGATGATTTGTGTAAGTTTATTGAAGATACGCTAACCCAACAGCCTGATTATGAAGAGTATCATTTTGTAGGAGACCAGTTAAACACACACAAATCAGAGTCGCTGGTTCGTCTTGTTGCCAATCATTGTAATATTACTGATGAATTGGGGGAAAAAGGAAAATCAGGAATTCTTTAATCTATGGCGACAAGGGAGCTTTTTCTGAGCGAAAAGGGAAAAAAGATTGTATTTCATTACACGCCCAAACATGCCTCATGGATGAATCAAATTGAAGTGTGGTTTGGTATTTTGGCAAAGAAAGTGGTCAAGCGAGGAAGCTTTCAAAGCACGGTCGAATTGAAAGAGAAAATCACAAATTTCATTAAATACTTCAATAAAACGATGGCAAAGCCATTTAAATGGACGTATCAGGGTAAGGCGATGGCTGTGTAAAGTTTTCACGAACTTCTGGGGCGTGGTACTAGCACGTTCTCTAAAGAAATTGCCAAATCAACATCACTTTCAGTACGGGCGCAATCACGGGCAAATGAACCAAAAAGTATCGCCTGATTAATTTCGGGGTGCTGTTGCAAGTATTGCATCAATGGCCTAAGCACTTTGTCTGCTAGCATATCATTCCTCCCACTTCCTGATTGTTTTATTAAAGACCAGCATGTACACGTTAATTAAAAACACTAGCTTCCCGTTTAAGACGCAACAAAATGAATGACTAACCGCTCGCAATTATACATTATCTCGTAATGGAAAGAAAACAGAACAACACGTAATATACAAGTAGCTAAACCTAAGGCGAAAAAACAGGGCGTTAAAAAGGATAGGATTAAAAATTAAATGTATTTAGTAAACCGTTACCGTAACACCTCTATTACGGTGGTTATTCTCTAATGTTCATCATCTTTAAAGCGATTGCTCTACTGTTATTGCCGCCTGCTGGTCCTCTTTTGTTGGCACTGGGTGGCTTGTTGTTTTACCAAAATTGGTGGGGGAAAGTCATTGTTTGGTGCAGTCTTCTTACACTTCTAGCACTGGCCACAACACCCGTGCGAGATCTATTAATCAAACCATTAGAATATACATCACCTGCACTCTCACTGTCCGCATTGCCAACAGAGCAGGCGGCAGTGGTACTGCTTGGTGGTGGTTTGTATGAAAAAGCACCTGAATACGATGGGCAAAATTTACCGTCCAATCATGCATTAATGCGCACACTTTATGCCGCAGAAATCGCTCGTCGTAGTGGATTTACTGTTTATGCAAGCGGCGGCGCGCCCCTAAATAAAGAGGCCGAGCCAGAAGCCCTGGTATTGCAACGTTGGTTGATTAAATTTGGTGTCGATCCGATGCACATTCATACCGAAAACAGTTCAAGAAACACAGCAGAGAATGCTAAAAATATAGCAAAAATACTGCATAAAAAAGGCATTCAACATGTCTTATTGGTCACCACGGCAGCGCACATGCCACGTTCAGTAATAGCCTTTAGCGCAGAGGGTCTTGCCGTCATCGCTGCGCCAACAAAATACAAAACAAAACAGACACCCTATCAAGCACTCGACTTTTTACCCGATGCCAACACCCTAAGCGACAGCAGTTTTGCCCTGCATGAGTACTTGGGCATATTATGGTATCGCATTCATAATTTTTGGTAATAGTTTTCATTCATCAATAAAAAGTATGCAGTTATATAAAACATGCTACGTTTCCAGCCATGAACGCTATTGCACCCCCATTGCCTGAATACCCATCGCCTAAAGATTCAACAGTATCGCAACGTATTGCGCTTTGCATTGAGTACGATGGCCATCGTTTTCATGGTTGGCAACGGCAAGACAATGCAAGCTCGGTACAAGAACACCTTGAGGTTTCGCTGGCTCGTATTGAGGGGAAACCTGTGGTCTGTGTTGCCGCTGGGCGCACCGATGCTGGCGTACACGCTGAAGCCATGTTGGTTCATGCCAATGTTCAGCAGCAACGCTTTGAACGTGCGCCTCGTGCTTATATTCATGGTGTTAATGCCCATTTGCCAACAGGTATTGTGGTACTCTCTGTGGACGCTGTTGCTGCTGATTTCCATGCTCGATTTCATTGTACAGAACGCCAATACCGCTACCAAATATGGAACAGGAAAACATGTTCTGCGCTGCATCCATGGCGGCATTGGTGGATGCCCCGACCCTTAAATATTAGCGCGATGCAACAAGCTGCGACTTACTTTGTAGGCAAACACGATTTCAATGCTGTACGTGCCAGTGGCTGTCAAGCGCATTCATCGGTACGCACCTTGCACCGCTTGGATGTAAACGAACATGGTTATGGTATTCATCTGCATGTGCGCGCCGATGCTTTTCTTTATCACATGGTTCGAAATATTGCAGGTTGTTTGGTTGAAGTTGGTTTGGGGCGTTGGGATGCTGAACATATCACCCATATATTGCAGCAAAAAACACGTCAGCATGCTGCGGTTACAGCGCCTGCCCATGGATTGTATTTCACCAATGCTTGCTATCCCAATTTTACATCACGGGAGCTTATAGAACCATGACATGTTTTAACCCTGAATGCCAGCGATGCCCCCGTTTGGTTGATTTTCTTGGCAGCTTACGCAAGCCATACCATGATTACTTTTGCGCACCCGTACCTGCTTTTGGTGATGTTATGCCTAAACTGCTTATTGTCGGCCTAGCCCCTGGTATGCATGGGGCAAACCGTACAGGTCGGCCTTTTACGGGGGATTTTGCTGGTGTATTGCTGTATCAAACCTTGTATGACCTTGGTCTTGCATCCTTGCCAACGTCTAAACATGCTGATGATGGTTTGCAGTTGTTTGGGGTGCGCATCACCAATGCGGTCAAATGTTTACCCCCTAAAAATAAACCTATTGCAGCAGAAATCCATGCGTGTAACGATTATTTACAACAAGAAATAACATGCCTTGCTAACGAATGCCAATTGCTTGCGTTGGGTAAAATCGCCCATGATGCCGTGCTAAAAAGCTATGGCGAACGCTTGTCTGCACACGTTTTTTCCCATGCGGCAGCGCATACCATGCCTGATGGTCGAACCCTGTTTGACTCGTACCATTGTTCGCGCTACAACACCCAAACACGACGTTTAACACCAACCATGTTTTATGATTTATTGGCGCATATTGATTGCTTGGTGAACATCAACAACAAATCAATGCTTGGATTAGGAGATAAAAGTTGAAATCGCTAGAGTTTTTTGACACGACCTTGCGCGACGGCAGCCAAACTGTGGGTATTACCTTTTCAGCACAAGATAAGGTACGCATTGCTGAACGCTTGGCCTCTTTTGGTATGGATTGGATTGAAGGCGGTTGGCCAGGGGCAAATCCTAAAGACGATCAATTTTTTTCAAAAATATCCAAACGGCAATGGCAACACACTCGACTCGTTGCCTTTGGCAGCACTGCCAAAACAGGACGCAAGGCAAACGCAGATAAAGGCTTGCATGCCTTGCTTGATGCCAAAGCTGATGCTGTTTGTATTTTTGGTAAAATTTGGCCCTTGCATGTAAAAAAAGCCTTGGCTATTTCACGGCAAGAGAACCTTGATCTTATTTACCAGTCGATTCTTTTTTTAAAGCAGCATATTGCCACTGTTTTTTTTGATGCCGAGCATTTTTTTGACGGTCACCGCGATGATGAAGATTATAGCATCAAAGCCTTGCAAGCAGCCCATGATGCAGGTGCAGATGCCCTTGTATTGTGCGATACCAATGGTGGTTCTACGCCTTTTGAGGTGGCATCCATGGTTAGCCATGTTATTCGTCGTTTTCCACGTCAAATGATTGGCATCCATGCGCACAATGATTGTGATTTGGCGGTGGCCAACAGCATCGCTGCGGCGCGGGTGGGCGCGCGCCATATTCAAGGAACCATGAATGGCATTGGTGAGCGTTGCGGCAATGCAAATTTAACCTCTGTTATTCCCAACTTAATGCTAAAAATGAACATGGCTTCTCACTTGCAAAAAAGCCAGTTAAAAGAGCTCCGTTCACTCTCTAATTTTGTCAATGAAATGGCCAATCGCATGCCTTGGCGGCATCAACCCTATGTGGGACAAAATGCATTTGCGCACAAAGGCGGGATTCATGTGTCAGCGGTTAAAAAAAGCCCTGTATTGTATGAACATATTGATCCAAAAGTGGTTGGTAATACCCAGCAGGTCATCGTATCAGACCAAGCGGGGCGCAGTAATATTATTGCCAAAACAGCGGGGCTTTCATTAAAACGAAAAATTGATCCCCATGACCCAGCCATTCAACGCATGGTTGCAAAGGTAAAAGAGCTAGAAAATCAGGGTTATGCCTTTGAAGGTGCTGAAGCATCTTTTCAGCTTCGCTTCAAACGTGCCTTGGGGGAATTTCGCCATTATTTTACATTAAAAGCCTTTCGTGTATTGGATGCCAAACATGACCACGATATTCAAGCCGAGGCTGAGGCCACCGTACAATTATCGGTGGGTGAACGAACTTACCATACAGTGGCGCTGGGTAATGGCCCTGTAAACGCGATTGACAAAGCACTAAGACTCGCGCTTTCCAGCCATTACCCAAGCCTAAATAATATGCGCATGACTGATTTTAAAATGCGCGTATTAAGCACCCGCGAAGGAACAAAAGCGATGGTTCGGGTATTGATTGAATCTACGGATGGAAACAAGAAATGGGGAACCGTCGGTGTTTCCACCAACATGATTGAAGCCAGTTACCAAGCACTGGTCGATGCTATTGAATACAAACTCGTACAAGACGGTATTGAGCCACCTGAATAATTTGTCATCGCAGCCTCCAACTATAATATCTCAATTGACGATGAAGTCTGTTTTTAAAGCTTTCCTTGTAGCATATTTTCATCAGCTATCTGCACAATGCTTCTTCGGTGCTCTGCCAGAATTCCTTTTCGTCTATCATCACAGCGCTGTTTTCCATTTCATCCAGTTGATGTTGTAAATAAACTTTACCGATAAGAAATGATTCATCCAAAACGTCAATTTCTTCTTTTTTGGCTTTGAAGTGCCGCTCCAATCCCTTCAGCAATACTTAAAAGTGCCAAATCTTTTGTCACCGCCTTTTCTCATCAGCATAGCTCCTTCCATGGTAGATGGCTTTTTTGGTTTACGCCAGACCGATCACACCACTTATCCCACTTCGCAATGGATTGATCTACACGCTCAAAAATGTTGCTCATCTGCTTTTGCTTCAAACCAACCTTCTCGCCCACCCAGCGCATATGCGGCTGATCGGGTGCTTTACCTTCGCCTGCAATGGCTGTGGTGTGTTCCCCATTGATGCCATCTGAAAAGGTCAAATCATACGCTGGTGATAAGCGCCACACACCTTGATCATCCATTAGAAATGAAAAGTTCTTGGCGTGGTCATCCCTGTTTCGTGCCAGTACATTAAATACCATAAGCGTAAAAGTCTGCTCCACATCCCCAGCATGATGCGTGAGCGCCTGCGTTATTTTTAGCACATCAATATAATCCAGCGAGGGCAACCTGAAGTCAGCATCCACCAAACCTGCCAGTGTGTGCATATGGATGTGCTTGCCCTGCTCACGATCAAAACGCTTGATACCAAACCAGGCATTGCCCTGCTCACCTTCAAACAGACGCGTTTCAGGCATCACAATGCCTGCATCTTTGGCCATCAGGGAATAGGCATATTCAACCCTACCTGTTTCAGTGGCTTCGCTACCTGCATGAAATTTGACGATCCATGGCTCATAACCATCAGGCACATTCCCATCACCAGAAATCATGTTATCGCCCTTGATATGCACCAACACCTTCGGTCTTGCACCACCAGGTGAACCACCCGTCTGCGCCATCTCGGCAAGATATTCACTGCTACGCCCTGTATAGATTGCCTCAGCTGAAACTGCCAGTTCACTCAGGTCTACGACAAACCCTGACTCAGCTACAGCTTTGCTCGGTTGATAACTGAGTGCGCCCATGCCCCTGCTGCCAATGTAAGCCAGCCTGTCCAGCTGGGTGAGTTGCCTTGGATCCACGCCCAATGATTGCAAATGCCTGTTCATCAGCAACATGCCCCAACCATCGGGCAAGGAGTCGTTAAATACACCGAACAAACCCTTCCATGGATTACCTGCTGCTGGTGTTTGTACGCCAAGTTTGTTGGGCAATAAAAATGGTGATAGCTGCAACCTTTTGTTAAGAAATTCGCCATCATACTCAAAATAGATTTTCCGCTGATACAAGGCTAGCTGCCCTACCAGACAAGGTTGCGCTGCATCCCCATGGTAGAAGACATTCAACGCGCTCATTTTCTACCCCTTTTCGGCTGAGTATGCTGACGCTGGATAATTTCTTTGATTGAGCTCAGCTCAGGTAAATCAAACAAATTATCCAGCTTGCTGCTCTCTTCCAGGGCGTAGGTAATGCGAATAAAATTTTCAAGCGTAATTTTTCCAGATTGTTCAAAGTTGCGAATCGTTTCGGGAGACACCCCGCATTTGTCACTAAGCGTTACCCGTTTAAAACCCTTAAATAACCGCAACGCCTTCGCTTTTGCACCAAGCCTGACTCGAACTTCCTCAGGCCCGTCCATACTAAAAATCTTATTAATTGGTGATATCATACCAACAACCATATCTATAAGTCATTAGTTGGTCAATTATTAACAATAAGATCTCAATATTCAACATGGCGATGAATTACGGGGACAGTTTACTAAATATACTTGATTTCTACCCATGTTTTTTTAGTTTTCTGTTTTTTATCTTAGGTTTAACAATATAAGGTAGGCCACTATGTATTATAGCTATATTATAATTCAAATAAGCGCCAGAATATGTACAAAAGACTTTCACCTTATAAGATCATGCCCATGCTGGTCACACACAAAAGCATCCAATGGAGATCGCGCGCCGCTCTGCCCTTGATGCAGGTCATTATGTGTTCTAATAATGCTTGATTTATCATGACCTTCGCTGGTGTAATAATTAAAAAGGAATCTTATTATGAATACTCAACTTCTTAAGCAAGCAAGTGTACTAGAAATCCCCTCGTTCCCACGCTCCT
>JAUZQQ010000114.1 GCA_030950905.1 Mariprofundaceae bacterium
GGAATCAAGACCCAATGAAAAGTAAAAAGAAGTATAGCGACAGCCCCGAGTGACAACGCTGAATGCATCACTTGCGATAGCGAGGAGGCAACAGTAGAGGGTTTGTTCAGGGCTTCATTTAGAGCCCTGTGCATGGTATCATGAGTTTGAGGGCTTTCATAAAAATCTAATTCAACACGCATAGATTTTTGATGCAATAAAGCATAAACTTTATCTACGATTAATTGCGATTGATATTCTTGAATCAAACCTGAGATAAGGCGGGCAACCAGCAAAACAAGCGCAATAGAGAGGACCCCGGCAATTAAAATCAGTACCTGAGAAAAAAGAGCCTCGGCTAACACTCCCAAAGCAAGGCCGTCTGTCAGTGCATCAATAATTAACTTCATTAAGTAAAGCGTAAGCAGTGGTAAAGTAGCCAACAGCAGGATCAGCGTATAATTCGCAATTACCAGCTTAGGTCCACTGCTCCAAACCAGTTTTAATGCATCCAAAATGTGAACAGTCGTATATAATTCTTTCTTAATTTTTTCAATCCGCTTATTGATTGGATTCACTCCCACGTCATTTTAATACTCACCATTTATAAAGAATTTAAGGCATCCTTCATGTCTTGGTTTACACTTTAGTTCACTTGCCCCTCGTTCCCACGCTCCTGCGTGGGAATGCATACACAGTGCCAGAATGATAGGCTGGTACGGATTCCCACGCAGAGCATGGGAACCAGAAGATGTTGGCATTCGCTTCCCTCACCACCAACCTACAAGGTGGTAAAGTGTCAACTACTTTTGGTCGAATATGAAGGATGGCTGTTTTTTGGGTCGCTTCTCATAAACATTCATCTAACTTATTGCCATCAAATATCCACAACAATCGCGCTGTAAGCGTAAACTGATGTAGGCTCTTTTAACAAAAGCCCTAAAGGTTCCAGTTGCTGGCGGATTCCAGAAGGCATAAAAGTGAGCCAAGTGGCATCTGACCAAGGCATTTTAATGGTACTGCTGCCAAACAAGCTTCTCGCTAACATTGCAGCCCATCCTTTTGGTGGTGTCAGGTCATACACTTGGTAATCATCGCTGATACTGGCGCGTTTTGCTGCCGATTTAACAGCGTCCCTGATTCCGCCTAACTGATCAACCAAGCCCAAACGCAGTGCATCATTGGCGGCCCAAACGCGCCCTTGGGCTAAGGCGTTGACTTGTTTGGGAGTGATATTTCGTCCATTGGCAACAACCGTAACAAATTGGTGATAAATATGATCCACGCCCATTTGTATTACCTTTTGCATTTCAGGCGGTATCGGGCGATCCAAACGGATGCCTTCAGCACTGCGACTTGTGCCCAGTCCATCAGAATGAATCCCCAGTTGTTCTAATCCCTTGGTGATGTTTGGAATGATACCAAAAACACCAATAGATCCTGTTATCGTTGATGGCTGTGCCCAAATCTCATCAGCTCCAGCGGCAATCCAGTAACCGCCTGATGCTGCCAAGGAACCCATTGATACCACCACTGGTTTTCCTTTGGCCTGCACACGGGTTACCGCAGTGCGAATCACTTCAGAAGCTTGCGCTGAACCGCCGGGGCTATCAATACGCAAGACCACAGCCCTAACCTGATCATCATCCGCCGCTTCATCCAATAAATCGGCAAGTGTTTCACTACCAATCACCCCCGCTGGGTGGTTGCCTGAAACAATCGTTCCACTGGCTGTAATGATAACCACATGATTTTTCCCTTTCTCTACATTGGAATGAGAAAGGGTTCGCTGATAATCTTTAAAAGCCATGGTCTCCATGTCGCTGCGTTTCTTAAAACCCAAGGCAATAGCCAGTTGACGCTCTGCTTCACGGGGCTCACCGATCTGATCAATCAATTTTTCTTCTTTGAGCAGTGCCGCCATATCACCTGCATGGGGTTTCAAATACCTTGCGGGGTGGTCCAATAAATCTTGCAAATGTTCGGGTGATACACCGCGTGTATCCATGATTCCTTGTTGAATGATATGCCACATGCTATCCATCCATACTTGGGTGGCATCATGGTCGGCTTTTGACATAGAATTGCGCATTAATGGCTCAACAGCAGATTTGTATTTCCCTGCACGAAAAATATGAATATCAACATTCAGTTTATCCAACGCATCACGAAAATAATTTCGGTATACGCCAATACCACCCAGTGCAATACTGCCCATCGGATGCAACCATACTTCATCTGCCGTACTGGCCAATAAATATTGCGCTTGGGTATAATTGTATTGTGCTGCAAGCACAGGTTTTCCGCTGGTTTTAAACGCAATAATAGCTTTGCGAATGTCTTGGACTTTGGACAATGAGGCTTCACTCATGCCTTCTAGGTTAAGCTCTAGCGCGAGAACCCGAGGGTCTTTGGCTGCTGCATGCAACACCTTGATAACATCCCGAACCCGCGTTTGATCAGGGTCTGGAAAAGCAAACGGAAATTTGTCAGCCGCAGGTTCACGGATTTGTTCAACCAAGCTTCCTTGGGGGGCAAACACCAGCACCCCAGAATCAGGCAGTGACGGCTGTGAAAAAACAATAAGTGCGATGATTTCCACCAACAACAAAATAACCAGCAATGATACCAAAATATTTTTTATGATGGTAAAAAAACGTCCGACACGAGAAAAAAAGTTTTTCATGATTGATGCTTAACGGGTATTCCGTTGCCCCTCTTAAAGATTATTATGCTGTTGTTGGAGGGGTAGGTTTTTTGAAAAAATATCAAATGTTCTCCACAAAAATATCAATCCGTCGATTCAGCGCACGTCCCGCAGTCGTGCCATTGTTGCCTATTGGTTCTGATGCCCCCCGTCCTTCAGCATGCAACATATTCGCAGGCAATGATGGCTCTTTGCTTAAAATAGATTTAACAGCATCGGCTCTGGCTTCTGATAAACCTTGGTTGTTTTTAAAGCGTTTGCGTTTTTCCCAACTGAGTTGGCGGTTATCGCTATGACCGACGATACGAATGTGGGCATCTTGGGGTAGGTTTTTGGCTACCCTTAAAAACTTTTGTAAAAAGGCTTTTCCTTGCCTGTTCACCGATGCAGACCCTGAGGCAAACAATACATGTTGTTGCATGGTTATTTGAATAACGCGGGGTGCTGTTTCGCGAACCGTTACAGCATGATTGTTGATCTCGTCTTGCATTTCTTTGGTCAAAGCTTCAATTGTTTCCACGCTGGTATCAACGTCTTTTTTTATAATCTTAGGTTTGGGGTCAAGGTTTATTTTGGCACTTATCTTTGTTGCCTTTTTTTCGCCTTCAAGTTGTGCGACTTTTTGTTTCAATGTATCAACCTTGGGTGGTAGACTCATCAATGTATCATAACTTTCTTGGTTTAGTGTCGCGCAACCAGAGATAAAAAATGTCATCCCAAGGCATAAGTATAAATATTTCATTCATTCCTCCATCCTAACAGCGAAATTGCAACAACATTGCAACAGAAGCCTGCATAATCTACAAGAACACGAAGGATGCAAGAAACAAACAGCAATAAATTTGAACTGCGCCGATGAATCAAGCACAATTCGGGCTATGTCTGTTTACACACCACTTGATCATCATGATATTTCTAATATTTTAAACGAATACCCATTGGGTGTCTTGAACACATTCAGCGGCATCTCTGGCGGTATCGAAAACAGTAATTTTTTTATTAATACCGATACTGGGCGTTATGTATTAACAATCTTTGAACGCATGAGCGTGGATGAACTGCCTTATTTTATGGGCTTGATGCAGCACCTTGCCAAACAAGGCTTTCCCAGTCCTGCCGTTCAAAAACGATTGACTGGTGAGTTGTTATTTGTTTTTGTCGACGCGCAAGGCGACATACACCACGGTTGTATCGTGACTTGCTTACCAGGGCAGGTGCTTGATGCGCTCAATATTAGGCAATTGCATGATGCTGGCATGGCTTTGGCACGACTGCATCGGGCAGGCAGTGACTTTTCGCAGTGCCGCGCCAGCCCGAATGATTTACCATGGTTGCGTAATCAAGTGGATGATCTAAGGACTGGCGTACAACAACATTATGGTGATGCTGTTTGGCAAAACCTATCAAACGAATCAAGCAAACAATTGTCCCTTCCACAGCGCAATTTGCCTACGGGGGTGATTCATGGCGATTATTTTCGTGACAACATGCTCTTCACTGGCGATAAAATCAGTGGCGTGATTGACTTTTATTACGCACATGATGCGCCTTATGCGTTGGATATTGCCATTGCCATGAACGCCCTTAGCGTGGATACACAAGCCTTTGATATAACCCGCCCTGCTGCCTTGTTGGCGGGTTATAATGATATTCGCCCCATGCATGACGATGAGTGGGCAGCATTGCCTGATCTCTTGTGTTTATCAGCGTTGCGTTTTTGGGTTTCTCGTCTCTATGATGCCATTCATCCGCGTGAAGGTGGTTTAACAACCACGCTTGATCCCAAAGAGTACCATGCAAAACTGATGTTCCATCAACAATACGCCAACTTAACGCAAGAATTGCGCGCACTGATACAAAAAAAGGGAGAATAATGATGCGCTTTGATTGGACCATCGAAGAAATTGAAACCTTGTTTAATTTACCTTTTAACGATCTTATGTTTCAAGCGCAACAGTGCCATCGTCAATATTTTGACCCGAACACAGTACAACGATCGACGCTATTATCCATTAAAACGGGCGGCTGCCCCGAAGACTGTAAGTACTGCCCACAAAGCAGCCATTACAACACCAATGTGAAATCAGAGGTATTGATGGCTAAAGATGCCGTTGTTGCTGCTGCACAAGATGCCAAGGCGCGCGGGGCAACACGTTTTTGTATTGGCGCGGCATGGCGTGAACCGAAGGGAAGAGCATTTGAAGCCGTACTCGCTATGGTGCGCGAAATTAAATTATTAGACATGGAGGCTTGTGCCACCTTGGGCATGTTAAGCCAAACACAAGCACAAGCATTAAAGGACGCAGGGCTTGATTATTACAACCATAATTTGGACTCTGCACCTGAGTTTTATGATGGCATTATCTCTAGCCGCAAGTATCAAGATCGGCTTGATACTTTAAAACACGTGCGCAACGCCGCTATGAATGTTTGTTGCGGCGGTATTGTTGGCATGGGTGAAACCCGACTGCATCGGGCTGGTTTGATTGCACAATTGGCGCGCATGGATCCCCACCCTGAATCGGTTCCTATTAATATGTTGATTCGCATCGAAGGCACACCCTTGGCTGATGTCGCCGACTTTGATTTGTTAGAATTTGTACGCACCATTGCCGTATCACGAATTACCATGCCAAGCTCTTACGTGCGCTTATCTGCTGGGCGAGAAACCATGGCCGATGAAATACAAGCGTTGTGTTTTCTTGCGGGAGCCAATTCAATATTTTATGGTGAAAAGTTATTAACGGCAAACAATCAAGCGGAAGATGCTGATGTGCGTCTTTTTGCCAAGCTAGGACTGCAAGGAGAAGCCAGAACCACGCCATCATCACGGCGCATGACCGGTGAGCTTAACGCATAAAAATTAAACAAAGGCATCAACCATGCCTGCCCCCATCGAACTTATCACCTTGTTTTTTTCTGCCCTCGTTTCTGCCACGTTATTCCCTGGTGGTTCAGAGCTTTTGTTGTTGTACGATATACAACAAGGCTCTTCTAAAATAGGGTGCATTGGTATAGCCACGGTGGGCAATGTTATGGGTAGCACCATCACCTATGCCATGGGCTATTATGGCAAAAAAACAATGCAAGCATCACGCTACCGCATGCCTGCTTGCTTGCAGGTTTCACCCAAACGTCAGCAACAAGCAGAAGTGTATTTCCAACGCTTTGGCGGCATTGCCTTACTCTTTGCTTGGTTACCTGTTGTGGGTGATCCTTTGTGTTTTGTTGCTGGTTTGTTGCGTTTTCATTGGTGCTGGTTTGTTGCACTTGTTTTGCTGGGAAAACTGGGACGTTACAGTGCTATCGTTTGGTTGGGTTCATTTTAGGAGGCGATGCTATATGCCGTAGAAATTCGATATAAATATTATCGTAAAAAACAAAAAAAGGATGCGTTATGTCGAATGAAATAAATTATGGTCCATTGAGAAAGTTAATTGGTGTATGGACGGGTGATAAGGGGATGGATGTTGCGCCAGAGGAAGATGGATGTGAAAGAAACCCTTACCATGAAACGATCACATACGCCGATATAGGTCACGTAAAAAATGCCGAATCACAACTTTTGGCTGTGATTCGTTACCATCAAGTTGTTCAAAAAAAATCCAATAATAATGTTTTTCATGACCAAGTTGGTTATTGGATATGGGAAGAAAAAACCAATACCATCATTCACTCTGTGACCATACCACGCGCTGTTTGCCTACTCGCAGGTGGTGTTTATGATGGAGAAGTAAACTCTTCAGGCGAAGTGGTATTGCAAGTTTCAGCGGCACTGGATGATCCACAGTGGAAAATCATCCAGTCACCCTTTATGGCAAATAATGCAAAAACCATCTCCTTTTCCCAACGTGTGACTATTGGTGAAAATAAAATGGCTTATAAAGAGACCACAGTATTGGATATTTATGGGAAAGTGTTTGATCACACCGATGAAAAT
>JAUZQQ010000012.1 GCA_030950905.1 Mariprofundaceae bacterium
CATCATGGAGGAATTGGCAGTGGATATTATTGACCTTATTTACACAGGATTTCCTTCATTCTTTTTGGCGTTAATGGGCATAGGCTGCATGGTCATTGTTATCGTCTTTGTGCTAGATGTGGCGCAAACAAAAAGTGCCATTCGACGCAATTACCCTGTGATTGGTCGCTTTCGTGCGTTGTTTGAGCATTTGGGCACATTCTTTCGTCAATACTTTTTTGCCATGGATCGCGAAGAAATGCCTTTTAATCGTGCGTTGCGTGAATGGGTTTATCGCGCTGCCAAAAATATTGATAGCACCATTCCTTTTGGCTCCACCCGTGATGCATCACCCGCAGGCAGCATCAGCTTTGTTAATTGCCCATACCCAACATTGGATGTTGATGCTGCGCCCACACAATCTTTATTCATCGGTGCAGATTGCCGCATGCCTTTCGAAGCAACGAGCGTGTTTAATATATCGGGCATGAGTTATGGTGCAATCTCTAAAGTGGCAGTGCAAGCACTTTCGCACGGGGCAGCCAAGGCGAAGTGTTGGCTGAACACAGGCGAGGGTGGACTCTCCTCTTACCATCTGGAAGGCGGCTGCGATATTGTGGTGCAAATTGGTACGGCGAAATACGGCGTTCGTGATCAAGAGGGGCAATTGTCCGATCACCACCTTGATCGCTTGGCAGCCATTCCGCAGGTGCGCATGTTTGAAATCAAGCTAAGCCAAGGGGCAAAACCAGGCAAGGGCGGTATTCTTCCTGCTGTTAAAGTCACGCCCGAAATCGCGCTAATTCGCGGTATCAAAGAAGGCGTGGATTCTATTAGCCCCAATCGTCACGAAGATATTAATAGCCCTGCTGCATTGTTGGATATGGTGGCACATATTCGTGAACGAACGGGCAAGCCAGTTGGTTTTAAACTGGTTATTGGTGGCTGCAATGTGTTGGATCATTTGTTTGATGAAATCAAACGCCGTGGCGATGCTTCAGCACCAGATTTTATCACCTTGGATGGTTCTGATGGCGGCTCGGGTGCTGCCCCGCAACCCTTGATGGATTTCATGGGCTTGCCGTTAAAAGAAAGCCTACCCATGTTGATGGATCATTTGATCGCTTACGGTCTACGCGATCGGGTGCGGGTAATTTGTTCGGGAAAATTAATCACACCCTCTGGCGTGGCGTGGGCATTGTGCATGGGGGCGGATTTTGTTGTTTCAGCACGCGGTTTTATGCTGGCCTTGGGTTGTATTCAGGCCATGCAATGCCACAAAAACAGTTGCCCTACAGGCATTACCACCCATCAAAAAAGATTACAACGTGGCCTTGACCCCAAAGACAAGGCGGTGCGGGTGCAGCACTATGTAACCAACATTATTCATGATATTGGGGTGATTGCACATTCCTGTGGCGTTCAAGACCCCCGTCAATTGCAGCGCAAACATGCGCGGGTGGTGATGCCTGATGGTCGCAGCATGGGACTAGACATACGCCACCCTGTGGCCACCGAGGGTTATCCACATGGTCAACACAAGGAGTAAACGCATGAACATCAATCCAGTCGCACACTTTCCACAAATGATTGCCCCTGAAAAACATTCGGGCGGGGCAAACATCGACGTTTTCTCACCCTACGATGAGCACCTTATTGCCACCGTAGCAAGCTCCAACGAGATGGCGGTTGAACAAGCCTTATGCAATGCTGCTGCATTGTTTGCCAGCAAGCAAGATTGGCTGACCACAGTGCATCGTATTGCGATACTTGAACGGGCGATAAGTTTGATGCAAGAGCAAGCTGAAGCCCTCGCTGCATTGGCGGCAGAAGAAGGCGGAAAACCGATCATTGATTCGCGCATTGAGATGGTGCGCTGCATCGACAGCATTCGCATATGCGTCGATACCTTGCGTACAAAAAGTGCCACAGCCCCCGTGATGGGTACAAACACTGCTTCAAACCACCGTATTGCATGGGTGGAACAAGAACCCATTGGCGTGGTGCTCGCGGTCAGTGCATTCAACCACCCGTTAAACCTTATTGCCCATCAAATAGCCCCTGCGATTGCGGTGGGCTGCCCTGTGATCATCAAGCCTGCCAAAGACACGCCGTTATCGTGTATTCAACTGGTGAAAATTTTTCATGCTGCGGGGCTTCCTGAGGCATGGTGTCAATGGATTATACCTGCAACGACTGCGTTGTCCGAGGCCTTAGTGAGCGATCAACGGGTTGCATTTTTTAGCTTTATTGGCAGTGCAAAAGTGGGCTGGTATTTGCGTTCAAAACTGGCTGCTGGAACGCGCTGTGCCTTGGAACACGGCGGCGTTGCCCCTGTTATTGTGGCGCAAGATGTTGATGTTGATGCTGCCATGCAAGGTTTTATCAAAGGGGCATTTTACCATGCAGGTCAGGTCTGTGTCTCAATTCAGCGCATGTTTGTTCATGCGTCGATCGCCCGTGATCTGGCCAATAAAATAGCACAGCAAGCAAGTGCGCTGCACGTTGGTAACCCTTTATCCGAGAAAACAGATGTTGGCCCCTTGATTCGTGCTAGCGAAGTCAAACGCATTCAATCATGGGTTGATGAAGCTGTTGCATCGGGTGGTCTATTGTTGTGTGGTGGCAAGCGTGTAGATCAGCATTGTTTTGCCCCTACGGTGATTTTTGGCCCTTCTGCTTCGAGTAAAGTATCAACGATGGAAATTTTTGGCCCTGTGGTGTGCATTTATCCGTTTACTGATTTGGATGCTGCCATTGCGCAGGCGAATGCCTTGGAGGTGGCTTTTCAAGCTGCTGTATATACCCAAACTATAGATACCGCGTTGTATGTTTCCTCGCGCTTGGCTGCCTCAACCGTGATGGTCAATGATCATACGGCGTTTCGTGTGGACTGGATGCCTTTTGCAGGGTTAAAGCATTCAGGCTTGGCGACGGGTGGTATTCCCTACACCATGCACGACATGCAAACTGAAAAAATGACCGTTATTTATTCAACCGCTTTGAAAGGATAAAACCATGAAAACATCAGAATTGCTGGTACACTGCCTTGAGCAAGAAGGAATTGAATACATCTTCGGCGTACCAGGGGAAGAAAACGCTGATTTTATGATTGCCTTGGAGCAATCTGATTCTATCCGTTTTATTTTAACGCGCCACGAACAAGGTGCTGCATTCATGGCTGAAGCCTACGGACGTTTGACGGGTCACGCTGCGGCATGCCTTGGTACGCTAGGGCCTGGGGCAACAAATTTAATCACAGGCGTTGCCAATGCCAATATGGATCGTGTACCTATGCTGGTGCTTACGGGGCAAGGCGCATCGACACGTTTGCATAAAGAATCGCACCAGATTATGGATGTGGTCAGCATGTTTCGTCCTGTTACAAAATGGGCGACCACCATTCTACACCCTGCGTCCGTGCCCGAGATCGTGCGCAAGGCTGTGCGTCTGGCTGAAAGTGAGAAACCTGGTGCATGCCACATTGAACTGCCCGAAGATATTGCCAAATTAACAGTCCATGCACAGCCCATGAAACCACGTCATTACCATCGTCCTGTGGCAGATCCACAAGAAGTTGAGCGCGCTTTTCAGATGTTACGCCGTGCCAAACGACCCATTATTTTAGTGGGCAATGGTTGTGTTCGTCATGGCAGCAGCGCCGAACTTCGTGCGTTTTGTGAAACAGTGGGCATTGGCGTAATCAATACTTTCATGGCCAAAGGTTGTGTCGATGCCGATGCCGATTACTGTCTCTACACCATTGGCTTGCAAGCCAAAGATGTGGTCGCATGCGCCCTTGATGCTGCCGATTTAGTGATTACACTGGGTTATGACATGGTTGAGTATCACCCCCGTTTATGGAACGCCAACCGCAACAAACATATTATTCATATTGATTTTCAACCCGCCGAGATTGATGAACACTACCACCCTGAATTGGAGTTGGTTGGCGATTTAACCCATACACTTGCCACCATCAATGCCAGCATTGCAAAGCTGGGGGCAGTGCAGCGCAATTTTTCACAACAGCGTGAAACACGTCGCCAAATGCAGAAAGATCTATGCCAGTATGCCGATGATCAAACAGCGCCACTTATTCGGCCACAAAAGGTGCTGGCTGATGTGCGTGCGGTAATGGGCAGCCATGATATCCTACTTTCTGATGTCGGCGCGCATAAAATGTGGATTGCAAGGCACTACCAATGCCACGAACCGAACACCTGTTTAATTCCCAACGGTTTTTGCTCGATGGGTTTTGCCCTACCCGGCTCTATTGCAGCATCGTTGGTGCATCCTGATCGAAAAATTTTAGCGATTTGCGGTGATGCAGGGTTTATGATGAACGTGCAAGAAATGGAAACCGCAAAGCGACTTGACAGCAATATTGTGGTCATGGTTTGGGAAGATCACGCCTACGGCTTGATCGCATGGAAGCAGCAAAACCAATTTGGCCACCATACAGACCTTCATTTTGGCAACCCCAACTGGATGTTGCTCGCCGAATCATTTGGCTGGTCGGGGCATCAGGTGGAAAAAAGTATTGATTTGCAAAACGCACTGCACACCGCATTTTCCGAAACAGGCCCCAGTTTAATCATAATCCCCATTGATTACCGTGAGAACATGAAATTAACAGAACGCATGGGGAATATTGTATGCTCGATTTAACACTACC
>JAUZQQ010000013.1 GCA_030950905.1 Mariprofundaceae bacterium
GCTGGATTATCAATCAAAATAGAGCCTTTTTAAAAGGAAATTTAAGGCTTTATTTTAACACTAAAGTACTGATATATATACCTAATACTTGTTATTCATTCCACTTTTATGACACCAACAGAAACCGTTATAAACAGAAGAATTTCAGTCAAACGCAGTTCAAACTCTTGTACCATGGGTGATAGATTTATGTTTTCTCCGCTTAATGTCTGACGAAGTGCATCATCCAAAGATGTTGCTGCATGGTAGAGCGGCATGGCAGAGATATTTCCTGATGTTCCTTTGATCTCATGCATTAATTGTTCCGCTTCTTTGAAGTCATTGTTAGCAAGCATCTGGTTTAATTGTTGCATTGCACCATGGAATTGCTGATAGAATGTTCGCAAAATCCTTTCCAATAGCATTGTATTGCCACCCAATGTAAGCAAACATGCTTCTGTATCAACGATCATTGTATCTTGCTTGCTAACTTTATTGGTGTTGTTTCCCTTTTGCACTGAGTTTTCACCCGTTTTAATCCATTTTTGTAACTCTTCAAACAAGGCATGAATATCAATAGGCTTGCTGGTATGCCCATTCATTCCAGCGGCAAGGCACTTATCTTTTTCTTCTTTCATGGCGTGCGCAGTCATGGCAATAATCGGCAGTTCATCATAAGAGAAATCTTTGCGAATCAATCGTGTGGCAGTGTAACCATCCATTTCAGGCATTTGCAAGTCCATTAAGACCGCATCAAAAGATTGCGCCGAAACTTGCGTTGTAGCCTCACGTCCATTGTTGGCAATGGTGACGACGCAGCCTGCTTGCTCTAAAATTTCTTTGGCTATTTGTTGATTGATGGCATTGTCTTCGGCAATAAGAATACGCGCGCCATGGAATATGTTTTCACCGATGTTATTCTTGTTTGTTATGCGTCCATGGATCTCATCGCCCGTGTCACCCCCTAATGTGTTGATTACGGCATCCATCAGCATGGATTGATTTATGGGCTTGGTAATAAAACCATCCAAGCTTATACCTTTGCCTTGTTCTAACACCTCATCACGGGCGTGGGCAGTAACCATAATAATGGCGGGCATTGTTTTATTGCTGCTATCTTTTCGTATCTGTTGAATAGTTTCAACACCATTGATGCCTTGACCATCATCGCCAGGCATACTCCAATCCATAAAAATCATATCATAGGGTGTGGTGTTTTGTGCCAGCTTTTTGATGGTTTCAGCACCTGAACGGGCAGTATCTACATGAAACTTATAAAGCTCCAAGTATTGACGCATGATGATCAACGATGTTTCACTGTCATCAACCACCAATACACGCATACCAGACAGTTTTTCCAACGTGTTGGGCAACACTTGTTTCTTTTCTTCGCTTAAACAAAATCTAGCGGTGAAAATAAATGAACTGCCAATATTGGGCGTGCTTTCAACATGAATATCACCGTTCATCATCGCAACCAAACGCTTGCTGATGGTTAGACCCAGCCCCGTACCGCCATATTTACGGGTGATTGAGGCATCGACTTGGTTAAATGACTGAAACAATAAAGCTTGCTGCTCCTTGCTCATGCCAATGCCTGTGTCTTGTACCTCAAAACGCAATAGGGGTTGCTGACTTTCCATGATCGATTCCAGACTTATCTTTACAGTGATTTCTCCGCGTTCGGTAAATTTGATCGCATTGCTGGCAAGATTCAGTAAAATTTGCCCTAACCGCAGCGGATCACCCATTAATGCAAGGGGGACATCAGGGGCAATGGAAAAATAAATTTCCAGCCCCTTTTCTTGTGCCTTAAAATCAATGATAGTTAACAAGTCATCCAACACTTTTTCCAAATCAAAAGGGATGGATTCCATCTCCAGTTTGCCTGCCTCGATTTTAGAAAAGTCCAAAATATCATTGATCAACAGCAACAATGAGCGTGCAGATATTTCTGTTTTGTTCAAATAGTCCTGTTGCTTGGGCGTTAATTGTGTTTGCAAAGCAAGATGGGTCATGCCAATAATTGCGTTCATGGGCGTGCGAATTTCATGACTCATCATGGATAAAAAGTCTGACTTGGCTCTGGTGCTTTCTTCGGCCAATTCACGCGCCTTACGCATGGTTTCTTCGGCTTCTTTTCGCGTTGTAATATCTGTGTGAACACCTATGTATTTGAATGGCTTGCCGTGTGCATCAATAAAAGGAACAATGCTTGTTGCCACCCAATAATAATGACCATCTTTCGCCTTGCTGTTCACCTCGCCTCGCCACACCTTGCCCCGTGAAATAATACGCCAAATATTTTCATAAAACGATGCTGGGTGGGCATCAGAAAGGAATGGATGGTGGTTTTTTCCAATTAATTCATCGCTGCTGTAACCACTAACCTCACAGTATTGATCATTCACCTCAATAATGAAGCCAGCAGCATCAATCGTGGTAACAATAGCGTGTTCATCCAGTGCGGCACGTTGAAAAACAAGTTCTCGTTTGCGCTCTTTTATCACATCAACCATGTGGTTGTAACCCTCGCAAAGGGCTTGAAACTCATCATGTGAAGCGTGGTATGCACGGGTCGCATCATCAGGGTTTGCAGCAAAGTTCGCCATTGCCGATTGAAGTTGCAAAACAGGTGCAGTAAACATGTGTTGGATTCGAAAAGCCAAGACAAAGACCAGAAGAATCGCAACAGCAGCGACCAACAGCATCATCAGTAACAACGAAAAAAGCATATCTTGCAAATGCTCAGTATCAGAAACAACCGTCAGTGTGCCAAGGTATTCACCCTCAGAATAAACAGGGCGGCTAACCAATATATCTTCGGGCAAAATATATTCAAAGGGTAGGGTGAGATCATTCAGTATATTTTGCTCTTGCACCAAGGCCTTGTGTTCATCGACCTCATCATCTGATTTTTGATAATCCGCGATCTCTTTTTGGTTAAGGTTGTAGACAAATGCGCTGTGAATATATTCGTTGTTGCGAAACCCATCAAGGGTGGATTGAATCGCATCAAGATCATCGAATTCAAGTGCAGCCACTATATTTTGAGCAACGACATCGGTCACTTGAGCGAGGGTATTCATACTTTCTTTTTTAAACGTTTGATTCAAATAAAAAAATATGCCAACAGATGATAACATAACGCCAATAACAGCACT
>JAUZQQ010000014.1 GCA_030950905.1 Mariprofundaceae bacterium
CTGTGTATGCGTTCCCACGCAGGAGCGTGGGAACGAGGGGCAAGTGAACTAAAGTGTAAACCAAGACATGAAGGATGCCAAAAAACAATAGTTCAAAGCACTGGTCTTTTGCGTTACAACATATCAGCAAGGGTATAGGCATCCAATGTGTCCATGAAGTTTTTCCGTGCCTGATACAGCACACCTTTAAGGCGGCACTTGTCCGTCAATGGGCAGGTATTTGTTTTTTGATCGAAACATTCCAATAAATTCATGTGTGGCTCTGTGGTGCGCACCACAGCACCAATGTTTAATATTTCAGCATCCATCGCCAATTGCATGCCGCCAGATTTCCCTCTGATGGTTCGTACGTAACCTTGTGCCACCAAGTTTTGAACCACCTTCACCAAGTGATGGTGGGAAACATTGTGCAAGGTCGTAATCTCAGTAAGCGGAATTAAACGATCTTTATGCGCTGCGAGGTGCAGTAAAATACGCAAAGAATAATCAGAATACATCGTTAATTGCATGGTTGAATGCTAGAAAACAAGCGACAAATAGCAAGCGACAACACCTTCATAAAGGAGCGAGCGCGCCTACAAACCCTGCCGCAATCGTTCAATCAACTGCTCTGGAAAGCGATGAATAATCATATCTTGAATGGTTTGATGGACCGGGTATGCTTCCCTGTAGTTGACCAAGCGTTGTTCGTTTGGGTACAAAACAGAAAAAGCAGCCTGCGTATTGCCATCTCGGGGTTGACCGACAGACCCTGGGCAGATTAACTTTGCAGTAGCAGGCGTGGCAAGGTCGATTTCTTTTTGATTTGTTATTTTTCGCACACGACTCTCCCACTGCATGAGGTACACACCCTGAATGTGGCTGTGTCCATGAATGCAAAATAAATAGCCTTCATTCATCATGTGCTGCAAATTTTTTTCAGCCGTTCGATCGTACACATAAGCATTAAAAAATGTTTGATCCACAGGTGCGCCATGCACAGCCATCCAAGGGCGGTTGAGTAAACGCATGGGTAGGTTTGTTAAGTAATCCCGGTGTTTTTTGGCGATCTTTTGTTGCGTCCAACTGGCAACCCATGTGGAGGATTCACTCATGGTACGCACAGTTTGATCACTGCCAATGGCATGGTCATGGTTGCCTCGTAACGAAAACCCTCCTGCTTTTTGTAACATCTCTATACATTCTACTGGGTGGGGGCCGTAGCCAACAATATCCCCCACCACAAAAATTCGATTGATTTTTAATTGGCGAATACGCGCCAATACTGCTTCAAAGGCTGGGGCATTGGCATGAATATCACCCAGTAACGCTATGGGTTCGTCATCATCAAAATAAGCAGAAAATTGTTCCAGAATCTCGCCTTGTGCCTGCTGCATACCGTTAATGATTCCCACGGGGTGTCGAAGCAGTGCTTCGCGAAAAGCCAGTGCCGCATTTTCAATGGCACCCGTCGGAAAAAACATGACCTTGATTTGCGCTGCTATAATTTGAGGGGCATCAATGCTGCTATCATCGTTAAAATAGCATGTTAGCATGCGCTTGATTTCTTCGCCCAACTGCTCGGTTGCTTCGCAATGAAACCAACTGCTGCTGTAGCGTCGAAACCATCCCGCCAACAAAGCACTAAAAGCATGAAAATGATCCCAAGCAAAAATATCATCATCCAAATAATAAAGTATTTTGCCATCCAGTCCAAAATTAGACAACCCTTCATCCAAGCGGTCTTTTTGTCTGGATGCGTGGCACAGGTACTTATCACACACTTGAATAATCCATGGCAATGCGTCATCACTTTTCAAGTTTTTTTGTTCAAACATCTGATGAAAAGCTTGCAGGCGAATGGTGATGTTTCCAGCCAACCACCCGCCTTTATCTTGATAAAGAAACCATGTACGTGATGGATGATAAAGCGCAATTTTTCGCTCTTTGTCCAAGCGAAGCTCGACCCAGCGAAGGGCAACGCGACCATCTGTAAAACGACATTGTTGATTGATTTTGATAACATGGTGTTCATCCACATACATGCAGGTGGTTGATTTACCAATAAATTCGCCATCTCTTCCCAATTCCTGGCGTTGCTTGTTTAACAATGCGAGGCTTACATCTTCTGCAATGGGTTTGTTAGCAATCGCCCCCACAGTGATTAATTCCCGCGTTGGGTCAAGTTGCACGGCTTTGTTTAATTCATTACCAGTAAGAAGATTGCTTTTCATGCCGAGCAGGCTAAGGTTTCTGCGCTGTTTTTAAAAGTACTTGCGTGTTTGGAAGTTTTTTCTAAAGATGGCAGAGCAAGGTGAAGTTTTGCTTTAATGTTTTGTTTTATATAAAACGCTAAAGGGGGGAGGATTTTGCAAATTTTCAGACGCCTGAAAACATATTCTTATAAGAATCCAACGTTGGCGGTGTATGTGGGGTTGTATGCAAGATGCTAATGTAGAAAAAGACTATCCTATTAGTTTTGTACATTTCAGTTTATTTAGAAAAATAGTTGAAAAAAAGCAAACGGGAACGCTGGCATTTATCACGCAATTAGGGTTTGCGGGTCGCATACCCTTTCACGAGGGACAATTGGCTTCGCATACTGTTGAAACACCATTAAAACATTTTTTCACCAAGCCCATGCAAGACGCACACTGGGAAGAAAAAAAACAGGATGTTCTAGGCAGCATATCACCCACTGTTGTGGTCGGTAATTTGCTAGAAAGTTTGGATTGGGATGAACGCTTTTGTCATAACCTTGCCAAAATGCTCAGCACACTTCCTGCGGTACGAATTGAAAGCATGCCCTTGCAGTTTGACGACTACCACCTTGAGCTGTGTGCAAGTTTGTTGTATAGGCAATCATTGTCATCACCTGACTTTCGCCCCGCAGATTTTTTAGATGGTGTGATTAGCATAGACACCTTGTCAATTCGCTTGAAAGTTGTCGTGTTGGCATACGTTTGTGGATTAATGAAGCGGCCACTCAGTAGGCAAAAACCAACGCAAAAGCAACATTATGGGGTAGGTATTTCTAGTGTTGCCAGTAGAATTTTTCAGCGCATTAAAGGTATTAAAGGGAAAGGATCATAACCATGGCCAGAAAAGAAATTGCTAAAATTTTAATTACTGGGCCTTTCAATGCAGGTAAAACGACGTTGATTCGTCATATCAGCGATGAGCAATCTTCGGGTAAAGATGTGCGAGCCACCGATGCTTTGTCGCAATTCAAAGGCATGACCACAGTAGGGCTTGATTTTGGTATCTTGCATGTGGATGAGCATTTGGATGTTCATTTGTTTGGCACGCCAGGCCAATCACGCTTTAATTTTATGTGGAGGATTTTGTCTAAAGGGGCGTTGGGAACCATTTTTTTAATCGATTCCAGCAGCCAACGCGCCATTGATGAGGGTAAGGGTATGTTTCAGTATTATCGGGAACGCTCTGATGACCCTATTATCATCGGTGCGACCAAACGCGATGTCGCAGGCGCAAAACCCATTAATCAGTTGGTTGCAGAGCTTAATATAGGGAATACAACCATTATTCCTTGTGATCCCCGTAAGGTGGATGATTCTAAAACATTGGTGCTGTCATTGTTACAAGCGATTATTGATCAGCAAACGGGGGACGGTGGGGAATATGACGATGATTATGATGATTTAATGGATTTAACCTAAATAAACTCAGGCAAGAGGCTGCGAGAATAGAACGCGTAGCGAAATCAGGCATCCTTCATATTCGACCAAAAGTAGTTGACACTTTACCACCTTGTAGGTTGGTGGCGAGGGAAGCGAATCCCAACATCTTCTGGTTCCCATGCTCTGCGTGGGAATCCATACCAGCCTATCATTCTGCCACTGTGTATGCATTCCCACGCAGGAGCGTGGGAACGAGGGGCAAGTTAACTAAAGTGTAAACCAAGACATGAAGGATGTCGGATTTTATATGATTTTCCTACACTTTATGGGTAGTTATGATTTTTAATACAAGCAAGACAAAAGGATCAGATGCTGCCGTTATTCATCAGGGGCAGTGTTATATTTTGTGCGTAGCTGGCTTACTTTTTCAACACTTAATTCTGTTTTTGCTGCAATAGTTTCATCATCCAAGTCGTTCAGAAGCAAGGTGGCAATTCGGATAGAAGCAAGACGTTCGCCTTCTACTTGTCCTTTTTCTCGTCCTTCCTTTATTCCTTCTTCTCTGCCTTCTTCTCTGCCTTCCTTGCGCCCCTTCATCATGCCTACACCATAAGTAGATTTTACCATGCTCGCTTGCAGGCGTAAATCTTCCAGATGAGATTCAAAAGCCAGTTGTTGTTTCTTTGATAACTTCATAATATCCAATGTTTCTTTGGCCTCTTTTAAGCCTTTGGCGGTGAAGTTGCTTTTGATATCCTCATTTTTTAAAAAATAGATCCATTCATCCAACTTGTCTTTGGCAATGTCATCAAACTGGTTGATTTTTAAAAGATAGTATTCAGGATAAAATTCAAACACACGTTGTTTTTTATAATAATCCCGTTGTTCCTCACTGAGTTGTAATTCATCGTGGCTATGCAGCCCATGAAAGCGAGTTGTTCCGTGGTAAACATAATCTTCGCCATGCCCTAGGTCAAAATAGAGAATATTGACAGAAATTACCTTGCAAACATGCTCGTAGCCTTCGCCAGAGGAGATGTGTTCGCTAATGGTTTTGGATACGCCGTAGAGAATACGTTGCAAATAATCCACCTCTCCTTCGTACTGCACCTCAATAATAATCAACTCACCAGCGGCATTGCGTACCTTTAGATCAACGCGGTTGTATTTATCGCATGTATGTTCTTTATTGGCTTCTGATTCCAGAACCTCGGTGATGGTGATATCGTCATACAAAAGCTCACTGAGAAAACCTTCCAAAATAGCAAAATTCGCTTTGCTACGAAGTAGCTTTTTCATCGCCCAGTCAAATGTGACAAGTTTACGGTAAGCCATGGTATTTTCCTTGTATCGCGTGCAGCATATATATGTACAGGCTGAATGAGTAACTATATAGGAACGGAGATACATAATTGTCATCGTAATTCGTTATTCATCAGGGGAAGTGTTACATTTTGTGCGTAGTTGATTTATTTTTTCAACACTTAATTCTATTGTGCGCTGCTTGCCCTTTCATCAACGATGCATTTTTTCTGGTTCGCTGTTTAAACGTTTATTTCCCTCGTCTATCTTTCGCTTGGCTTTTTAAAAACTCATCGGGGCGTAATTGGGAAGCCATCTTATCCAACAGTCCATTGATAAACCCGCGTGCTGTTTCGCCTGAATAATCGCGGGCCAGCTCCAATGCTTCATTAATGATTACCCGATAAGGAATCTCCAAACGCTGTTGTAATTCCCACAATGCGATGCGAAGAATATTTAGCTCCAATATGGCAATGCTGCGCAAACTGCGTTTGACCAGTGATTCAAGTGTGCTATCCAATGTTGTGCGTTCTTGTGTGATGAATGAAAGTGCTTCGCGCATGTATTTTTCATCTTGCTGTTGACGGTCTGTTTGGTTGAGTCGATCGTTGATGTGTGTGGGCAAATCAGCCATGTCAAAAGCACCACTTTGCCATGCATACAATACTTCCAGTGTCGATTCTCTCGCTTGATGCCGGTTTAAACCAGTATGTTTTTTAGCGTTGACCATCACATAAATCCTTTAAGGCAGAAGCAACCACAATCGCAGTTAATGCTGCTTCTTCGCCTTTATGCCCATGTTTACCACCGATGCGTTCATGGGCTTGCGCCAAAGTATCAACCGTCAATACCCCATTGCCAACACCAACATCACCGCGCAGGGCTAGCGCACCAATGGCATTCATAACACCTTGGCAAACATAATCAAAATGTGCGGTATCGCCACGAATCACACAACCCAGGCAAACAATCGCGTCAAACCGAGTATTTTTTACCATTGCCATGGCAATGGTGCCAATTTCAAAAGCACCAGGAACATGAACAATAGTCATCGCTTCATCCTTGCAACCATGTTGTCGCAAGGCTGATTGCGCGCCTATTAGCAGGGCTTTCGTTATCACGCTGTTAAAGCGACTGACAACAATGCCCACTCGCATACCATGCCCATTGACTGTGCCAGCTAAGTGGGGTGCATTAAGACTCATTTATAGTATCGCTCATGGTCAATAAGTGACCCATTTTATTTTTTTTTGTTTGTAAATATTGAATATTATCCGCATGTGCTACCGTTTGTAATTGTACACGTTCCACTACTTCTAGCCCATAACCATCCAAGGCGACGATTTTTTTAGGGTTGTTGGTAAGCAGGCGAAGTTGCCGCACACCAATATCACGCAAAATTTGCGCGCCAATACCATAATCACGCAAATCTGCTTTAAAACCTAACTTATGGTTTGCTTCTACGGTATCGTGACCGGCATCTTGCAGTTGATAAGCGCGCAGTTTATTGAACAAACCAATACCGCGTCCTTCTTGCCTGAGGTATAAAATAACACCCTCACCCACTGCTGAGACCTGTCGCATGGCAGAATGCAGTTGCGAACCGCAGTCACAGCGGCGGGAAGTAAAAACATCCCCAGTCAAGCACTCTGAATGCACACGAACCAAACAAGGTGTATCGGCTTTTGGTTGACCCATAATCAAGGCAACGTGTTCAGCTTGGTCAATCACATTGCTGTAACCCCGCAGGGTAAATTCACCAAACTCTGTTGGTAAACGAACCGACACTTCATTTTTAACCAATGAATCATGTTTTAAACGATGGCGAATAATATCGGCAATCGAACCAACTTTAAGCTTGTGCTTGCGCGCAAATTTTTTAAGCTCTGGCATACGCGCCATGGTGCCATCGTCATTCATAATCTCACAAATCACACCGCTGGGGTGCAACTTTGCCATGCGTGCCAAATCCACACTTGCTTCCGTATGCCCTGCCCGAACGAGTAAGCCGCCTGCTTGACTGATCAATGGGAAAATATGGCCTGGGGTATGAATATCTTCAGTTTTCACCGCAGCATTAATCGCCGTGCGAATGGTGTGTGCGCGATCATAAGCCGAAATGCCTGTGGTTACACCCTCTGCAGCTTCAATAGAAACCGTAAAATTTGTTTTAAATTTGGCGTTCGTATTGGCTACCATCAAACCTAAGTTCATGCGGTCTGCTTGTTCTTTTTCCATCGCAAGGCAAATTAACCCGCGTCCATGGGTCGCCATAAAATTGATGGCTTCAGGGGTGACCCATTCTGCTGCCATCACCAAATCACCTTCATTTTCACGCTCTTCATCATCGGCCAAAATAATCATTCGGCCACAACGAAGTTCTTCCAATAGCTCTTCACAAGATGCTAAACCCATGCTTTATACTCCAGTATCTCGTCGGTAATGTGTGTGGTATTTTGTGTTAAAAAATGCTTGTATTTATGCTGCTTTCAGCGGGGATGCTATAGTCTTCTTCCAATACTGCCAAAGCAAAAACAACGCAACAGGGGGAAGTATCGCTGCTAATGGTTGAGCTGTGACGGGTTGCATAGGGTAACCAAGCCCTAAAACCCCTGCTTCAATCATAACAATCACACCTAATATACGAGGCAACCATGGTGAAGCTTGCCATGCAACGATGGGTAGGCGAGCAGATAGCCACCAACATCCCCACATGGTCAACAAACCCATCCATAGACCAACCCATACATCAACAGGAAAATGAACGCCGCCATAAACACGTCCAAGCGCAGCAAGCATAAAAGGCACGGCAAACAACCATGCCTGCCAGCTTTTTGTCGACCATAATAACACGCCCAGCAGCAGCATTACACCGCATGATGTGGCATGCCCCGATGGGAAGCTATGACTTTGCAAGGCATGGCCGAGCAGATGTACGTGCTCAAATACGGCAGGGGGGCGAGGTAGATCAAACATACGTTTTAATAATTGAGCCAACAAACCAGAAACAATAAAGGCAAGGAGTCCAGCAATGCCCAAGCGCAAGCGATAAAAAGAAATAACCGCAACAATTAACGCAATGACCAGACCATCACCAAAACCACTGAGCACACCAAAAACGGGATCCAATAACCAAGGGTTCCAGCCATTGATCCAAAAAAACAAGGGTAGATTGTAGTAATATATGGGGGCAAGCAACATAAAGATAAAGGACATACTTATGAGTATGCCCTTATGCGGCGTATCATTCATCCAATGGTTCTGATTCTTCTACGGCAATATCACTCTCAAAACGATGCATTAAATAATCCAGTGTAAGTCGAACACCTGCGCCAGTCGCGCCTTTAACAGCCAGATCACTGCCTTTCATGTCCCAAGCTGTACCTGCAATATCAATGTGCGCCCAATGGCAATTGGCAACAAAACGGGATAAAAAACAAGCGGCAGTGATGGTGCCAGCTTCACGTCCGCCAATGTTTTGAATATCCGCGATATGGCTATTGATTTGTTCTTGGTATTCTTCGTACATCGGCAAAGGCCACACGCGATCATGGGTGCGTTCGCCTGCTTTGAGCAAACGATTGATGATTGGTTGATGGTTGCCCACCACAGCGCTGGCTTGTGAACCCAGTGCGATCACACATGCCCCAGTAAGGGTTGCGAAATCAATGATTTCACAGGGGTCTTGTTCTGCGGCATAAGCCAGTGCGTCCGCTAAAATCAAACGCCCTTCAGCATCAGTGTTTAACACTTCAATGCTTGTGCCATTGTATGCGGTGATAATATCCCCTGGTTTAAAGGCTGCTGACCCCAACAGGTTTTCTGTTGAAGGAATAACGCCCAGCAAGTTTGTTTTTAATTTCATTGCATGAGCAGCTTTAAAAATACCCAATACCGTGGCTGCACCGCACATGTCAAATTTCATTTCATCCATTTTCTGAGGGGGTTTGATGCTGATACCGCCCGCATCAAAGGTTAAACCCTTGCCCACCAATGCGATAGGGGCTTCATCAGATGCGCCACCGCAATAGCGCAATACAATAAAGCGTGGTTCTTTGGCAGAGCCTTGGTTCACTGCCAAAAGTGCGCGAAAACCAGCAGCCTCAATGGCTGCTTTGTCCATGACTTCAACCTGTAAATTTTCATCTTGCAATAACAAGGCCTGTTCACCAATAAATTCTGGTGTGCATGTGTTGCCTGGTTCATTGCCAAGGTCACGGCTAAAGTTTACACCTGCTGCAACCATACGGCCGCGTGCCACGGCTTGTTGCCATTGGGTGTATTCCTTACGCGGACGAGAAGTGACCGTAATATGCACACTGTGCAAAGGATGTGTGTTTTCTTTGGGTTTACTTTTATATCTATTAAAGGTATAGAGACCAAGATCAATACCTTCGGTAATAGCTTGAATGCATGCTTCAACGGTGTAATGACGGAGTTCGACATCAGCCAAATAGAATGCCGCAGAACGTGCGCCACTGGCTTCTAGTTTGCGCGTAACTTTGGCCGATAAGCGACGTAATTTATCGGGCGTGATGCATCGTTCTTCGCCGACACCAACCAAGACAAGACGATAAGCGTGCAGTCCTGGCACGGCATATAATAGGGTTATCTCGCCGAAATCACCCGAAGCATCAAAACGGCGGATAAAGTTTTTCAAAAACGCTTTTGTCTCATCGGGGGCGCTATCGGCGACGGGGGTTAGCTTTCGCCCTGCCATGATAGGTAAGACAATGGCATCCTCGCGGCGCTTTGCTACTGTTCCTGCTTGCAGTGTAATATCAATCATCGTATCAACCTTTTGTAAAAATCACATAAGGAATGGGTGCATTCCTAAAATACTTTATAATTCTTTCTTTTTTATTAAAATAAACAAAGGTTGAAATATATAAGTGTTTTTTATAAAATCAACTTGGCTAATTTTTCATTTTGACCATAAACAAGCTTCTTCCTATATTTTGGTGTCAATACGAGGTAAAACACACACCTGTTTTTTATAATTCGCACAGGGTACTTCGCTCGTTACTGTCCAGAGAAGAGCAGTAAAAGATCATGATGTCAGCGGATAGCTGGGATGCAATGAAATGATATTGTGACTTCCCGTCTTCAACGGGAAGCCACAATCACCAGCAGCTAAAAGTAGGTCAAGGAACGGACGCTACTTTCAGCTTGATTCGGAACTGCTTCTACGGATTATCTCATCAATACGTATGGGGGCTGGTGGATGGGAATCGTGCCATGCGGAATACCATGGATCTGGCGTTAATGTGGCAGCATTATCGCGGTACAACTTGGTTAAAGCCTGAGTTAAGGCATCGCCACTGCTGTGTTTACAGGCATAGGCATCGGCTTGAAATTCGTGTTTGCGTGACATTTTATTCATGATCGGTGAAAACCAACTTGAAAAAACAGGCAGTACCAACATAAACAGCAACAAAGCCGTATAATGCGATGGTGAATCAATACCTAGACCACTGTAAAACCATGCTTGTTGCATCAACCAACCCAGCAAGGCAAAACCAAGCAATGAAAAAAGAATCATATTAACGATGCGTTTTTTAACATGACCATGATGAAAATGCCCCAGCTCATGCGCCAGTACGGCTTCCGCTTCATCAATGGTGAGTGTTTTTAGCAAGGTATCAAAAAAGACAATACGCTTGCTCTTTCCCATTCCTGTAAAATAAGCATTGCCATGGGCTGAACGGCGTGAACCATCCATCACAAACAACCCATCACAGGCAAAACCACAGCGTTCCAATAAAGCTTCGATACGCGTCCGTGCCTCACCCTCTTCTAGTGGTTCAAAGCGGTTAAACAATGGTGCAATCCAAGTAGGAAAAGCCCACATCATCAACAAAGAAAAAGCAGTCCAAACCAACCATGCATACAGCCACCACAACGACCCGAATTCTTGCATTAACCCTAAAATCAAGGCTATTAAAGGCGCGCCAATAAGCACAAGCAGCAACAACTGTTTAATATGGTCAACAAGGTACAACTGCCATGTTGATTTATTAAAGCCAAAGCGTGTCTCTATGCCAAAGGTTGCCCAAGCATCAAGGGGCGCATGCAATAAGCTGGAAATCACAAAAAAGGCCAGCATGAGAACCACGCCTGTCAACCAAGGCGAGTAATCCATAGCCGTAATAGCGTGATCCAAGGCATTAAGGCCGCCACCAATCGTCCAGAACAACAATAAAAATACTGCCAGAGCTTGCCCCCAAACCCCTTGCTGTTGTTTTGCCAAGGTATAGTCAGCAGCTTTTTGATGCGCTGCTAAATCGACCAGCGAGGCAAAGCGAGATGGCACAACGCCACGGTATTTTAACACGAAAATTCGTTGCCTAAACCCTAAATAACCTTCCATTGCTGTCGCCATTGCCAATGCAGCAATAAAAATAATTGTCCATAATTCCATCGTTATTACCTTGTTTTTAACTTCTATTCAATCAAGCGTTGACGAGGGTTTGCATCCCAAGTATCAATGGCTGGGGCAGATTCACCCAAAGAAAAACGGCAATGCGCCGCATAGGCAATCATGGCTGCATTATCGGTGCAGTAATGTGCAGGAGGTACATGGCTTTGAATTCCTATAAACGCTGCTGCCTTCGCCAGCCCATCACGCAAACAGGTATTGGCAGCAACACCGCCAGCCAAAACAACATGCGCAACCCCTTGTTCGGTGCATGCACGCATTGTTTTTTTGATCAATACATCACAAATAGCAGACTGAATTTCAGCGGCAAGGTCGCAGCGTTGTTGATGATCATGCATGTTTATTTTTTTACTGGCATGCAGCACGGCTGTTTTAAGCCCAGAGAAACTAAAATCGCAACCATCTCGGTGCAACATAGGACGCGGTAATCGGTATTTGCCACAAACACCTTCTTTGGCCAACAAAGCGATCTCTGGCCCACCGGGGTACGGCAACCCCAATAAGCGGGCAGATTTATCAAAACATTCTCCCGCTGCATCATCCAGTGTTTGCCCCAACAATTGATAATTGCCAATCTTTTTTACCAATACCAATAACGTATGCCCACCAGAAACCAGTAACGCCACAAAAG
Source organism: Mariprofundaceae bacterium (assembly GCA_030950905.1). Classification (GTDB taxonomy): domain Bacteria; phylum Pseudomonadota; class Zetaproteobacteria; order Mariprofundales; family Mariprofundaceae; genus AB-137-C09. The sequence goes on from JAUZQQ010000014.1 coordinate 11,993, forward strand.
GCATGGGGGGGAGCTTATCGGATAAGCCTGCTGCCAAAATATGTCCCTCTAAATGATGGATGGGCATCAGCGGCAGTTGATGAACCATGGCCATGGCACGGGCAAATGATGTACCTACCAGCAACGCCCCCATCAAACCAGGCCCTGATGTCACCGCCAAAGCATCAATATCTGACCATGATAAAGCAGCAGAACGCATCACCTCGGCAAGCATTGGCGGCAATGTTTTATCATGCTCCCGCGAGGCAATCTCTGGCACGACACCACCAAAACGCGCATGAATCGCAATTTGAGAAGACAGGTGATTGCTTAAAACATGACCTTGATGGTTATCTTGTTGATAAATGGCGACACCTGTTTCATCACACGATGTTTCAATCGCTAGTATGCGCAAGCCATGCTCCTCGGATAATTACGATGGTTTATGTTACATCATCTTCTGGGTATGCACTGATATGATGCACTGAAATATCTGCACCATCATACTCTTGCTCTTCAGACAATCGCAAGCCCATCATCCGATCAACCAGTGTGTAGACAATAAAACCACCCGCCAGTGCGATCAATGCGCCCGTGGCCGTGCCAATGCATTGCGATATAAAACTAACACCGCCTGCACCGCCAAAAGCAGCTTGACCAAAAATACCTGCTGAAATACCACCCCAAACACCCGCACCACCATGCAAGGGAATCACACCCAGCACATCGTCCAACTTCATCTTTTTTTGCACAAATTGAAAACCGATCACAAAACCAGCACCCGCAACAATACCAATCGCCAATGCACCCATAGGATGGACAATGTCTGAACCAGCACAAATAGCGACCAAACCTGCCAATGCGCCATTGTGCACAAAACCCGGATCATTTTTGCCAAACACCAATGCCGCAAGTAAGCCGCCAACCATCGCCATCAACGAATTAATAGCCACAAGACCAGAGGCAGCCTCAGCCGTTGCCGCACTCATCACATTAAAACCAAACCAACCGACACAAAGAACCCAAGAACCCAGTGCCAAGTAAGGGATATTAGAGGGAAGAATTGCCTTGATTTGGCCATTTTTTCCATAACGCCCTTTGCGTGCGCCCAGCACATACACCGCACCAAGTGCCAGCAAACCACCCATAGCATGCACCACAACTGAACCTGCAAAGTCATGGAATGCTGCACCAAAGCTGCCCTCTAACCATGTTTGAAAGCCAAAATTAGCATTCCAAATCATTCCTTCAAACAATGGGTAAATCAGTGCCACCAGCAATACAGTTGCTACAACATTCGGCCAAAAAGAAATCCGCTCAGTGACACCACCAGAAATAATAGCAGGAATAGCCGCAGCAAACGTCAACAAAAAGAAAAAATGCACCAACTCATAACCATTGCTGTTATCGCCAAGCACCAACAATTGATCTACAGGCATAAAAAAGTGAATGCCATACGCCACATAAAAGCCAATAAAAAAATAAGCAAGCGTTGAAAAACCAAAATCTGTAAGCACCCGAACGAGTGCATTAACCTGATTTTTTTTGCGCACTGTTCCAGCCTCAAGAAAGGCAAAACCTGCATGCATAGCAAGTACCATGGCCGCGCCCATGGTTAAAAAGAATACATCAATACCCTGATTCATACTCTGTGCGCCCTTAATTTAACGCGTCTGTGTCTTCTTCGCCTGTGCGAATACGGACAACCCGTTCAATATCTTGTACGAAAATTTTACCATCACCTACTTTATTGCTGCGTGCGGCATTGATGATAACATCAACCACAGCCTCGACCTGATCGTTTTCCAAAACAATGCTAAGCTCTGTTTTTGGAACAAAATCAACGGTGTATTCTGCGCCTCGGTACAATTCAATATGACCTTTTTGACGACCATGACCGCGCACTTCACAAATAGTCATGCCATTGATGCCAAGATCCAACAAGGCATCTTTCACATCATCCAATTTAAAAGGTTTTATAATAGCTGTTATTTTTTTCATCGGTTTGTCTCCCCAGAACGCCTACTGTTTAAAACTGGGTAGGCTATGCCAGCCTACATTTTTCACAAATAATTCTGCTCACTTGTTTGCATTACCACCCAACCAGCGTTGAATATTATTTTGATCCAACTTCATACGAAAGTCAACGTACACGCCTCGGGTGGTATAACCCGCCGTAGCAAAATCACGGGCATTAAAACCATTGCCGCGCAGTTCATCTTTAATGTAGGATTGACTGGTGCGCGAAGCAAAAGCCGTATAACCATAGTTGCTACCTTTAAACTCTGATTTAATCCCGTTCATGCTGCGCACATACCGTCCCAATTCTGTGATCGACAAGCCCGTGTTGTAATCGCCAAACATGGCATAAAAGGTATTTCGTTCCAGTTTAAGGTAGAGTTTTTTCTTTTCCAGCATTGCTCGCCAATAAGCCAATAAATGATTTCAAGGTTAATAAAGAAGACCAGCTACGGGTTCCCATACCGTGGTATTCCATGGGAAAGCTATCCTGACTATCACCATAGTAGATGGTTAAGCCTTTGTTTAAATCACGGATTTTTTTAGTGAATGGCGTGATCTCAATGCCACTTCAATATTTTCCAGCCCTCGAAAACCTGCAATACGCACTTTTTTGATTAAAATACTCATACTGCTACTTCAGCCTCCGTAAATTTCACCGTCACCTGACCATTCATCAGCATGGGCAATAACCAATCACGGAGTTGGGTTAGTTGCTGGGTTTCAAGCGTGCTATG
>JAUZQQ010000015.1 GCA_030950905.1 Mariprofundaceae bacterium
TCGCATTATTCACCACTCGCACATTTTTATGTTGGGTGGTGAAAGTTATCGGCTAAAAGCCAAGCTAAGCCACTAAAACACTGGGAAAAGTGGACTAGTCTTATTGACCGATTTTGGACTATTTCTGTTGACCGTTGACAATATGGACATTATTATTGCCCTTGGTATGGCAAAAGAGGGGTTTGATTGGCCGTATTGTGAACATGCTTTAACGGTGGGCTACCGAGGTTCGCTCACTGAGATTATTCAAATTATTGGTCGGGCAACGCGCGATAGTGAGAATAAAAATCACGCACAGTTCACCAACTTAATTGCCCAGCCTGATGCGGCGGATGATTTGGTGAAACTGTCAGTCAACAATATGTTAAAGGCAATCACTGCCTCGTTGCTGATGGAGCAGGTGTTAGCACCAAACTGGACGTTTAAAACAAAAATTAATGACAATGATCGAGCGAAACCCGGTGAGATTAAGGTTCATGGTTTAAAAGAGCCAAGTTCTAAAAGGGTGAAAGATATTGTTGAACAAGATCTAAATGATCTAAAAGCGACTATTTTGCAAGATAATACAATGCTCAAGGCAATGCCCGGAAATGTCGATGCAGAGGTGATCAATAAAGTTTTGATTCCCAAAATCATTCGGGTGAAATACCCTGATTTGTCTGATTCAGAGGTGGAAGAGGTTCGTCAGCGGGTGGTTATTGATTCGGTAATCAAAAGTGGTAAAATTAAAGACGTGGGTGATAAGCGTTTTATCAGAATGGCAGGGTCATTTGTGGATATTGATGATATTCATATTGATTTGATTGATCGAATCAACCCATTCCAAGAAGCCTTTGAAATTCTTTCAAAATCAGTCACCACAAAAGTGCTTAAAGTGATTCAGGATACCATTGAAGCCACACGGATCACGATGGACTTTGAAGAAGCCAAAATTCTTTGGCCTAAGATTCAGGAATTTATAAAGATGTACAATCATGAGCCGAATATACAATCCAATCACCCATTAGAAAAACGCATGGCTGAATGTGTTGTTTATCTCAAGAACGAAAAACGAAAACGGGTAGAAAAAAATGGATAAAGATGATGTGTTGGACGACATCTTTAACAATGACCCATTAGGCCTGCTTGAAACAAAATCTGGAAACACGAATGCTCAAACAGTGGATGATCGGTTGTTGGCATCATTTCAGGAGATAAACACCTTTGTCGATAATTATGGCAAAGAGCCAGCGGCAAACCTTGCCAATATTTCATAGTTTCAACTTTATGCACGCTTGAAAAGTTTGAGGGAAGACCATGAGAAGGTCGCACAGTTGCTTGCGCATGATGACCACCATTTGCTGCCCATGCTTGCAGTGAACCAAATCAGTGAACCCGAAGCACATTATGAGAAACCAAAAGAGATCAGCTCCATGGATGATATTTTTGGGGATGATTCATTGGATATTTTGAGTGTTGAGGCCGAGGGTTTGTTTGACTTTAAGCACACACCAAAAGAGTATGATAGGGCACAGGCGGATTTTGTCGCCCGAAGAAAGCCATGCAAGGGTTTTGAACCATACGAGCTTATGTTTCAAGGGGTTCAAGCGGACTTGGCACAAGGAAAACGTTCGCTTATCGCGTTTAAAAAAGACAATCTTCACGAGGGTTATTTTTACACACATAATGGTGTTTTGATGCTGCTTGAGAGCATGGATATATACCAAGGAGAAGCATCATTTTCAAGCGGAAAGCGAATAAGAAAAGACGGCAGAACGCGATGTGTTTTTGAGAACGGAACAGTATCCAATATGTTGTATCGCTCATTGGCTAAAATACTTTACGTGAACGGTCGGGTGGTAACGCAAAGTATAGACAAAAAAGATGAAGATTTTGCTGCCAACTTCAGTAATATTAGCGGTGAAGATGAAGAAGCAGGGTTCATTTATGTTCTTCGGTCAAAAAGCACGGATGAGCAAATATCATCTATTCAACACCTGTTCAAAATAGGTTATTGTAAAGGAAATGTTGAAGAGCGAATTAAAAATGCTGAGAACGAGCCAACCTACTTAATGGCGCCAGTCAGTATTCAAGGGGTATGGACATGCTACAATATGAATCCACAAAAATTAGAGCAATTGCTGCATAATTTTTTTGGCAAGTCTTGCTTGGCGTTGGATGTTTTTGATCAACAAGGCAAAAGGCATACGCCGCGAGAATGGTTCATCGCGCCGTTACATATCATTGAGCAAGCCATTGAACTGATGATAAATAGAAAGATTTTGAATTATGCGTTTGATGCTGAAAATGGGGTGATAGAAGAAAAAATTGATGTTGCGGAGTAGTGTTGAAGCATCATAGCACACATGTGTAAATGGGATTGCTATCCTACACACCTAAAAAAGGTGGGCTAAAGAGCAGTTCGTCAGTAATAAAAAATATTTGAGGTATTGTTATGAAAAAAGTATTATGGATTGTTTTGCTGTCAATGTTGTTGTTTGGCTGTGACGAAGCCAAAGAGTCAGCCGATCAAACGACTCGCGAGATTACAGGCGGCAATATGGTAAAACAGGGGAAGGCCATGAAGAAACAGTTAGAGGATATCAATGCGCTGCAAGAAAAACGTATGGAAAAAATGGAGTGATAGTGGGTGCTATGTTTTAAATAAAGCCTAGGAGCCTGTCCGAGAATAGAAAACCTACTTACTTTGGCTTATTCTCTGGCAGATTGATCACATTGGCCGCTTCGACTGGTAAAATCCTTTTCGTTAAATGTGTTTCAAGTCGTTCGATATCTTTTGATTTGGTAAGCCTTTTGCGGATGTCGTCTATGCACTTCAGTGTTTTCCCGTGTGCTACTACCATAAAATCCATTCTTCCAGTCATATGGTGAATGCTGATATTATCACCGCGAAACTCCCTGCTGTACTGCTCAATAAAACGTGTTTTGCTTCCTGTCCGCCCCTTTACGCGAACGGAAAAGTGGCAATCCACCTGTGAATCTGGGTCTTTATCCATCACGTTGAGGGTGAACAAGCTCTGGGTGCGATTAACCATGGGATGGTCATAAAGCATTTGAATCAGATCAAAGCAATTTTTGATATGCTCTGACTTGCCGTTGTTGGGATCCCCCAATACTATAGTATTTAAGGGTCAAAAAATAATTACACTTTAGGAGAATGAAAAGTATGAATATGTATGTACGTTGGTTTGCTGTGTTGGCGTTGATTGTTGGCTTGGTCACAGCTCTTTTTTTGATGGCACCAGAGCCGCAAAAAAAACTTGGCCAAGGTGATACTGCCATCCCCGTGACACTGCCTGATTTGCAAGGAAATATGCACAGCTTGGTCAAAGGTGATGTTATGTTGCTACACTTTTGGGCAACATGGTGTACGCCATGCCGTGCTGAGATTCCATCCATGATTAAAGTATACGATAAATTTAAAGACAGTGGGTTAAATATTTTGGCTGTTTCTACCGATCAAAATGGCGATGATATACGTGATTTTATCGACATGTACCATATTAATTTTCAGGTGGTACGGGATGTGGATATGGTCGTCGCTAACCGTTATGCCATAACAGGTTACCCTGAGACCTATATTATTGACCGCAATGGTGTGATTCAAAAACATATTATTGGCCCTGCGCCGTGGGAAGATGCTAATATGCAAGCGTGGTTGAAGCAGTTGTTGCAACAAAAGCCCAAACGCACGGAACAAAGTACTGCCGCAGTGCGCCAGCCTGGCGCGTAATGGAAAGAATAGTATACCTTCGTCAGGTATTAAAAATACACAATTATTACTATTATGTGTTGGATCAACCAAGCATAACTGATGCCGAATATGACCAGCTACTGACCACTTTGCAGCAATTAGAAGAAGCCAGTGATGCCCCTATTCCTGCGGACTCTCCGACACAAACTGTCGGTGCGCCGCCTTCGTCTGCCTTTGTTTCGGTAGCCCATGGCATGTCATTGTTATCGCTTGCGAATGCTTTTGATGACAATGAAATTCACGCCTTTATGCAACGCGCAGAAGAGCGGCTGGGGAAGCCTGTATCAGGCATTATTGCGGAGCCAAAAATTGATGGTTTAGCCGTTAATTTACGTTATGAGCAAGGTTTTTTGGTGCAGGCTGCAACCCGTGGTGATGGCCAAAACGGCGAGGATATTACCCATAATATACGCACCGTTAAAGGCATCCCTGATCATATTGATGCACATGACTTACCTGATGTGTTGGAAGTGCGTGGGGAGGTTTACATCCCCAAAAAGACTTTTAACGCATTGAATGCACAACGTGCAGCCGCCAATAAAAAGTTATTTGCCAATCCGCGCAATGCAGCAGCAGGTTCATTGCGCAGCTTGGATGCACGTATTACGGCGAAGCGCGGGCTGCATTTTTTTGCCTACGGGCTGGGGTTGGGCGGCGATGGCCTAGGGGCAACCCAAGCTGCATGTTTCGAGCAATTAAAAAAAGCGGGCTTTGCTGTTCAGCAATACACAGTACTGCCAAGTATTGAAAGCATGCTTGATTGGTATCAATCCTTTCTTGATCAACGGGCAACATGGCCTTATGAAGTTGATGGTTTGGTTTTTAAATTAAATGATCGCCATGAACAACAAATATTAGGACAAATATCCCGCAGCCCCCGTTGGGCGATAGCTTATAAATTTCCTGCCATGGAAGTTGAGACACGGGTATTGCAAATTGTTTGGCAAGTGGGTCGTACGGGTGTTATCACGCCCGTGGCCGAAATGGAACCTGTGGCTGTGGGCGGGGTATTGGTATCGCGTGCAACATTGCACAATATGGATGAATTACACCGTAAAGATATTCGCCCCCATGATCGGGTTATCGTTCGCCGCGCTGGTGATGTGATCCCTGAAGTAATGGGTCTTGCCCAAGGCATGGATAAAGAACCGAGGCAAGCCGCCGTTTTTATTCCCAAAGCTTGCCCTGTTTGTGGTGGCGTAGCACTGCGTGAGGGTGATAAATCTGCCCTGCGTTGCACAGCAGGGCTTGCCTGCGCTGCACAACGCAAAGAAGCCATCAATCATTTTGTATCGCGCTCAGCGATGAATATTGATGGTCTAGGCTCTAAAATGGTAGCGCGTTTGGTGGATCAAGGGGCATTACACAGTGTTGCTGATTTGTATGCTCTGGATTGGTCACAATTGTCGGGGCAAGATGGCATTGGTGAAAAAACCATTGCCAATCTACAACATGCGATAGAACGCAGCCGCTCTCGCCCTTTGGCACAATTCTTGTTTGCTTTGGGTATTCGCCATGTTGGCCAAACGACAGCACAGTCACTGGCTGCGCATTTTAACACCCTAGAAAACATTCAAACTGCCGATAATGCATCGCTCATGGCTGTAGAAGATGTAGGGCCAGAGGTCGCAGCCACGGTGCAGGCTTTTTTCTCCACAGAAGAAAATCAGGTGATACTGCAGCAACTTAAAGCTTTGAATGTCGTACCAAAAGAGGTGAACGCAAGCAGCAACGACGTACAAGCCCACCCATTGGCGGGCAAGCGCGTTGTTTTAACGGGAACATTCCAACGCATCAAACGCCATGATGCAGCGCAAGCCCTTCGTCACTATGGGGCAACGGTAGGCAGCAGTGTCTCGGCAAAAACAGACACATTGATTGCTGGAGAAAAGGCGGGAAGCAAATTGATCAAAGCACAAGCATTGGGCATAGATATTGTCGATGAATCGCAATTGATGGCTTGGTTGGAAATTTAAGTAAGGCTAGATTACTCATGCATTTTCATGGTAGCTGCTGCACGTTTTTTACTTTAATATAATGTAAAAACTCACTGTCACGCCCTTCTTTTAAACCACGTTGCTCAAATTTGGTGAATGGACGATCATCATCACGGACAATAAAACCCCCCACACCCGCTGTGTTTTCTAAACCTGCGGTATGGTCAAGAATTTTTTGCATCCAGATCGCCAAATCGGGTTTGTCGGTTGCTAAGCGAATAAAGCCGCCTACTTTCAAGCGGCTGACCATCAATGTTGCAAAGTCTTGTTGAATCAAACGCCGTTTATGATGACGTTTTTTTGGCCAAGGGTCTGGATGATTGATGTAGATACCATGCAAGTGTTCGGCAGAAATTTGTTGCGACAATACCACTTGCGCAGGTGTTTGAGAGATACGGCAACGTGGCAAAACCCCCGCATCATCCAAGCGGCCTACGGCCTTGGCTACCCCTGGTAAATAAATTTCAATACCAAGCAATTGCCACGTAACGTGCGTTTTGGCCAAGTGAACCAAGAAATCACCATTACCAAAACCAATTTCCATAACCACGGGCAATGATGGGCTAAAGCCAGAATCATCCAGATGCTTGCCCACGGGCAGGCCTATTTTTGGTAAGCAATGTGTCAAGCGTTGTTCTTGCCCTTGGGTAACAAAACCATTTTTACGGCCATGCGTACGCATTTCATGTTGCCCATGGTTCTCTCTAAATAAACGGCTTAATCGCATCGCCAAAGGTTAAAAGAGATCAAGGGTAAAGCAATCAATATTTTTATAGAAACTTCTATGGCACACGCTCATACAGCAGCGATCATATCCCTTAATAGCACCAAATTATCCCGATGGATCACCGATGTATAATCCATATAACCCAAACAGGATTCAATGTGTTCACTTTTTAAGCCACAAACCATTGCCATTTCACGGCTGTTGTAATTGCTTAACCCTTTGGCTATGGGCTTGTTTTCAGGGTTGTAAACGGTAATGCACTCGCCTTTATCAAAGCTTCCCGATACACGGTGTAAACCAATGGGCAACAGACTTGCACCATGCTTTTCGATGGCTGTTGCAGCACCAGCATCAATATATAACCCGCCCTTTGCCTGCAACAGCTCTGCAATCCAGTGCTGCCTACGGGTGTGGCGGTCATCGTTGCAGCAAAACAATGTGCCAAGGTCGTTACCTTTGAGTAAATCAAGCAGGGCATGATCGGATTGTCCAGCAACAATTGCCAATGCAATACCCGCGCGGGTAGCAATATCAGCAGCATGAATCTTACTTTTCATACCGCCTGTACCAAACGATGACCCCGCACCTGTTGCCATATTATGAATACTTGCATCAATGGTATGGACTTCTGAAATACGCAACGCATCGGGGGTGTTGTTTGGGTTGCCATTGTAGAGACCATCCACATCGGTGGCCAGCACCACCAAATCAGCTTCAATGACCCTTGCCACCAATGCAGCCAAGGCATCGTTATCGCCAAATTTTATTTCTTCGACCACCACGGTATCATTTTCGTTGACAATGGGGATAACCCCAGCAGAAAACAATGTTCCAGCTGTATTGCTGGCATTTAAGTAACGGCGGCGATGGCGAAGATCATCGCGGGTCAAAAGCATTTGTGCCACATTAAAACCACAGTCAGAAAAAACCTGATGGTAAGCATGCATGAGGGCGGGTTGACCAACAGCGGCAGCGGCTTGTTTTTCGTGTACACGCAGCACCCGTGTCAGCCATGTGCTATCATGCTTGGCCAAAGCGACGCGCCCCAAAGCCACCGAGCCAGATGAAACCAAGCACACTTCAATGTTTTGTTGATGCAGGGCAGTAACTTGGCGTACAATTCGTTCAATCATTGTCATGTTGATGCCGTACTGGGGATCAGCAAGCAAGGAACTACCGATTTTAAACACCAAACGACGGGTTTGAGACAAATCTTTACGCTGTTGAATCATTCACAGCCTGTTGTTCACGAACGTGTTGACGCGCCGCTTTTACGTGCCTCCAAATAGCGTGCAACAAGGCAGGGACACCCGCCCCTGTAACCGCAGAAATAGCAAACACAGGCAAGTCACGGTCGGCCAATGCAGCTTGCATGGCGATACAATCGGTTTCATCAATGGCATCAATTTTGTTCAACACCAAAAAACGACTTTTTTGCATCAAGTTGGCATGAGAGCTTGTTAATTCGACTTCGATTTCTTCAATTTGTTCCAATACATCGCGACCATCGGGTGATATTACATCAACAAGGTGCAGCAATAAGCCTGTTCGTTCAATGTGGCGTAAAAATCGATCACCCAAACCACGTCCTTCATGCGCACCTGCGATCAATCCAGGGATATCGGCCATGGCAAAACTTTCATCATCGTCGGTAAATACCTGCCCCAATGCTGGTGCCATGGTGGTAAATGGGTAATCAGCAACCTTGGGGCGCGCATTAGAAACCCGTGATATAAGCGTTGATTTACCTGCATTGGGTAACCCAAGCAGACCAACATCCGCCATGGATTTTAACTCCAAATAACGCAAGCCTTCTTCACCAGCAATACCGGGTTGCGCATAACGCGGGGCGCGGTTGGTGCTGGTTGCAAAATTGCTGTTGCCCAAACCACCACGCCCCCCTTTCGCCAAAAAAACACGTTGCCCATCGTGGGTAAGGTCGCATAATACATGACCTTCTTCATCGCGTACCACCGTACCAACGGGAACTTGCACGCAAATATCTTCACCATCACGGCCATGGCGGTTTTTGCCCATGCCACCTTGCCCCTTCTCGGCATAGAGGTGTTTTCGTAAATACAGCTCTTGCAAAGTATTACGGTCACGACTGGCAACCAACACCACATGCCCACCTCGGCCACCATTGCCGCCATCAGGCCCACCCCTAGGGATATATTTTTCACGACGAAATGATTTGCTTCCTGCACCGCCATGCCCTGCACGAACATCCAACTTTACTTCATCAATAAAACGCACGGTTACACCTTAATTACTGGAATACTTATTTTTCGTTTGCTTAATGTCTGCAAACGCGACATTACTTCATGGGCTAAATTTATATAAGATATAGCCTGTGGGCACGATGGTGACGCGGCAACGATTGGTGTTCCGTTATCGCCATGCTCGCGGATGCTCATGTCCAAAGGGATTTTTGCCAGCACTTCGGTTTGGCATGTGCTGGCCAAACGGGCTGCACCACCTTGAGAGAAAATCGCTGATTCACCGCCACAATGGGGGCAAATAAACTGCCCCATATTCTCCACCATGCCAAGAATCGGCACATGAACTTTGCGAAACATTTGCACCCCTTTTTGACAATCCAGCAGTGCTATGTCTTGTGGTGTGGTGACCATGATTGCACCTGCCAAGTTCACTTTTTGCGACAAGGTAAGCTGTGCATCGCCTGTTCCGGGGGGCATATCCACCACCAATACATCCAATTCACCCCATGTTACATCCGATAACAGTTGCGACAATGCACCCGCCACCATGGGCCCGCGCCAAACCATAGCCTCAGATTCAGGTACCAAAAAGCCCATCGACATGCATTGAATACCATGCGCCAACAAGGGGTAGATTTTCTTTGAGCCACTATCAATGCGGGGCTTTTGATCAGCCAGACCAAGCATGCGTGGAATGGATGGCCCATGAATATCGGCATCAAGCAAACCAATTTTTTTTCCTGATTGTGCCAAGGCAACTGCCAAATTGACCGCTGTGGTGGATTTCCCCACCCCACCCTTGCCCGAGGCAATTGCGATAATCGCATCAATATGATCAATACTCATGGTTTAATCATCGTATTCATCATGATCATCATTCTCTCGGTGTTGCCTAGCCCTTGGTTGACGGCGGTTTGTGTTTTGATAACGACCTGTGTTGGCCGCAGGTTCAGATAAAATCATGCCCGCCGCAGCACCAAGAACGCCGCCAATTACAGCACCTTCTGAAGTTCGGTTGCTTTGCGAGCCAATGGCAGCGCCTCCCGCAGCACCAATGGCTGCACCTGTTGTCACCATACGGGTTTGTTGTGGCGTTGCGCAGCCTGTAAATAAAGCTGCGGTTAGACACAATACAATAAAGTATTGCATAATAGATCTCCTTGAGGGTCTTCACTAAACAGTGACGCATTCTCATTCAAACAATGGTAGTTAGCTATTCATTTTTATTCTTGGACTAAATTGAAGGCAAACTTTCGCAGAACTTTACCATCAATTCCCAGTGTCCCTGTTTTGTAACGCATAATACCATCAATACTAATGCTTAGCGCCATTGCGTTACCAGCCGTCAACAGTAAATGATTGCCTGCCGTATCAACGGATATATTTTCGCCATCACGCAACAGGGTTTCTTTAAGTTTTATTGTTTCCCCATTTTTTGGGTTAAGCACGCTAAGACTCAACCACACACTGCCGCCATCGGCCAACAGCAATACACGGTGCATACCATTGTTGCCAGTTTTATTGGGGGTTATGGCTTTTTCGTTGCCCTCTGACCCCATAGCTGTTGGCTTTGTTGCTGCTTGCGATTTCAATGCTCGGTCTGAAGTGGGTGGCTCTTCTTTATTGATGGGCGCAATTCGCATCGGTTTTGTATGCATGGGAACGACAGCGGCTGGTTCTGGAGCAGATGAAGCAGGGGCATTGTTAATTTCTTGTAGATCATTATCTTGCAAATCATTGTCTTGTTGAAAATTAAAATAAGCAAAAAGTGCAATGAATAAAAAGAGGGCAGCCATCGCCCAACGCTTATTGGGTGCGATTGCAGGATCAGGGATGGTGATCGGCTGTGTTAGCGATAGGTTTGTTTTTAACTGATCGATATTTGCATCAATATCGACCCCCAGCATGGCCGCGTATTGCCGCAAGAAACCCAAAGCATAGATAGCATCAGGCAGCAAACCCCAATCGCCTGTCTCTAGCCCTTTGACTTGTGATACACTCAACTTTAAATGCGCCGATACCTCCTCTTGGGAGATGCGTTTTTTCTTTCGTGCTTCGTACAATCGATTGCCAATATCAAGCAATGTTTCTTCATGGGAAGGGGCTGTGTTTTCTGTATTTTCTATGTTTTTTGTTTTTTTCATCTTTTAATCCATGCCTAAATCTAACGGGGCAATCGCAACAATTGATCAGAAGCCCATTGTTGGCTTTTGACATCGCTTACTTTATCTTCAAACACCAATAAATAATGCTTGGCTGCCGTGTCTTCCCCTTGTTGTTTTAACAAGGGCAATAAGCCTTCGAGTGCTGCCCTGTTAGCAGGGTATTTTCGGAGTATGGTCTCATACAATGCAACGGCATATGAATAACGCCCCGAATTGACATAGACAAGTGCTTCGCGCAATTGTGATACAATCTGTTGTCTGGGATTGATTTGAGCGGCACGACGATAAGCTTGAACACCTTCATCAAGCTCTCCTAAGCCAACCAATGCATCGCCCAGCAGCATATAGGCAAGGTCTTGTCTTGGGTAGCGGGGGTCATCCAAGGTTAAATTGATTTCATTTTTGGCTTCTTGATAGCGTTCAAGTTGCACCAACAAGCTGGCATAATTGGTATGAATGGAGGGTATATCACCATACTTTAAAGCATGTTTAAAATAGGCTTCAGCTTTTTTAATATCACCTTGCACACGCCATGCATTGCCCAGAGAGTCCAGCACCAAGGGTTGATTGGGCAACAATTGATTGGCTTGCATTAGCTCATCAAAGGCTTTGGTTAAATTGTTGTTGCGCAAAGCATCAAGGCCAATGTTAAAATGAGCATTCGCCCGCTTCTTGTTTTTCAGGTCATCCATCGCTGATGTGCCTACGCATGAAATCAGCACAGTCATAGACAACAACAACACCCCTATTTTTAGTCTCACAACATGCGCTCCACCAATGCATAAATAGGCCGCAATGCATCATCATCGTGCAGTGATAAATCGGCAAATAAACCATGATCCAGAGCCTGCTGGCAATCACATGTGAATGCTTCATTTGGGCTGTTAAAAAACACCTGCAACATGCGTTGTGCTTTTTTCACATTGTCTTGCATGACCGCAACAATTGAAGTTACAGAAACATCCGCTTCTTCTTCATGCCAACAATCATAATCGGTACTCATGGCGACCGTGGCATAACAAATTTCTGCCTCTCGTGCTAATTTTGCCTCTGGCATATTGGTCATGCCAATAACATCCATTCCCCATTTACGGTACAGGTTTGATTCTGCGCGGGTAGAAAATTGGGGCCCTTGCATCACCAAATAATTGCCACCATCGTGACAGTTAATGTTGGCACACTTACAGGCAAACAATAATTGTTTACGCAAGCATGGGCAAACAGGGTCAGCCATCGAAACATGCGCCACAATAGGGTGTTCAAAAAATGTTGAAGCTCGTGTGTGTGTACGGTCAACAAATTGATCAACCAAGACAAAGTCACCCGGTGCTATCTGCTGCTGCAATGAGCCAACAGCCGATATGGAAACAATCTGACCAACGCCCGCTTGTTTCATGGCATAAATATTTGCACGGTAGTTTATTTTATGGGGTGGAATCTTATGGCCACGACCATGGCGAGGAAGAAAAACAACGTCATGCCCCCCTATTTTGGCCAATGTTAATACATCTGATGGATCCCCCCAAGGGGTTTGAATGGATAACTCATCCAATATTTCAACGCCATCCATGGTATAAAGACCACTTCCGCCAATTACGCCAGTCCGCATGGTTTAAATCCTTCGCCTATCATTTTATACGTCTATTGACGCATTGCATGGGCATTAAGCTGACCACATGCTGCCATAATATCATCACCGCGTGAACGCCTTACCGTTGCCCGCACCCCTTGAGAAACAAGGTCTGAAGCGAAAGCGTCCATCATTTTTATGGGGGTGGCTGTGTAACCGCTGTTGGGGTAAGGGTTGAAATGTATTAAATTTATCCGTTCGCGCAGTTTTCGCACATACCCCACCAAGGCAAGCAAGTCTTCTGGTTGATCGTTAATGCCTGCCAGCATAACATATTCCAATGTGATATAGCGTTGCTCTGCGAGTGGGTAACTATCCAAAATTTTACGTAATTTTGTCAAGGGGTACTTTTTGTTGATGGGAACAAGCGTATTTCGCAAATCATTCTTTGCACTGTGCAATGAAATAGCCAAATTCACAGGAAACATTTCACCCAATCGGGTGATTTGCGGCAATAAACCTGAAGTAGAAACGGTGATCCTTCGGCGCGATAAATGCATGCCAGTCTCATCAAGAAAAAAGGCCAAGCTTTGATGCAAGCCCGATTCATTGGCCAATGGTTCACCCATTCCCATATAGACAAGGTGCGTGGGTGTGGTTGCCGTTGAATTGATCAATGGATCGACCATTACATCGGCTTTAACCATCCATAACTGCGCAACAATCGCTGCACCCGTTAAGTTTTTTTCAAAATTTTGTCGCCCCGTATAACAAAACGGGCAATCTAAAATGCAACCAAGCTGGGATGATAGGCATACCGTGATACGCTTTCTTTCAGGAATCATCACCGTTTCAATAGTACCACCCTCACGAAGTGCAAACAAATACTTGCGCGTTCCATCGCTGGCACATTGGCGTTGCACCAAGCGCAAGGGCGGTTCGCCAAAATGCGCCACCAAGGCGGCTCGGATCTCTTGGGGAACATTAAGCATCGCTTGAGGGTCAAGCACGCCTTTATTGCGCCAGTCCAACACTTGTTTGGCACGGTATTTGGGGAAACCCCAGCCTTGCAGCAGGCTTTGTAAAGACGATAATAAAACAATGGATAATTCAGGCATCGGCATAGGGTACAACAAGAAGCTGCCCCAGATAAGTGAAAGTTTTCATTGCGCCTCAATCACCCCCTGATACTTGGTCTGATTCTTGAATTTTTTTCGCTGTTATGGCGTGAATATTTTGTTCGTTGTCCCATTTTAGTTCAATCAGTACATCGGGGAAACGCATACTTAAATCACCATCAGGCTGTTTACCCAATGTCGATACAATCAAGCCACCAATGGTTGTTGCGCGGTTTTCTGGCAAGGCCGTTGAGAGCATACGGTTGATGTCATGAATAGATGCTGTCGCAGCAACACGCCAATGGTTGTCACTTGCTTGAATATCTTCACTGGGGGTGGTATCCGATTCATCTTGAATTTCACCCACGATACTTTCTAAAATATCCTCCAGTGTGATCAAACCTTCAATATCACCGTATTCATCAACCACAATAGCCATGTGTTCTTTTCGTGTTTGAAAGTCGCACAGTTGCGCCAAGGCATTTTTGTTGTTGGGAATATAATAAGGGGCAAGTAATTTGGTGGACAAATCATCAAGCGTGGCGTTTTTATTTTGTTGTGTTTGGTCGATGCCGAAAACATGGCGCAAATGTATCACGCCGCATATATTATCTCTTCGTTCTGCATAAACAGGGTAACGAGAATAAGGGCTGGACATCACCACATCACGGCATTCTTGCAGGGGCATGGCTAGATTTAACATGCGTATATTATGGCGGGGTGTCATTAAAGCTTTAACAGGAAGTTGTGCCAACTTTAGGTTGCCCGTTAGCATACGTTGATGGGGGGGGTCAAGGAAACCACTGCTGGCACTCATGTGAATCAACGCCGTTAATTCTTGCCGATTTAGCCCCGCTTTTCGATGGTCGCTGATGCGCATCAAACGTCGAACCAGACGAACGCTGATCTGCATCAATACAATACAAGGGTGAAACAGCCACGTAAAACGTCGCAGCCATGGTGCAATAAAACAGGCTATTGCCTCAGCATGGACGACCGCGATTGTTTTGGGTAACAGCTCAGAAAACATAACGATAACAACGGTCATCACGACTGTTGCATAAAGAATACCAGCTTCACCAAAAGCTTGAACCATCACCACTGCGGTTAAACTTGATGCAGCAAAATTGACAAAATTATTGCCCAATAAAATAGCAGCAAGCATACGGTCGGGGTTGGACAATAACTTAATGGCCGCTTTTGCACCTTGATCGCCATTTTGTTTTAACACATGCAAACGGGCTCTTCTGCTATGGGTTAACGCCGTTTCTGTGCCAGAAAAAACAGCAGATAAAACAATAAACAACAGCAACAATGCTGCAGATGATGAAATATCCATTAATGATTAAACAGCATCATTTTTAACCAAGGGGGGATCATAGCCAAGCATGGATCATTTTCACACCAAAATAAGCAAGCAATAAAAGTACATAGGCCGATAACACCATTTTACTGGCAAAACTTCCAGTCCAGCCTGCACGTTGATGTTTTACGAGCAGCAATACGATGGTGAAAAAAGAAAGCAAAGCAAGAATAACTTTATGATTGAGTAAGGAGAAGTGCGAAAATTCTACCCACTGCCAACTAAGCCCCGACATAATACTAAGTGCAATTAATATACCTGACCAACGCAAAACAGCAATCATCAAATGTTCTAGGTCGAACAAGGATGGCAAAAAATTAAACGTCGCCGACAAGCGTTTATGGCGCAATGCATGATCCAACAACAAATGCATCCATGCATAAAATGCAGCCATCGTAAGCACGGCATAAGCCAGCATTGAAATAACCAAATGACCTGTTTCTAATAGTGATGTGGTATGGATAACACCATCCATGCTGTTGTCAGATAAAAATGGAATAAGCAACAGTGGAATGGCTGTAACAGGCAATAAAAACAGCCCCAAACCTTGAATACCAAAGCGAAAAAGCCCAATCAAATACATGCATTGCACCAACAGCGTTGCCACCGCAGCAGAGGCTGGAAGGGTAAAGTGAATCATCCGCATGGTGATAGGCTCCAGCACAATCACGCCAGAAGATATTAAAAAAACAGATACAATCAACAAGCCAAACAACAAGGATTCATCATTGGGCGACAACGAGGGTTTCCCTTGGGCGCGCCGCCAAACCAACGCGCCGCCAAACAAGCTAATCAACCCTGCAATGGGAAAAAGATAAATGCCATTCATCGCTCACTTCTACCCCACGAAGGCTAGCGTTGCAAGTGTTGTGCTTTTTTTGCCGTAACCCCGTTTGCTTCTGACGCAGTGCACGCACGTCTTCAAGGCTTAACCCTGTTCTTTGCGCGATGGTTTCGTCATCAAATAGATCAAGGAAGCTTACACCAATACGCTGAGAAGTTAAAAAAGCACTTTGTTCTATACTACAGTGGCCCCCGTAAAAACAACGGGGTCGAAGCCCGTTACCGTTACGTTCAAAAACCAATCAGCTTAAACATTAGGTGATCAAGAATATTGATGTAGTACCAATAATTAGTACTATATGGCAATGAAAAAGAAGCATCAAAAGACCCTTGAGCTAATTTTTAAGCGCCCTACAAGTGGCAATATACATTGGCGTGATATTGAAGCTTTGTTCTTAGCTCTTGGGGCTGATGTCTCAGAAAGAGCTGGTTCTCGTATTTCGGTGGTTCTGTTTGGTGAAGTTAGAATTTTCCACAGGCCTTATCCATCACCATCTACGGACAAAGGAGCCATTTCTACTATTCGAAAATGGCTAGAATCAAATGAGGTAACACCATGAATATAATGGAAAATGAATCTTATAAGGCAAAAATTGAATATGATCCAGAAATAGATATGTTTCGGGGAGAGATACTCGGTCTCAATGGTGGGGCTGATTTCTATGGTAAAAGCCCAACTGAGCTGCGGCGAGAGTTTAACAAATCATTAAAAATATTTCTTGAAGTTTGTGAAGAAAGAGGTGTAAACCCAAGGAAAGAATACTCAGGTAAGTTCAATTTAAGAATCCCACCAAAGCTGCATAGTGAAATAGCTGCTATTGCAACATCGGAAGAAAAAAGTATTAACCAATGGGTTTCTGAAGCTTTGGAGTATAGCCTCCATGCATAAAAAACATCTAAGAATCTGGAGCAGTGTTGATATTTGGGTGTTTTGATTAGTTCAATA
>JAUZQQ010000016.1 GCA_030950905.1 Mariprofundaceae bacterium
CTTTGCGTTTAGCCATGAAACCCGCATCGTTGATTCAGATCAACCACTTGCGCTACCCTTATAGACTAAAGTTAAAGCAACGCTTATGTGTTAATGCCGAGAGTTCTTGTAAAAAAATAAAAAGAAAAGTAAAAAGAAAAGCATACAAAAAAATACACAAAAAAGCATACAATAAACATTATTATTATGTTCGTTCTGGCGATAGTGTCGAACGTATCGCCCGTAAACTGCACCTTAAACAAGCATTGATTATCAGGCGCAATCAATTAAAACCACCCTACCTACTACAACGAGGTCAGCGTCTTTGCATCAATAGAAAAGGTGATTGCAAACACCATAAGAGGCCAAAAAAATCCATCTACCATTACCATGTAAAAGCTGGCGATACATTGGGACGAATCGCGATCAAACATGCTGTTTCGCTTAAAAAACTGGCGCGGTGGAATCATTTATCATCCCCTTATACCATATTGGTCGGGCAACAACTTTCTTTTTATAAAAGGATGGGTAAAAAACCAAACGGTGATAAAATTCCACCACCGGGCACGGTTTTTTTACCCAATCTTGAATACACAGTGCGGCGGTATGAAACTTTGGATTATTTATCCAATCGCTTTGGCATATCTGAGAAACGTATCATTGCATTGAACCATTTAAAAAAACCATACAAACTAAAAAAAGGGCAGCTTTTGTGCTTGAATAACCCCGCCCCTTGCAAAAGTACCGTACACATTGTTGCCCAGCAAGAAACCTTAGAATTAATTGCACAACGCTATAGCCTAGGTATCAATAAGCTGCGACAATTAAATTTATTAAGCCCGCCCTACAAAGTATTCCCCAGTCAACGCATTTGCCTGCTCAAGCCCTACCCTTGTATTGGCGCAGTGCGGGTTAATAAACTGGATAAACATTGGATGCCTCGCCTAGAATGGCCTTTAAGCAATGATCACCGCATCGTAACACCTTTTGGTCGGCATGGTGGGCGCATGCATGATGGTATTGATATACAAGCAATCAAAGGAACGCCCGTTTATGCGGCTGCTGATGGTAAGGTTATTTTTGCAGGCGAAAAACTTGGCGAGGCCAACCCCAAAAAGAAAGCCCTGAAATCTGCCTACGGAAAAATGATTGTGATCGAACATCCGAATCATATTTTCACCATTTATGCGCACAACAACACCATTTATGCTCGCCGCAATAGGCAAGTTAAACAAGGGGATACTATCGCCCTTTCTGGTGATACAGGAAGGGTGGATATGCCCCAATTGCATTTTGAATTACGCAAAGGGAAAAAAGCGATCAACCCTTTGGACTATTTACCACAACGGACAGTGATTATTGATTATGAAAAATAAAACAAAACACCCTAACATCGCAGCTTGCATTCGAGATATTCCTGATTTCCCCAAAAAGGGCATTGTATTTAAAGACATCACCCCTTTGTTGGCGAATGCAGCAGCATTTCATGATTGCATTGTCGCTTTGGCGGCCCAGCTTCCAAAAAACACAGACTTTATTGTCGGCATGGAATCACGGGGGTTTTTGTTTGGTGCGGCATTGGCGATGCATACAGGACTGGGTTTTATTCCCATTCGCAAACCGGGCAAGTTGCCTCATGATGTCCATACCATAGAATATGAGTTAGAATATGGCGTTGATCAATTAGAAGTGCATCAAGATGCGTTGGCTGATCATCATCATGTTGTGATCATTGATGATTTATTGGCAACGGGGGGTACGGCATCGGCAACACTTCATTTGATTCGCAAACTGGGGGCAACGCCCATTGCCGCGCTGTTTGTGATTGAATTGGATTTTTTACAAGGGCGCGAACGCTTGTCTGATATACCCGTTTATAGTTTGTTGCATTATTAAATAAAAAGCTTGAAAAAGGAATACAATGAAAAATTTTTATCAAAAAACAGGTCTGATTGCCATGATTGCCATGCTTTTTTCGGTCTATGCTGCCACCATGGCCACAGCAGAAGAAAAAACGCCAGCAACAAAGGCAAATGATCAAACCATCAATATGTATAAATCGCCCACCTGCGCGTGTTGCGCCGATTGGGCAAAACACATGCGCAGCGCAGGTTTTACTGTTACCGAACACAAGCGGGAAGACATGAATGCTATTAAAAAACAATACGGTGTGCCAAGGGCATTAACATCATGCCATACGGCATTGATTGGTGGTTATATTATTGAAGGTCATGTCCCAGCAAAAGATGTGGCGCGTTTATTAAAAGAACGTCCCAACATTGTTGGGCTTACCGCACCGGGCATGCCCATGAAATCACCGGGCATGCAAAAAGAAGGTTTAGCCCCTCAAAGTTATGATGTACTATCGTTTAACAGCAATGGCAAAACCAAAGTCTTCGCGCATTATTGATGGGCCGTGCCTGACACCATTCACTACCTGATGGCGCGAATTTCTTGCACCTCTTCGTCGCCATCAAAAATAGCGGCAGCGATGATACGGCAAGCAATGGCATCAATATGTTCTTCAAGTGTCTTATCCAACGCTTGAAACTCAGGCCATAGTTTTTCTTCAACAAATGAGGGTGAAATAACAGCCATTAATGTAGTCCGCCGTTGCCGGTAGCGGCGGTAAGGTTTTATGTCATAACGCCGTAACAACGCGGTCATTAAACGCACTGACCATTTATTACCCAAACTGAATTGGTATTCAATCGGAGGGTCAATGGTCTTGTATTCGGCAATACGCTTTTTCATACGCCCAAGCGCAGATTTTGCCGCATCACGCTCACCGTCTGTGGCAGCACCTGCGTGAAGCGCCTCAATTTTCCTTAGCTTTTCTAAAAGTTTTTCTTCATCTGTCATGGCGTTCTCTTTTTGCGCTGGTTATGGACAGCCTCGCGCAATTTAGCAATCAATGGTTTAATCATCAGGCTACGGGTAACCGCGCTTGCGGGGTTGATGATCAAACGACTGGATATATGAAACAATGTAAGCTCTTCTATTAAACCATTCGCTTGTAATGTAGCACCTGTTTCGACCACATCGACAATACGATCAGCGATGCCAACAAGAGGCGCGAGTTCCATGGAGCCATACAAATGAATAATTTCGCTTTGTAAGCCTTGGCGACGGTAGTATTGTGCTGTTAAATAGTCATATTTTGTGGCGACACGAATCCGTGTTCCTCGTTTTGGCATACCTTCACGAACCAGTGATTCAACCCCTGCAACACACAAACGGCAACGGCCAATTTCTAGATCCAGTGGCGCGTAAACATTGGGGCGAGACTCCAATAAAATATCTTGACCAACAATACCCATGTCTGCTGCACCTTGCACCACATAGGTGCACACATCAGCAGCGCGAATAATAAGAAAACGTACCAGCCAATCACCGATTCGGGGGCCATCAAGCATCAATTTACGGGTGGTTAATACATCTTCTTCGGGCATCAAGCCAGCCTGCTTGAGCAACGGCAAGGTTTGTTGCAAAATCCGCCCTTTCGCCAAGGCAATGGTGATAATCTGCTTAGCCATAAATCATTGCCCCGCGACTGTTGCCTGTTTCGTTGCGTCGTTCAATACGTGCGCCAAGGCTTCCTAATTTTTCTTCGATGCGTTCATAACCACGGTCAATATGGTAAACACGCGAAAGAATTGTTTCACCTTTTGCGGCCAACCCCGCCAGTACCAACGAAGCAGATGCGCGCAAATCAGTTGCCATCACAGGCGCACCTGACAATTGGGGTATGCCGTGAATGCTTGCAAAATGACCATCCAAAGTAATGCCTGCCCCCATCCGCAACAACTCTTGGACATGCATAAATCGATTTTCAAAAATAGTTTCAGCAATCACGCTATTGCCCTCGGCAGTACACATTAAAGCCATGAATTGAGCTTGTAAATCAGTGGGGAAGCCCGGGTGGGGCATGGTTTTAATATCGCAGGCGCGTAAGCGGCCATTTACGCGGCAGCGAATACTATCAACGGTACAATCAACAATCGCACCAGCTTCTGTTATTTTTTCTAAAAAGGCAGCAAGCAAGCGAGGGTCGGTATGGCTTACTGTAACGTCACCGCCCGTAATCAGACCAGCGGCCAGATACGTGGCTGTTTCAATACGGTCGGCAATCACATGCACCTCACCACCATGAATACGTTCTACACCATAAATGACAATGCGACTCGTACCATCGCCTTCAATATCTGCACCCAATTGGCGCAGTGTATCTGCCAAGTTTACCACTTCGGGTTCGCGTGCTGCATTTTCTAGCACAGTCGTGCCTTTTGCCAGTGTGGCTGCCATCATCAGGTTTTCTGTTCCCGTCACGGTAACCTGAGAAAAGTCGATTTTCGCACCGTGTAAACGTCCACCTGCATCAACCACGACATCGCCATGTTCCATACTTACGCTTGCACCCATCGCCTCTAACCCGCGCAAATGCAAATCAATCGGCCGCGCACCAATGGCACACCCCCCCGGCAAACTCACCCTAGCATGGCCAAAACGCGCAACCAAAGGCCCCAACACCAACGATGAAGCGCGCATCGTTTTCACCAAATCATACGGTGCTTGGGGTTTGTTTGCCTTACGGCTATCAATATGCAAGCAATGTTGATCATCGTAGGTAACTTCTGCGCCTTGCCATGCAATCAAGGTCATCATTGTTGTAATATCGAGCAAATGAGGGATGCGGTGGTACACCACAGGCCCATCTGCCAAAATTGAGGCAGCCAATAACGGTAGCGCAGCATTTTTAGCGCCGCTACTTTCCACCGTGCCATGCAACGGCACGCCACCTTGAATAAAAATCTTATCCACTCAAATACTCCACCATGTACACATCCTTTAGCAAGGCTGGGATGATAGCTTTTGAGGGTAAAATATACACCTTGGATGTAAGTTGAATTGTTTAGGCTAATAAAATTGCGCGTATACAACGAGTGTTGAAAATAGCAGCAGCCCCCCACTTAATGCGTAGAGCGTTAGTCTGCGAAACACAGCAATTTGCAGCCCAAGAATAACCCCACTAAGCAAAGTAAGCAGCAATATCACAGAGGCAACGATTGAAAATACATCAAACAAATCGCCGCCTTTTCCTTTATGCAATCGCATAAAACGGCTATACCAGCTTGGTGTTTTTACCTTCAGCACAGCAATCGAGTGGTCTTTAGAAGACGGGCGCAGTGTGATGGTGTGGTTTCTTCCATACCACACCAGCTTGTAGTGCCGCCGCTTCTTTCTTAACTTTGCCTTGCCCAGAGGATCGCTTAAGCCAAGCTTTTCAAGCTCTTGATGCGCGATTCTTTTTAACGATCGATAGTCGCGAGTCATTGGTTTTGATAACCTTATTCTATACTCTGTTGAGTATGTGCTCGGCTTGTAGTTGTAGGTATACAGTGCGCCAGTAATCAAAAACATGGCAACAATCGAAAATGAGCTTGCAGCCAGAAGCAAATGCAGTTGAATTAAAAGTTTTCGTTTGATCATTGCTTTGCACCCTCGTTAATAAATTTCATCATTAAGCCTTATCAAGTGTCACAGCCTTTTAGCCATCACCTGCGTAGGCATTTCCAGTGATTAACATGGCTGTCCCATCTTAAACGGAAAGTCCTCTTTTTGCATGCCCAAGCATAGCTTGGACAGTAAGCTTGGCATCGCAGTTCATTTTGTACAAAGTTTTCTGCAAGGTAGCCTTTGTATGAAAATTGTTGCACTTTATGCTCGGCATAGTTCAAGCCCAACATGTGGCCAAGCAAACCAATATCAAAGAAAAAAAGCTTGAATTGGTTTTCTTTTTTGTATG
>JAUZQQ010000017.1 GCA_030950905.1 Mariprofundaceae bacterium
CAAAGTGATGATTTAATGCGCAGTTATTCATTGGCCAGTGTGCCCGATGAATCATTTCTTGAATTGCATATTAAACATGTTGCCAAGGGTCAAATGAGTGCTTGGTTGTGTCAAGATGTACATGCAGGCATGACGCTTTCATTTCAAGGGCCAACGGGCGATTGTTTTTATGTTCCTGATGATCTGGAGCAAACACTGGTATTGGCAGGAACAGGAACGGGACTTGCGCCATTGTTTGGTATTGTAAGGGACGCTTTAGCAGCGGGACATACCGGTGACATCTACCTTTTTCATGCCAGCTTGGCCATGGCTGGGTTGTATTATATGGATGAACTTCGTGTTTTGGTTAAAAGATATTCATCCTTGCATTATATCCCGTGCGTATTGCATGGTGATGCACCAGCAGGTGGTTTGCAAGGTGCGGTTGATGCTTTACTGGTTGATAAAATACCAAGTTTCTCCGGCATGCGGGTTTATTTGTGCGGCGACCCTGCGATTATAAAGTCAATGCGCGAACGTTGTTTTTTGGCAGGCGCACCCATGCAACATATTTATGCGGATGCCTTTGTTTTTTCCTAAGTATTATTTTACATGGTGAGAAGCTAACGCTATTGTAGCACAAAGTATTACAGGAGGGTATGCATGGCTCAAACATGCTGATTGTAACGGATTCTGTTGGTAGTAATCCCAACGTTTTGAAGTCATTTTGGGCATCCTTCATATTCGACCAAAAGTAGTTGACACTTTACCACCTTGTAGGTTGGTGATGAGGGAAGCGAATCCCAACATCTTCTGGTTCCCATGCTCTGCGTGGGAACGAGGGGCAAGTTAACTAAAGTGTAAACCAAGACATGAAGGATGTCAAAAACGGAGTGCATTTAATAAACAATCACCCCAATCTATTTTGCAACAGAAATTGCCAAAAAGCATAAGGTTTTTATTATTCAACGCATGGATAATATGGATGACGATTATGAATACGTTGAGCGTTTAAATAAAAGCCAACAAAAACGTGATATTTTGGTGCTTACGGCGGCAACAAAATACCTTGCTGAGCTTGATAAAGCCACATTATTGGTCATGAAACTTCCCGATGATTTGTATGCTGCTCTGGTGGCCGTTCAAGGCATGAAAAATCAGGCTAGAAAACGACAGTTCAAATTTATTGTGAAGTTATTGCGGCAAAATGATCCTGATGTTTGGGTGCAAATGCTGGCCGAAGTTGAGCGTAAAAAAACAAGCAACACACAATACTTTCATCGTTTAGAGCGATGGCGCGATTCTCTGCTTGCTGAAGGGCAAGCAGGCATTACGGCATTTATGGATGCTTACCCACAAGCTGATGCAGGTCAGCTTCGTCAGTTGATACGCAAGGCCAACAAAGAAGCTGTGCTGAAAAAACCACCCAAATCTTCTCGTGCGCTGTTTCAGTTACTTAAGGAAATCGTGGTTTTTTAACGGGTTAATTCCTCACCAGCAGCAACATTTGCTGGTGCAATGATTGGTTGGCTGCGGCAGCAATACTGGAATGCAAACGCGAAGTAGAAAAAGGGTGGTTGCCACAAAAATCACTAACGCTTCCCCCCGCTTCTTCGCACAACAATACACCCGCAGCATAATCCCAAAGCTTTTGCTTGCCGTGAACAATAAACGCGCCACGACCACCAGCCAGCCAAGCCCATTCTAGGGCGCAACTGCCCAGATTGCGTTGGCTGCGGTACACCATGGGTTGAATCCAAGGGGTGATGCTTGATGCAGATAAGCGTTTAAAATCAATAAAACCTGTTGCCTGTGTCAGTTTTTGTACAGCGCGACGGGATCGCCAACGGCAGCCATTGATGCAAAAACCGCCGCCTGCTGTGGCCATAAACGTTTCATTTCGGCAGGGGTCATGAATCCATGCCATAATTGGGCTACCACGATGAATTAAAGCCAAAGAAACAGTAAACAATGGCGTGTTGGCAGCAAAGTTCCCTGTGCCATCCAATGGATCCAAACACCAAAAAGTTTCGTGGCACGTTAAACACGCATACTGTTCATCTTCGCTCATTTCTTCGCCAAGAAAACCAATCGTGCCATCAGGCCATGCTGTTAGGGCGTATTGTTGCAACTGTTGTTGCAGCACGAATTGACAGCGGGTATCTGCTTCAGTGACGATGGAACAATCTGTTTTTTGTTGCTGCGTAAAATCTTGCCGATAAAACAACGGGAGTAAAATTTGTTGGCCTGCCTGCACCAACAGTGTTGCAATATCATGCACATTCAAGGCAGCAATCAATGTTTGTTTTGTATCAAACACCATCAATGACGAAAATGCCGTATGCCTGTAAATACCATGATTATACCATGATCGTTTGCCGCAGCAATCACTTCATCATCACGAATGGATCCTCCTGGTTGAATGACGGCTTTTGCACCCGCTTCAGCCAAGGCATCAAGCCCATCACGAAATGGAAAAAAAGCATCGGAAGCCACCACTGAACCTACAATCGCAGGGCCGCCATGTTCTGCGGCGATACGTGTGGCGTTAATCCGATTCATTTGCCCTGCACCAATGCCCAGCGTTGTAACATCGTTGGCAAAAACAATGGCATTGGACTTAACATGCTTGGCAACAGACCATGCAAACAATAAATCTTGCCATTGCCGAGGGGTAGGCGCGGTGGCAGTCACCACCTTGCAATCTTTTTGCTGCAATACATGCACGTCCCGTTCTTGCACCAACAAACCACCATTGATGCGCTTGTATTCAAAACCGCCTGACACGGGCGTTGCCAAAGGGGCAAGCATTAAACGAAGGTTGGGTTTTCTGGCCAAGGCTTCCCGTGCTTCATCGCTAAACCCCGGTGCAATCACAACTTCCATAAAAGTCTCTGCAATCAAGCGTGCGGCTCCACCTTCAAGCGGACGATTAAAGGCCGCTATACCACCAAATGCCGAGACAACATCCGCTGCCCTTGCGCGACTATAAGCCACGGCTTGATCATCGACCATTGCCACGCCGCAGGGATTGGCATGTTTTACAATCACCGCAGCATTATTGGCCAAGTCACGTACGCAGGCATAAGCAGCATCAGCATCGGCGATATTATTATAGGATAAGGCTTTTCCTTGCAGCAGCGTACAATCAGCCAAAGATACACCTTCATCTTCCGCATCGGCATAAAAAACCCCTTGCTGATGTGGGTTTTCCCCGTAGCGAAGATCACTCACGCGGGTGAATTGACGGGTGTAAATATCAGGAAACAAACGCAGGCTTCCATGCTCATTCAAGGCAGAAAAATAATTGGCAATAGCGCCATCATAGGCAGCGGTATGGGCGAAAGCTTTGATCGCCAATGCTCGCCGTTGTCCTGCATCAGGTCTGCCTGTGCCAAGGCTTTCGATGATGCCATCGTAATCATCTGGGTTGACCAATACCGTCACATCAGCATGATTTTTGGCAGCAGAACGAATCATGCAAGGGCCGCCAATATCAATGTTTTCAATGGCATCTTCGATGCTGCAATCATCACGGGCAACGGTTTCGCAAAACGGGTACAAATTAACACAGACAAGATCAATACCAATAATACCATGCGCATCCATCACCGATTCATCGGTACCACGGCGTGCTAAAATACCGCCATGGACTTTAGGGTGCAATGTTTTGATTCGACCATCCATCATTTCAGGGAAACCTGTGTAATCTGCCACATCCTGCACAGGTATGTCAGCCTCACGCAACAAGCGAGCCGTACCCCCCGTTGATAATAATGCCACGCCAGCATTAACCAGTGAACGGGCAAGAGTTTTGATGCCTCTTTTGTCAGAAACACTGAGCAGTGCGTGTTTGATTTGTTTCATGTAAATTCATTCTCCATTTTTATATAAGGATGCTTGTAAAAGATCTGATGTGAAAATTAGGATAAATACTTATAATATTGAAAAAACAATACAAAAAGCGCAAGCTACGCCGCCTTTAAGCTGGCGCAAGCTCAAGCAGGAGTTGTTTACATGAATCATATTGTTCACCATAGTGCATCATTGCACGATGCTTTTTCTACGGGCATTAGCCATGCACACACGGTGGTTGATGGTAAGCAGGTTGTTGGTATGGTGCTGATGCGAGATTTGATTGCCGCTGCCGCAAGCGGTAACGATCCCAAGCATATAACGGTTGCCGATGTTATGAACAAGGCACCGATCAGTATTGTTGAAACACCGAATACATTGGCAATGGCCAGAAAATTCGTCCAACACCGCATTAAATCATTGGTGGTGACCGATGATGCAGGTGATTATATTCGTGATTTGGCGCCGCCAGAGGCCATCACCATGTTACCATCAGGATTGATGGGGTTTTTTCAACCTGCAGAACGATGCATGATTCGTGATCCTTATGATATTACTGCCGACCATAACATGCAAGAAGCATTGAATCGTTTGGCAGAATACAAGGTTAGCTGCTTGCTGGTGCATGACTTTAGAGGTGAATCTGTAGGCATGATCAGCGAAAGTGATGTGACACGCTGGATTATCGAAGGTAAGAAAAAATATGTACGGGTCAGTGATTGCATGAGTTCTCCTGTTGTTTGCATGCCTGATCAAAGCAATTTGATGCAAGTATGGAATGAAATGAGCGCCATGAAAGTCTTAAAAATGGTCATGGTTAATTACAATGGTGCGGTAAGTGGCTTGATCACAGCAACCGATGTATTGTGTGCTTTGTCACAAAGTATGTTGGATAATTTTTCGCGTTACCACTGCCCTGATAATGCGGACATGATGTTAGAATGGCATAAAGGCGGCATGATTATGGCTGTGAGCGATGCCATGACCAAGGCTTTAGACTGTGATCC
Source organism: Mariprofundaceae bacterium (assembly GCA_030950905.1). Taxonomy (GTDB): domain Bacteria; phylum Pseudomonadota; class Zetaproteobacteria; order Mariprofundales; family Mariprofundaceae; genus AB-137-C09. Next base: position 4,842 of record JAUZQQ010000017.1, read on the forward strand.
TGAGCATCTTGTCGGTCTAACATGGGGGGCAGATGTGGACGAAGCGGTAGCCAACCATATGCTGGGTTTGGGTGCGCAATCGGAAATAGAAATAAAATGGAAAGCATTAACCTTTAAAGTAAAACGGGATGGTGAACAAGCCATGATGTGGTGGAGTCTTATTTAAACAATGCATGTATTTTTTATTTTTTTATGGATGCTCCTGCCATTAACGGCAGAAGCTGCAAATCTAACGGGTGAAGCTGAAAATCTAACGGGTGAAACTAAAAGTCTAACGCCCCAAACCACAAAATTGCACTATGCAAATTTTAACAATGGTGTGCGTTTGGTGGTAGAAGAAGACCATGCCTCACCTGTTGCCATGGTGCAAATTTGGTTGAAAGTTGGTGGTCGGGATGAACTACCAGGGAAAACAGGCTTGGCACATGTTTTTGAACACATGATGTTCAAAGGCTCCAAGGCGATGCTTGCGGGTGAATACTCCAAAGCTATCGCAGCGATGGGCGGCAATGATAATGCTTTTACCAGCACCGATTATACGGCTTACTTTGAAACCGTTCCCGCAGCACAGGTAAGCAAGGTTATTGACATGGAGGCAGAGCGTTTTGCGCATTTGCGTCTTGATGCTGATGAATTTAACCGTGAAATTCGTGTGATCATGGAAGAACGCCGAATGCGCACCGAAGATAACCCGAACAGTCACATGTTTGAAGAATTATCAGCCGCTGCCTTGCGTCTTCACCCGTACCGCAATCCAGTGATTGGCTGGATGCAAGATTTAAAACGCTTGACGATTGATGATGTGCGTGACTTTTACCAACTGCATTATGTTGCAGGCAATGTAACCGTTGTGGTGGTGGGTGATGTTGATTTCTTGGCTGTAAAAGAACGTGTCGCTAACACGTTTGGCACGATGGAAAAACGCACTGTTGCCCCACGCTTTAATCCACAAGAACCTACCCCCTTGGGTGCAAAACGGGTCAATGTTCACTTGCCAGCAAAACTTCCTATCTTGGCAATGGTAATACCTGTACCTGTATGGAAACCGGGAAGCAATGATCGCACGGTAGCAGCCTTGGCCGTGGCGACCTATGCCCTAGCAGGGGGGCGCAGTGCGCTGATGCAGCAACAATTGATTGATCAACAACGTATCGCCTTTTCTGTTGATGCAGGTTATGACCCTTTTGGCATGGGGCTGGATTTATGGTATGCTTATGGTGCGTTGCGTTCAGGTGCTGATGTTCCAGCTTTTGAGCAAGCAATGTGGGCATTGATTCAAACGTTGGCGGATAAGCCACTGGATGAAGCACGGCTTCATGCTGCCAAGCGAAACATGGTGGCAAGTGATGTTTTTGCCCGTGACTCCTTGTATTTGCGAGCCAAACGCATTGGTCGCCTAGAAACCGTAGGCATTGGTGCTGATCATTTTGATGCATGGTTGGAAGCTGTGCGCCAAGTAACAGCCAAAGACGTGCAAAAAGTAGTTGCAGATTACTTGCAGCCGCAGTACTCAACAACAGGTATATTGCATGCGGAGGCGATGAAATGAGATTTTTTCTTGGGTTTATATTTACCTTCTTGTTATCACCTCTACTGGTACAAGCACAAACGGCTATTCAAGAGGCAAAACTAAGCAATGGCATCCATGTTTTATTAATGGAAGCGCACAATGTCCCCATGGTTGCCATGCAATTATTGCTTCCATCGGGTAGCCGCTTTGATCCAAAAGGAAAAGGTGGAACGGCTGCGTTGATGGCCAGTATGTTGACTGACCACACAAAAATTCATGACCATAAAGCATGGGCGGCATGGTTAGATAGCGAAGCCGTATCTTTGGGTGCTGGGGTAAGCCGTGATGCACTGATATATTCTACAACGGTTTTGAGCGAAGCCTTACCCCTAGGACTGGATATGTTGGCAGAATCCTTGCTGCAACCTGCATGGGATGCGAAGCGTTTTGTTATTTTACAGCAAGATGCCATAGCAGGGGCAACCAAAGCGATGGAAACATCGGGTTACCGTGCCAGTATTTATACGTCTGCTATACTCTATGGCGAGCATGCTTATGGTCATCGCCCTGGTGGAACGCTTGAGAGTCTTGCTAAAATTACATTGAATGATCTAAAGAAATTATACGCCAAACAATTTAAACCAGCAGGCGTGACACTTGCTGTCAGTGGGGATATTACC
>JAUZQQ010000018.1 GCA_030950905.1 Mariprofundaceae bacterium
GTGTTTAATATGCAAGGTCGTGGTGTTCCATTGATTGATTTCTGCATATTGTGTCACCATACACCTGCCCAAGCTTTGTATAGCACACGGGTGATCCTATTGGATTGCCATGATCAACAGGGCCAAGAACAACGCTTGGCACTCTTGACTGAGGGTGTGACAGGAACGATTCGATACCAAGAAGATGCCATTCATCGCTTGGATATAAACTTGATCAAAGCACCCTACTTGGCCGAAGTCGTCACCGACAATAAAGGGATCGTACAATTGCTTGATGTTGATGCTTTGTACACCACTGAAATCGCCGTCTTATTAAAAACCCATGCCAAAAACAATAATGAATAAAGCATTGTTGGTCATGCCTGATGCCTTGCTGCAATACTTGCATGATCAATTGGGTCTTAACCCCAGCAGTATTAACAAACAATCGTTGCTTAACGCTGTACGCTTTCGTATGCGCATACGAAACGTGGATAACCCCCACCAGTACACGATCATGGTACAACAACAAAAAGAAGAGTTTCTACAGTTGGTTGAAAAAATTGTTGTGCCTGAAACCAGCTTTTTTCGTCATGCTGCGGCATTTAGTCATTTAAGCCACCTAACGCAGCAGTACAAAAAAAAGAAATTACCCTTGCGGATTTTATGCATCCCATCATCAACAGGAGAAGAGCCTTATTCTATTGCCATGTGTTTGCTGCACGATGGATGGCAAGCCAACGATTTCACCATTGATGCGCTGGATGTTAGCAGCAGGGCCTTGGCGCGTGCCAAAACGGGGGTTTATCAGCCCTATTCATTCCGTGGCAACATGATTCAGCAATACATGCATTTTTTCTCTGAAACGCCAAAAGGCTACCGTATTGCAGACGAAGTTAGGCAATGTGTTCGCTTCCATCAACGAAACATACTGGATGCCGACCGTTTATTAACGCTTGGGTTCTACCCTATCATTTTTTGTCGAAATTTATTGATTTACCTACACAGAAAAGCACGTTGTAAAGTAGCCCAGACATTGGCTGCTATACTGGAAAAAGAAGGAACCTTGTTTGCAGGCAATGCAGAAAATAGCAATGTTTGGAACAATTATTTCACATCAAGCCGAGTCCCCATGAGTTTTGCCATGCGCCATGCCGACCCATTGACCACCACCAAACGATTCTGTATTCCCCCATCCTTGCTAAACAAAACATCGACAACAGCAGTAAGTGTGCAAAAAAAACATTACCCTCAGTCTATCTCCTTGACCTCAATAAAGACATTGGCTGACAAAGGAGAGATGCTTGCTGTAATAGACCAATGCAAGGTGTTGTTGTCAACAGAACCTAATAATGCAACGTGTTATTTTTACCTTGCCTTGGCGCATGCAGCACAAGACGAAAACAATATTGCCATCAAAAAACTACGCAAAGCCATTTATTTGCAAGCTGATTATCAAGAAGCGTTACAACAACTTGCCTTATTGTTGGATCTAAAAGGTGAAAAGGTAGCCGCCAAACGGATGCGCCAGCGTTTGCTAATAGTGCGCGAACATGCCAATCATGAATGATCCAAAGCTGCAACCTAGCGACTGCTGGAACCATATTGGGGTATGGGGGAAAAAAGAGCAACGTTGCCCCAAATTGCTGGATTTTTCCCATTGCCGAAATTGTTTGGTGTACATTCGGGCAGGCCGAAAAAAACTCGACCAGCCTGTGCCTGAAGATTACGATATGGCATGGGTGGATACGTGGTTAACAGAACAACATGATGATGACCTATTTCACCAACAACGCTTGCTTGTTTTTTGTTTGAATGATAGCTATTTTGCGTTACCGCTTATACAGGTGCGCGAGGTATTGCTGCTCAAAGTGCCAACCCCTTTACCCCACAGCAACACCTCGGTTTTGCATGGCTTAACCCATGTGCGTGGTGAATTATGTTTGTATATATCGTTGTGCGGATTCTTAGCGATGCCACATATAAGCATGGATGACAAGTCAGAAAAAAAACGTTTGATTTATAGCAATATTGATGAACAAGCCTTGGTTTTTCCCGTTGATCATATTCATGGTATCATTCCCTACCATAACGATGCATTACAACCACTTCCCGACAGCATGCCCTCCCTTCAACGAAAGTTGTCCAAAGGTTTGATGATGATGGATATTCATCATCAAGCACAGCATGTTTGCGTGTTGGATACCACGGGTTGGGGCAGTATTATGGAGCACTTGCGTTAGCCATGGACTACAGCCAATTTTCTATGCATGATTTGTTTCGTTTGGAAGCAGAAACCCAACTTGCCATATTATCGGAAGGCATTTTACAAGCAGCATCCAACCATCACCCTGAGCCTAAAACACTGGAAGCCATGATGCGTGCCGCGCATTCGCTCAAAGGTGCTGCGCGTATTATTCAACTGAATAATGCCGTCACCATCGCCCATCAATTAGAAGATGCTTTTGTTGCCATGCAAGAGGGGCGGATTGATTGGCAGCCTGCGTATGTATCGCCAATGTTATCGGCTGTTGATTTATTGCAACAATGGGCCGATGAAAAAACACCTGAACCAACACAGGCTGATGGTATATTGCAAACATTAACAGACATTGCCAGTGGCGCGCTTAAAGAGACCAAGAGCACGTTAGAAACATTGCTAGAATCAACAACAGAACCTTCGCCTCCACCACCCACAAAAAGCGATAAACCTACAAGCGCAGCGCCATCCCAAGTGCGGATCAGCCCGCAACAAATTGAACAAATGTTGGGAATGGCGAATGAGATTCAAGCCGAGTGGCAATGGTTGCAACCCTTAACCCCTACATTGCAACAAGTAAAACGTCACACTTATGATACGCTACAAGAAATAGTAGAGCTAGAAGAAGCCATCAATGCATCGGCAGACAAAAGCACGATGCTTGCTAAACTTACCCATGCCAACAGCATGCTCCAACGTGCTCAGCATGCAATCAATGATGGCTTACTTCGACTGGAGCAATACAACCGCACTGTTTTTCATCTTTCTCAACGCTTGCACGATGTCACCATAGCCAGCCGTATGCAGCCTTTTGTTGATGCCACGCAAGGGCTTACGCGCATGGTCTATGATCTCGGTCAACAATTAGGAAAGCCCGTGAAACTAAGCATTCAAGGTGCTGATACACTTGTCGATAGAGAAATTCTAGAAAAAATAAAAGTTCCCCTGCAACAATTACTGCGCAATGCCATTGACCATGGCATTGACGATGGCGCAACACGTTTAAAAGCTGGAAAAAACAAAGAAGGGCATATTCGATTAGAAGCCATGCACCAATCGGGAATACTCAAAATTATTGTTGCCGATGATGGGGGTGGTATTAAGCTTGAGGGATTACGCAAACGGATTATCGAACGGGGTCATGCAAGCGCAGAGATGGTGGCGCAGATGCATGAAACCGAGCTGCTTTCTTTTTTGTTTCTCCCAGGCTTTAGCATGCGTGATGATGTGGGTGAAATATCGGGGCGGGGCGTTGGCTTGGATGTTGTTGATATGACGGTTCGTGACATTCAAGGCGTTATTCACATTGATAACCAAGTAGGGCAAGGCACGACATTTGAACTTCATTTGCCGGTTTCATTGGCTGTCACCCGCGCCTTGCATATTAGCATTGGCGGGCAATCGTATGCTGTGCCATTGGCACGTTTGCAAGGTACACTGCATATAAGTAACGATGAACTACAATATGCCGATGGACACCCTTATATTTACCATAACGATCACTATGTAGATCTTCTTTTGGCATCAACATTGCTTGGTTCTATGAATATGGACACAGCTACATCAACCTACTTCGTGATCTTACTGGGAACGGGACAACAAAGTGTTGGGTTAATTGTCGATCGTTTTGTTGGCATTGTAGATTTGGTTGAAAAGCCGCTGCCCAAAGCCTTGGGGAAAGTGCCTGATATTGCTGCATGTGCGGTGCTGCCAGATGGTAATTTGTTGTATATGTTAGACACCCAAGATATTATCCATCATGTAACACGTTTTATTGCCGCCCAACAAAAAAAATCAACACAGCAAAATAAAACCACAAACCATCATAACAGCAACATCCGTATTCTTGTCGTTGATGACTCCATTACGGTGCGCGAAGCAGAACGAAAAATATTACAGACTGTTGGTTACAATGTAGAAGTAGCGATTGATGGGGTTGATGCTTGGAATATGTTATGCAGTAAACCCTATGATTTATTGATTACTGATGTCGATATGCCCCATTTGGATGGCATTGAGCTTCTGTTGCGCTTGCGTGAAGACCATCGCTTTGCCACACTTCCCGTCATTGTGGTATCTTATAAAGAAAATGAAAAAGATCGTATGCGTGGGTTAGAAGCGGGTGCAGATGCTTATTTAAGCAAAGCCAGTCTGGATGATAGCTCGCTGCTGATGCGCGTTAATGAATTAATAGGTGAGGCAAACGCATGAGTTTACGTATTGCATTGGCCAGCTCTAGCGATTCTGATCTGCGCTTATTGCACCGTATTATCCACGGCAAGCAAGGCAATGAAATTATTTGGCAAAGCAATAACGGTATGGATGTGGTTCAGCGCGTTCGCCTTGATGCCCCTGATTTGCTGTTGATGGATCTAACCTTGCCCGTTCTGAGCACCGCGCAAGCCACACGACAGATCATGGCCGATTTCCCCTGTGCTATTTTAATTGTTAGCCCATCCTTGGGGCACGAAACGCAGGCGGTGGCGTTTGATGTATTAAATGCTGGTGCATTGGACGTATTGCGTCATCCCCTTAAAGGAGAGGATTGCGCCAGGGTATTGTTGGAAAAAATTGCCCATTTGGATGCCTTTATTCACGCAACACAAAAACGTTCAACGCTAACAACAGAGGTAATGGCGGGCGGTGCATCACGCAGCACACTGCTTGCTGATCGGGCTAAAAAAGGCCTTTTGGCGATTGCGGCATCGACAGGGGGGCCTGCGGCGGTGGTGGAAGTACTCAAAGGTTTGGGGGCAGTGATTCCATGGCCTGTTGTTGTCGTCCAGCATGTGGATCAACGTTTCTCTCGTGGCTTGGAACATTGGTTGAATGAACAAGTGCCCATGCCTGTCGTCATCGCCAAGGTTGCAGCAAAATTGCGTGCAGGAACCGTATACTTGGCTTCAGGCCACAGTCATTTAATCATCAACGCACGACAAACACTGGATTACCAATTGAATGACAAAAACTTATCCTTTTGTCCCTCGGCCGATATTTTTTTCAACAGCATGGTTGAGCACTGGCAAGGCAATGGCGTTGGCGTATTGTTGACGGGCATGGGGCGCGATGGCGCACAAGGTTTAAAACACATGCGCGATCATAAATGGCACACCATTGCACAAGATGAAGCAACATCCAAGGTTTACGGTATGCCCAAGGCAGCCGTGCGACTAAATGCCGCCATCGAAGTTCTACCATTGCAACACATCAGCCTATCTTTGCGTCAAAAAATGGGGATCAAACGTGCAATTACCCGACGATAGTGCAGGCCAACGATTGGATCATGTACTAACCCGCTTAACTGATTATTCACGCGGGCGCATTCAACAATTACTCAAAAACGGATCTATTCAACTAAACCAACACCCTGCCAAGGCATCTTTTCGGGTTCGTGGCGGCGAGATGGTCTATATTCCTGAGATAATAACCGAGACATTAAACATTCAACCCGAAGCCATTCCTTTAGATATTTTATACGAGGATGAAACCCTGCTGGTGGTCAACAAGCCAGCAGGCATGGTGGTTCATCCATCTTGTGGTCATGACTCTGGTACATTGGTTCATGCATTGTTGCACCATTGCCCCAGCTTACCTGGCATTAACGGTGTTGAACGGCCGGGCATTGTTCACCGTTTGGACAAAGACAGTTCAGGTGCTTTGGTGGTTGCTAAAACAGATGCTGCACACTTAGGGTTGTCTGACTTATTTGCTCGCCACGATATTCAACGGGAATATTTAGCATGGTGTCGGGGCGCACCGCCGTGGTATCACAAACGCATCGAAACCATGATTGGCCGCCATCCCCATCATCGCCAAAAAATGAGTGTATTACCCGAGCAAAGCACACGCGGCCGCTTGGCCATCACCAATGCCGGCCGTGAACAGGTATTCAACCATGGTTTTAGCCGTATGCGGTTAACCCTGCATACAGGCCGCACCCATCAAATTCGTGTCCATCTTGCTGATGCACAATTGCCCATTCTTGGTGATACTGTGTACGCCAGATCATTCAACCCTGGGCAACACTTGCCCGTTAATTTGCGTACCGCCCTGCATGAACTTGCACGACAAGCCCTGCATGCTGAGGTGCTTGGTTTTATTCACCCGATCAGTGGTGAAAGTATTCATTGCGTAGCACCTTTGCCATGTGACGTGAAAAACCTTGATGTCGCGTTGCGCGCATGCTGAAAACCTAAGACACTGCCTGAAAACAGAGACCGCCGTGAGGGGGGAATACATGAATATAACATTGCCTTTATGGACTGGTTTTATCGGCTTGCTTTCTGCTGGTGGCTTGTATTGCTTGGTTCTTCAACACGATGCTGGTGTTGGAAAAGTTCGCCATATTGGTGAAGTCATTCACCAAGGAGCGATGCGTTTCTTGCAACGTGAATATGCAATTCTGTTTCTCTTTGTTGCGCTTGTTGCCCTTTGCATTGCCTTTAGCGACTTGGGCTTGGCTACCATGTTTTCCTTTATTATGGGGGCGATTTGCTCTGCTGCTGCTGGTTTCATTGGCATGTTTTCTGCTACGCGCGCTAATGTACGAACCACCATGGCGGCTCATCGCCATGGTCAGGCATCGGCCTTAAATGTGGCTTTTTATGGTGGCTCTATTATGGGGCTTACAGTTGCCGCCTTGGGTTTGCTTGGCTTGGGTACGCTTTATTTGTTGTTTGCTGGCGACCCACAAGCACTTCATGCTATTCATGGTTTTGGTATGGGCGCCTCATTGGTTGCTTTGTTTTCTCGTGTGGGTGGTGGTATTTTTACCAAAAGTGCTGATATTGGTGCTGACTTGGTGGGTAAGGTGGAAGCTGGTATTCCAGAAGATGACCCGCGAAACCCAGGTGTTATTGCCGACAATGTTGGCGACAATGTTGGCGACGTAGCGGGCATGGGTTCAGATATTTTTGAATCCTATTGTGGTGCCATGATTGCCACTATTGCTATTGCTGGCACGCTTGATGCTGCCATGCTTGCCCGTTTGGGTGAACAATCATCGCTGATGTTTTTACCGCTGGCTCTGGCTTCGGCTGGACTTATTTGTTCGCTTGTGGGGATGGGACTGGTGCGGATTTTTTGTCGGCAATCACCCCAATTTGCGCTACGCATTGGTACCATTGGGGCGTCTTTACTGTTCATGCTCGCGGCATGGTTTGTGATTGATTACAATGCAAATTCTGCTGGTATATGGTTTGCTGTGATCAGTGGTGCTGGTGGCGGAATTATTATTGGCATCGTAACTGAATACTACACCGCAGGAAAACCCGTGCGCGATATTGCCCGCGCTGGACAAACTGGGCCTGCCACCGTATTGATTACAGGGCTGGCAACAGGCATGATGTCGGTATTGATCCCCGTGTTGTGTATTTGTGCCATCATATTGATTGCCACCCATTTTTGTGGTTTGTACGGTGTCGGTATTGCTGCTGTTGGCATGTTAGCAACGGTGGGCATTACCATGGCCATTGATGCTTATGGCCCTGTTGCAGATAACGCTGGTGGCATCGCAGAAATGGCAGGTTTGGGCAAAAAAACACGCGCAATAACCGATTCACTCGATGAACTGGGCAATACCACAGCCGCTATCGGTAAAGGTTTTGCTGTTGGTGCAGCAGCCTTGGCAGCACTTGCTATTATCGCTGCATTTGTAAAGACAGTAAACATGCACATCCCTGATTTTACCATTACATTGGATGATCCCTATGTATTGGTTGGTATGCTTATCGGTGGTATGTTCCCTTTTATTGTCGCCTCATTGACCATGACTGCTGTGGGTGATGCCGCCTATGAAATGATTCATGAGATTCGTCGACAGTTTCATGAAATAGCAGGTTTAATGGAAGGCAAAGCAGAGCCTGATTATGACCGTTGTATTGATATTGCCACCACCGCTGCGCTTAAGCGTATGATTGCACCCAGCGTATTGGCCATCACTGCGCCTGTATTTGTTGGTTTTTTATTGGGGGCTGCGGCACTTGGCGGCATGTTGGCTGGTGCATTGGTGGGCTGTGTATTGATGGCATTAACCATGGCCAATGCTGGCGGCGCATGGGACAATGCAAA
>JAUZQQ010000019.1 GCA_030950905.1 Mariprofundaceae bacterium
TTCTTTCCGCTGCTGCATTCGCTGTTGCTGGCGTTTCTGCTGTGGCGATCATGCCTACCACTTCCGAGGCTATCCCGGCGTTTGCGCGTCAAACAGGTGCAGCTTGCCTAAGCTGTCATTTCCAGACCTTCCCAGCCTTAACCTCTTTTGGTCGTTCGTTTAAATTAAACGCATTCACCGATGTGGGCGAGCAAGCGTTGATTGAAGACGAAGGTCTTTCTTTGCCATCAGTCATGAATGCCTCACTTGTTTTGCGTGCAGGTTATACGATTAGTAAAGTTACGACTACTGCTACTGCTACTGCTCCAGCTAGTACAGTATCTACCCGTAACTGGGCTGTTCCTACCGACAGCAACTTATTGTTGGCGGGTCGTGTTGGTGCCAATGTAGGTGCTTTTGTTGAGTTTGCTGGTGGTGCTGGTAACTGGCAGATGATGAGTTCCTTTGACTTTGATGGCATCAAGGCTGGTTTGAATATTGCAAACACAGGTTTTGGCCCTACCGCAGCATTGGAAACAACTGCTGTTTATGGTCAACATAGTGGTAAATTAGGCGGCGGCAATGTTTCTGCTGTCAACACTATTATTGGTGGTTTGGGTCAAACAACTTCTGTTGCACTATGGACAGGCAACGAAACATTCACCTTGCAAGGCGCAATGGTTGCTTATGCTGATGCAAGAGCTACCACCGACCCTAGTTTTATCCCTTTGATTCGTGGCACCTATGTCGCTGATCTTGGTGGTGCAGAGCTGTTGATTGGTGCGACATTGTCATCAGGCACGCAGTCTGCGAAAATTGGTGGTGCGCCTATTGATTTGGGCGTTGATCTGAAATGGGTTGATGTACAGATTCAAGGTGAAATGGGCGATGCTTCTTATGGTATCTATGCTGACTTTGTAACGACCAAAGCAAGGTCTGCTGGTGCTGCTGGTGTTTCTAGCAATATATTCGCTCCTGGGTTTGCCAACGCCAAACGCGATGGCTTTGGCATTCGTGCTGAGTTCAAACCCTTGCACCACATACTGTTTGGTGTGGGTTATATGTCTGATAAAACAACGGCACTTGCAGGTGCTGCTGCTAAAACAACAACAACCCATCTTGCTGCTACGTATGAACTGTATCAAAACATGGAAATCAACCTTGTTTATGATAATATGAATACACCCAACGGTGGCAAAACAACAACAACATTGCTAGAAATGGAAGCATTGCTGTAACACATTCGGTATAATTATCGGATTTTTTCAAAGGGAGGGCTTCGGCTCTCCCTTTTTTTATTCGCCGCAGCCCACCATGTTTTTTCCCACATATTGAAACGTAGGGTGCGCCGTGCGCACAAAATCAAACACAAAATCAAGGTTTTGAATAACCCCTATCAAAATATTACTTTTTAAGAGATTTTTCATGTCCGATAACTTACCTATTTCCAACACCAAAAAAAGAAAAATTGATGCCTTGTTGCAACAGGGAAACCTAGCCTTTGCACAATCCAAGATGGCATCCTGTGAGAAGATATGCAAAAAAATTGACCGCATCATTGATGGCCTTCCCCATGTATGGAACCTTCGTGGTACAATGGCTGCCAGCCTTGGCAAGTTAGACCGTGCGGAAGATTGCTTTTCTCAAGCGCTCAAGGTCGCGCCAAATCAAGTTGAATTCTTAGAAAATCTTGCCCGGGTTTATGCCCTAAAAGGTCAACCACGGAAGGCATCAGACCTGTACGAAAAAACCATTCGTTTTCAGCACACAAACAAATTAAACACCGTACTTTCCTATTGCACCATCATGATTGAAGAGCTGCAAGAAGCAGACAAAGCCGTTGATGTATTGTTGCCCTTGTTAAAAAAACACCCAGAAGAGATTCGATTGTTGGCGATGCTCGCCACGGCCTATTTTAATGGTGATAAATTTGAACAGTGCGAAGTATACTTGCAACAACTCTTGTCTTTGGATCCCAACCACAGCGTTGGTAACCGTCAAATGGGATTGCTGCAATCACAACAAGGTAATATAACACAGGCACAAGATTATTTTCACCACGCTTTAGCAACCCCCACACCGAATGATAGTGTCACCTACGCCAACCTTGTGCTGGTAAAAAAATACCGTGATCCGAACGATGATGATATTCTTCAAATGAAACGCATTGAGCAATCCACAATCAATGATTCGATCACCCAAGAAAATGTATGCTTTGCCTTGGGTAAGGTATACAATGATTTGAAAGATACTGAACAGGCTTTTTCCTATTTTCGTCGCGGTAACGCGCTGCGCCGCACACGTAGCAGCTATCAACATGAGCAAGAAGTGGTGCATATTCAGCAAATTATGGATGCCTATACACCTGCTTTATTTGACAATAACAGCGCACTTACCAGCACCATGCCATTTTTTATTACTGGCATGCCGCGTTGCGGCACGACATTAATTGAGCAGATTTTAGCATCACACCCCGATGTGCAATCAAAAGGGGAGTGCGACATAATGGAAAACGTCGCACTGGCACGCCGCCACTGCGATGCTGCACCGCTTACCTTAGAACGCATCACCCACTTCACCAAACATGAGTGGCAACAGGTTGGTCAAGATTATAGGGATGCCGTCAGTGACAATACAAACACAGCACACATCACTGACAAAACACTTGGCAACATCCGATTGATTGGTGCTATCCACTGCGCACTACCGCATGCAAAAATAATCCACGTTCGCCGCCATCCCTTGGATACGTGCTGGTCTATTTTTAAAAACAACCTGGCTGGTGAGTTATTGGGCTTTGGTTCATCACTAACAGACTTGGGACAATATTACCGCATGTACCAACAACTCATGGCACACTGGCGTAATGTTTTGCCTGAAGGCGTAATGTATGAAGTCAATTACGAAGATATTGTGCGCAATCAGGAAGCAGAAACGAGGCGGTTGTTGGCCTTTTGTGATTTAGAATGGGACGATCACTGCCTGCAATTTCACACACTGCGCAATCAAGTGAAAACTGCCAGTGTGGCGCAAGTTCGTCGTCCTATTTACAAAGACTCTGTTGCCGCGTGGAAGCCATACGAAAAACATTTGCAAGCATTGATTGATATTATTGGCACAAAAGGTTGGGATGAATAAAAAAAGCAGGGGATAACGGGCATCCTTCATGTCTTGGTTTACACTTTAGTTCACTTGCCCCTCGTTCCCACGCTCCTGCATGTAAAGGGGTCAGGCTTGAAAAGTTGACTTTTTAGCAGTCATTTTTTCAAGTATTCAAGCCTGACCCCTTTATTTGACCCCTTTACCTTTATTCAGTCAAAAATTATCCAGCAGGCCTGATGTGAAAAAATGGCGTGATTATTCACGCTGACTATCACCTTCCCGTAAACGCTGGACTTCCTCTAAGCGCAAACCTGTGCTTTTGGCAATAGCATGATCATCCAATATCGCTAACAGCGATTGGGCAATATCTATTCTTGCCTTGCTATCCCCTTGTTCCAAACCTTGTTTTTTAGCGAGAGACAATGCACCGCGCTGATCTTGGATAAAGATCTCACGATGCTCCTGATCATCCAGCTCTTCAGGGCTTAAGCCTGCTTTGTTGGCAATACGAAAGGCATGTTGAATCGCGGTATCATCAACCATGCTTTTGGGCACAGCCTCTAAATCAGAAGCGGACTTGAGAAAATAGAACCAACGATCCAAATCATTTTTCAATTCATCTTCGCCTTTGTTAAACTTTGGCAGTTCAGCAAACACAAGCTCCAGATCATCATGGTATACATACCCATTTTCTGCACGAAGTTTAAAATCATTCACCACGCCAGCAAGCTCTTCAAACATGATGAAATCGGTGATGGTAATGGCGATCACATCGGTGAGTTTATGGTAAGCATCACCACGATGAAGTTGGCCTGCGTAAGCCTTGCAGGCGTTATACAAAACACGTTGCTCAAAACCTTCAACATTGAGCACCTGCATTTCAATGATATACGATTTTCCCGATTCATCTTTGGCTTTGATATCAAGATACGTGTCTTTCATGCCTTTGATTTTGGGCGCAAGGTATGGATCAATAATATCCACCTCAGCGATACGATGCGGTGATTGCAGGCTCAAAATCGCATTGAGAAAGCTGATTAAAATATCATTGCTTTCTGCGGAGCCAAAAATCCGCTTAAAGGCAAAATCAGTTTTGGGGTTTAAAAAACGCATGGCAGCCTCCATGCGGGCGAAGCTAACCCAATTTCCAATTTTCCGCAGTACATTGACCCAAATAGTGTTGACGCAAACAGGATAGGCATTTGGGTATACGGTATTACGGCGACAGTTTACTTGATCATTCCATTGATGTAGGCACAAAAAAAGCTTTGGTCGTTCTCAGGGTTCGTATGAATGAAATGTTGAATAAAGGGCAACCAATTCAGCTAGAAGACTGTGAATGTATAGGTCTTAAGGTTTGTGAAACGGTTAACGTTGAAAGCACGCATCAAGACTTAGATACGATTTTTGCTCAAGCAGGATTCCCTGATGCCGTGCTCAAAGACTGCGATTACACCCTCCAAAAGGGAGTGCGGTTACTATCGGAGACGCAAGAAAAGAGCATTCCTGTCATTGAAGATATTGGACACGTTATGGCCAGTGCGTTTAAACATGACTATGCCAATCAGAGCCAGCCAAGGTAAGTTGTCCCTCAACTTGTAGCGAAAACGTTGCCACGAACTGCGACGCGCTTTAGGCATAGGAAGGGGATCAATTGTGGTTTCAGGACTTGTCATGAGGCACTATTCCAGTTATAAATTTAAGGGTGAGCAATAAGCAGCAAAGCGTTACTGCGTTTTAAAACACATTGCAGGGCAATTTTCAGGGTTTCAGGATCAAGGGCAGCAAAGCTTTCATCCAAAATAATAAGGCGTGCGCGTTGCAACAACGTACGGGCAATAAACAGACGGCTGCGTTCACCATGTGAAAGCCGCCAGCCCGATTCCCCTACCATCTGTTGCATGCCTGCTGGCATACTATCCAACAAATCACCCAGGTGTAAATTGCGGCATATCTTATCAGCCTCAATAAGGTCTTCTCGACTCGGCGGCCACTGTCTGCCCATCAATAAATTAAAAGCGAACGTGGCACTAAGCACGTGATTTTCTTGGAACTGTGGGGCGATAACCACCTGCTTTCGCCAGTGATCATCGCCCCATTGCGCATAAGAAAGCCCCAAAAGTTGTATGCTACCAGCCTCTGAATGCTGAAGACCTGCGAGCAATGCAGCAAGGGTGGATTTTCCACCACCAGAATCGCCTTCCAGTAGCAGATGTTGATGTGCATCAATTCTCAAGTTACAATCATCCAAGATCTGGCGGTGCGAATAGGCAAAAGAGAGTCCTTGCGTGGTAAGCATCGGATGATTTTTTTCGCGTTGTTCAATCTCTGTGGAGGTAATCAAACGCGGCGATGGCTGTTGTAATCGACGGCTGCTGCTTTGATAAATGTAATGAATCTGCTCCCAAACCACCCATGCCGCCATAGAATGACGAAAACTCTGCGTCAACTGATCCAATGACAATGCTGCCAGCAGCATTCCCCCGATGCTAATCGTCAGCGATTGAATATCAGCTTGAGAGGTTGTCAGTGCTGGGTACAACCCAATGCAGCCAACCACCAGCCAGCCACGTCGACCGACAAGGCTCCGCATTATAGCTTCGCTCCGATCAAGCAATTCAGACAATTTACTGTAATGCGCCAGCAACGCATCTTCATCGGTATGCAACGCATCGGGGTGCTGCTGTGCCAGACGGGTTCGATGGCCCACCATGTTTTCTGTTAAATCAAAAGACAACTTGCGAGCGTGAAGTATCCATGCCTTCATACGGGAAAAATGTTGAATGGCAAGCCAGAAAAAAACAGCCAGAAAGGCGAGCAGCAATGAGGCGTGGACCCAGCCACCCACCCCCATAGCTAGCACGCCCACAGCAAGCAACAGTTGCAGCAGTGCCATAAAGGTAACAAACACCATGCTTAGGCATTGGCCTTCCAAAAACTCAATGTTCATCACTTGACCAAGAAAACTTCCGCTACCCTGATCACGCACCTCCGCCGATTTAAGTTGCAAAACACCATCCAGCAATCTTTTACGCAGCAAGCAACCGAAATCGAGCGAAATACTGTCTTTGATACGTATACTCAACATTTGCAGTGGTACCGCAGTTAAGAGCAGCAACGCCCAGAGGTGCAGCATACCATGAAAACCCGTGGTGTGAAAAATAGTTTCACCGATCACCACCCAGCCCATCAACGCCAACAACTGAGCAGCCAGCATACTCAGTACAAAAGCAGAAACCCTGCTCGGAAAACGAATCAGGCAGAGCTGCTTCCAAAAGCTATCACCGGGCAGTAATCGCAAAAGATAACAATGACCAACGGGCGCAGATGACAGTTGTTGGCGCAGCATTGCACGCATTGCTTTGTCATACCGCTTTCCTGTAATGGACAACTGGGACAGTGTTTTATTCAAGGTGGGGCGCAAGGGTGTTTCTAAGTGACCAGCAAGCATATGGCGAACGGTCTCTACTGCCACCTTGCAGATGGTTTGATGGGTATCCATCAACCGCAGTGTTTTTCGGTTGCCTCCTAACAGCAGTAAAAATCCTGCCTCGTTGGGTAACGGCAAAATGGCAGGGCCAGCATCCTCCAGTACCTGTTCCAGTGTCAGATAATTGATTGCAACACCCTGTATACCGACATCCAGTTGTGCCGCACTGTTTGTTAGCCACAAAGATAGTGCATCACTATTCAAGGTCTTGCTATCCAATGGGCTCAATATTCCCAGTTCAGAGGAATAACCTACCCTCTTAAGAAAAGCAGGAAGTGCCTGATGTAGTGCTGAAGCATGCCAGATATAATGTTGCATCGCTTGATTCTCCTAGGAAACTGTCTAAGAATAGCAACGCTAGCGAGCTATTTCTATTTTCGGCCAGCCTCGTATGTGGGACGCATAGAACTGATGTTAGTTATTTTGTCAAGTTTTGAGCAAAAAAATAAATCGAATTGAATGATACATTGATGGAGTGAATTATTATGGAACCTATTTCCTGTTTGTTAATACCAAAGTATATCTTAAGTAAACTTGGTATCACGAGTGCCTCGGTCGCAAGCCATGGCGCAACGGCGACAACTGCTACTGCCGCCGTTGCGCCAGCAGCAGTTAAGGTTGCAGCAGCCAGCCAAAGCACTGCTCCTGCTGCAACTGCCACTACGGCAGTTGTCTCCTAATTGATGTTTTAGATACATCAGGAGAGTAATGTTGTTTACGGCCTCCGTTTTAGTCCTCGCTGACGAAGCGGATTGGAATGGTACAGTGCACCCATGATGGATGTTTCGTTTTTCTGTTCATTTCCGTTAAATACAACCAGCATTCGCCGCAAATGAATGAAAAAATCGCCCCAATTCCGCCATCCACCACTACGACATCTGTTCTTAGACAGCCGCCTAAACCATTGATTTCTGTTTATATTATGACCTTTAATGAAGCCGATAAAATTGCTGATGCCATTAAAAGTGTATCATGGGCAGATGAAGTGGTGGTGGTGGATTCTTTTAGCGAAGATGATACCGCTGATATAGCTGCCAACCTTGGTGCGCGGATAGAGAATGTTCCGTTTAAGACGTTTGGTCAAATTCGTAATGCTGCGATTGCCACCTGCCGCCATCCGTGGGTATTTAGCCTTGATGCTGATGAGCGATGTACCCGCAAAGCACAGGATGAAATATTGGCTACGGTTCAAAATTCACAGGCGGATGCTTATTTCGTGCCACGTAAAAATTGGTTTCTTGGTCGATGGGTGATGCACAGTGGCTGGTACCCAGATTATCGCCAGCCCCAGTTATTTCGTCAGGGATGCATGCAATTTAATGAACAAGATGAAGTGCATGAAAGCTACACTATTTCTGGTACAACAGCGTATTTAACGCAAGATATTATTCAAATACCTTTTAAAGATATTGAGCAAATGCTGCATAAAATGCAACGCTATTCGACACTGGGAGCTAAAAAAATTACCCGTCAAGGTCAGACTGGTGGCTTTTGGAAAGGTTTGTTGCATGGCGTGTGGGGCTTTTTTCGCTTGTATATTCTCAAGCGTGGTTTTTTGGATGGTGCGGCAGGTTTTGTTATTGCTATCGGTAATTTTGAAGGAACCTTCTACCGTTATGCCAAATGTGCGGCTTACAAAAAACAATCCATGCCGCCTTCAGATTAAACCCATACGCAGTATTGGGTGTATATTCTACGCCTTGTTTGTCGTTTAAGTTTCGAGAATGCTTGTCTCTGCTTTTATCATGAATAAATAAGGAGAAGTCATGTTGTTACGAATTTTAACTGGGTGTATTGCGGTATTCCTTTCGGTCTCATCGCTGGAAGCAAATGAATTTCGCAGTGTGAATATTGCCGTATTTCAAAAAGAAGCTGCATCGTTTGAATTTGACCCCATTGTGGTGGGAAGTTTTAAAGATTTTATTGGTGTCATGGAAGGCTCGCAGGTGTTGTTGATTTCTCATACTTCAGATGCCAAAAATGGCGATGTAATCAACATTCAACAAGATGTATTACGTGAGTCTAATGGTGAATTTAGCGATACGGGTATTAACTGTCAGTTTTCTTTTTATTCTGAAACAGATGGTGCGAACTTAACATTTTTAATTGCTGGTATTTGCCATATCTTAGGAAGAAATAATAGCGATTTAAAAGAAGTTATTTCTCCAACCATGTTACCTGATGCATTGCAAGGTGAAGATGCTTGGGTAGAATTGTATGAAAATGAAAAAACAGGCATCGCTTTTTATGCCAATGTAGGCAAACCCCGCGGCCGTTAAAGTAACGCTGCAACAAATAACAGGCTCTTTAAAACGTAGTTTCCACCTTAATGTTTTACAAGAGCCTTGTTTGTTGGGCGTCGTCTAAGCGGCTAAGGTATTGGTTCTTGCTAAAACTTCCCTATCATGCGCGCATGACTATGATAGTAAAAACACTTTTATGCTGCTTACTCTTTGCTGGCCATGCTTGGGCGACAACATTGCCCAGCTTTGAGCGCCAACGTATAATGCAGGCTTTGCATGAAAACAAACAAGATGTTATTCAGCAATTGGATGCCAAAGAAAAACTGGTGTTGCAAGTGGCATTAACACTTCAAGACAATACGCCTGAAAAAACCCTTGCCTTAATTCGCGACATAAAATCAACCCCACTTGACCCATTGTTGGCTGTGATGGCTGCCGAGGCACATCGCCGTTTGGCTATTCGCGCCGTAACTGAGGCTGGGCAATATGCACAAACATTGCAACAGCAACGAAAAAAATTAGAGACCATTGATTTGTCCAGAGGTTTGGCTGAAGCAGATTCCAAGCTTGTGGCCTTGGCTGAAAAGTTAAAGGGTAGCAAGGCTGTTCCTTTGGCCATACTGCAATTGGGTCATACTGTTGAAAATGTATTTCTTGTTGACAAAACACGCGCGCGTCTGTTTGTTTACCGACAAAATTCACAGGGAAAATTGTACCGTGATGCTGATGAATATGTGGTGACAGGAACATCAACGGGGGACAAACAAAAAAAAGGGGATAAACGAACACCCAATGGCGTATACCATTTTATTCAGCAATTGAATGACCCTGCGCTTCACGCCCGTTATGGGCCTGTATCGTTCCCTATTGATTACCCCAATGCATTGGATGTTATGCACCATAAAACGGGGTCTGGTATTTGGATGCATGGCTACCAACAAGATCTACAACGCCGTGCGCCACAAGATACCTTGGGTTGTTTTGCCTTGCCCAACAATAAATTGTTGGCTGTTGCAAAAAAAATTCGCTTGCATCACAGTTGGGTGGTTATCGGTAAAAACATTCAATATGTTGATGACACCGTACGCCTAAGCTTGCGGGATAATGTACTTCAAGCCGTCACTGGCTGGGCAAAAGCATGGTCATCGCGCAATCATGCGGCGTATATTGCATTATATGACCCACGCTTTCATCATGAACGCCATGATTTTACAAGCTGGAACCGTTACAAAAAACGTGTTAATGCTAACAAAACATACATCAAGGTCAGCTTATCTGATATAACCTTGATTCACGATCCCGAGCGTTGGCCAGAAGGTGAAGTGGTGGTTGCTGAATTTACCCAAGATTACAAATCCAGTAATTTAAACACTGTCGGCAGAAAGCGTTTATACTGGGTACGTGCCGATGCAGCATCGCCTTGGAAGATTTTAATTGAGCAGTCAATCCCTACCTATGCCCGATAACAAAACACCAACCCATGATTCAAGCACTGATTTTGAAGTACGCCGCTTGCATACCATGGCCAGTTCACACCGAGAGCTAAAAGATTATGTGGACTATATCACCCAACACTTGGAAGAAAATGAACGTTTGTTTGCCCGTTTGTTTGCCCTTGAAGCGCGATTGCTAAAGGCCAATGATCCTGAAGATGTTTGCCTTGCCTTGCTGCGTGGTTTGCGCGCAGATTTTGAGTTGGATATGGTGCGCTTGTGGTTTGATCGTGCCAGTTTTATCAGTCAATATTCCTTTCACGGTCTCTCGCCAGAAGACCTTGTATGGGTCGAAAAGAATGAAATTTCTGAAGTTGGATTGTCACATCAAGCAGTATGGTTGGTGCAACTCGGCAAGGGAGAGCGTTTTGTCTGGTTGGAAAAACAAGATGCAAAATTAAAATCCATGGCACTGATTTTATTGGGTCCAATAGAACGACCTTATGGGGTGATTGGTTTGGGTTCGTTAAATGATACCCGTTTTGACCCAGAACAAGGCACTGATTTTTTACAGCACTTGGCACAGGTTTGTAGTTTGATGCTAGAAAATACCGTAAGCCGTGAGCGTTTATCACGCTTGATGGTAAAAGACCGCAACAGTGGTGCGCACAAGCAACGTTTTTTTCAACCTTACAGTCATCAGCCTTTATCCCAATGGTTTGGGCGAAACATCCCGGTGGCTTGTTTTTGTATTGCTGTGGATGAGCGTGGTGGATCATGTGGCAATGATACACGACAAGCGATTGCTCAAAGCATTACGTCATTGATTCGCCATCAAGATTTGTTAATTTGTAAGGGTAAAGAAGATTTTATTGTTTTTTTGGCAGGCTTACGTCCCATGCAAGATGTGGATACGGCTGAAGCCATGATGGATGCTTGTTTGACCTTACACGTGTCTTTGAGTATTGGCGCATCGCTTTCTTCTTGTGATGAAGACCCCTTGATTGTTGATCTTTTGGCACGTGCAGAAAAAGCCATGCAGCAAGCAATAAAAGCAGGTGGTGCGCGGGTAATTTGCGCCACGGTTGATGATCTTTTAGGGTAGCATTGCATCAACAGATAAGATAAAAAACAAGGAATAGAGCGATGAATATTGTTATTACTGGCGCAAACCGAGGACTGGGCTTGGGTCTGGTCGCGCATTACTTGGCACAGGGTCATGAGCTATGGGCTTGCGCCCGAAACCCATGTGAGGTAACAGCATGGGATGCCTTGGCATCATCATCTTTACACCCCGTGCGCTGGGATGTTGCTGATGATGCCCCGCCCCAATGTATGGGTTCATGCACATGGCCATCGGCGATTCATGTGTTGATCAACAACGCTGGCATTTATGGCCCTGTTGGAACGGGGCAGTCATTGCAAAATGTAAGCAGCAAATGCATGCTTGATGTATTTAATGTGGATGCCATTGGCCCTTTGCGCGTGGTGCAGCACCTTCTACCCGCGCTGCGTGAGGGTGATGCCACGGTTGCCAATATTGCTTCAAAAATGGGATCAATCTCAGACAATAGCAGTGGCGGAAATTATGCCTACCGTGCAGCAAAGACAGCGTTGATGATGGTTTCTAAATCCATGGCTGTTGATTTGGCAGACAGTGGTATTCATGTTATCACCTTGCACCCTGGTTGGGTGAAAACAGACATGACAGATCATCATGGTTTGATTAATGTTGCTACATCGGTGCAAGGCATGAGCAATGTTATCAGTCGCGCTTGCGATTATTTACCGGGTGATTTTATCGCGTTTGATGGAACACTGATTGGTTTTTAATTAAAAAATGGATGCCTTTAATGAACTAAGCAATACCTTGGCATTAAGCATGGGCGCGGCATGGGCGAGTGGTATTAACTTGTATGCTGCGGTGCTAATGCTGGGACTGATGGGAAGCATGGGTTATATGGAGCTACCCAGCAGCTTGCAGGTATTGCAAGACCCACTTGTGATTGGGGCTGCTGGTTTAATGTATGCCGTTGAGTTCTTTGCCGATAAAATTCCAGGTGTTGATACAGCATGGGATGCCATCCATTCTTTTGTCCGCATTCCTGCTGGTGCTATGTTGGCTGCTGCTTCGTTGGGTGACGTTGACCCTGCAATGGCGATCACTGCGGGCATATTAGGGGGTGGACTAACCGCTGCCACCCATGCCACAAAAGCGGGCAGTCGGGTATTGATCAATACCTCCCCAGAGCCGTTTTCTAACTGGACAGCGTCTGTGGGAGAAGATGTTGCGGTCTTTGGTGGTTTATGGGCGGCTATTCATTACCCCCTTCTTTTTTCTTCTTTGTTGATTTTATTTATACTATTAATGGTTTGGTTGCTGCCGCGTTTGTGGCTAAGTATTCAAACGATTGCGCGACGTATTGGCCGTTTTTTTCGTCATGCTTGATAGGGGAAAACCAAGGTGGTTCGCAATAAATAATATAGCATGTCAGTTTTAATACTGGGTTGCGGTTATGTCGGCAGTATATTCATGGCTGAAGCCGCCTCTCTCGGCCTTGACGTTATGCCTGTATCGCGTAGCGAAAAACGTATCTGTGATTGGCGCGACCTAGGCTATTATCCGTTGCTTTTGCGCGGAACACCTGCGACGTTGGATGCTGCTGTATTGCAAGGCGTAACTGTTATTGTTGACGCTATTCCATTGGATAAAAACAATGGCATGCGCGCCACGCAAAAAGATTGGCTGCCTGATTTATTGCGCAAATGCCCAAACCTACAACAAGCTATTTACCTTTCTTCAACGTCTGTTTATGGCAATGCTGATGGACAGTGCGTGCATGAATCATGGCCTTGTCAACCCAGTGGTATACGTGGTCAGCAACGCCTAAAAGCAGAACGGGCTTGGCATGATGCGATGAAAGTTATAGGACAAAAAGCAAGTATTTTTCGCTTGGCTGGTATTTATGGACACCAGCGAAATATTTATACTCGATTAAAACAAGGTGGTTATCATGCCATTCGCTGGCAACCTGATCATATAAGCAACCGTATTCATGTGGTGGATATTGTGCAGGCACTGTGCATGGCTATCACAAGCACGGTTACAGGTGTTTTTAATATCAGCGATGATACGCCAACATCCCATGTGCATTATGTCCTTGCATTGGCAAAACATTTAAACGCCCCTGCGCCCATCATTGTATCACCCGAAGAAGGGAAGCAATACCTATCGCCAGCGATGTTTTCTTTTTTTCAAGACAGCAAACGTGTGGATAATACGCGCATGCACCGTGAATTGTTGCCCCTGTTGCGCTACCCTTCTTTTATGGATGCACTCAAAGAAGATTTAGCATAACACAGTATTCCCCTGATCAAACGGTCTTCGCCCAACATCTGTGTTGTTATTTGTTCCAAACGGGGGGCCTCAGCCATGCTTGCAATGCCAAGTCCATGCCATAAATTGATGCTTGTTGTGCCGCCAATCAAACAGGGGGCTTGGTACAATACCAGCTCTTGGGTGAATCCGTGTTCAAAAAAAGCAGCGTGCAATATACCGCCACCTTCCAGTAAAATTTGTAAACGCCCCTCATTCGCCAAATGTTGCAGGGCAGCTTTTAATGTTTCAACCCTTACGATTTCCACCCCTTGTTTTATCCATGGTGCAGCCGCAAGCGGGGCGGATTCTTGCACATAAAAACGCACAGATCCTGCCGCGTATTCGTTTGTCTGTAACAATTTACAAGCAGCGAAAAATACAGGAACCTGCCGCGCCATGACCACGCGCAACGGTGGTTGGCCAAGCAATGCTGCATCCCTTATAGTAAGCGAGGGGTTATCGGCACGAAGTGTACCTGCACCAACGATAATGGCATCAGACGCTGCGCGTAAGGCGTGAGCATGCTGCCGTGATACACCACCACTGATCCATTGTGAATGCCCTTGCCGAGTGGCCAACTTTCCATCCAACGAAATGGCAGCCTTGCCGATAACATACGGCATTTTATGGTGGATATAATAAAAAAAAGGGCGATTGATTGCATCAGCCTGATCTTTGCATACCGCTGCTGTCACAGCAATACCTTGTTGTGCCAAGTATGCACCACCACCTTGCATGGCAGGGTTGGGATCATTGGATGCATAAACAACACGCATGATACCCGCACGAATAATACACCCAGTACAGGGCGGCGTTCGACCATGGCCAGCGCAAGGCTCTAGGGTGACATAAAGCGTTGCCCCTTGCGCTTGTTCGTGGGCATCATCTATAGCATGGACTTCAGCATGTGCCTCGCCAGCGCGTTGATGCCAGCCTTTGCCAACAATTTGCCCTTGCTGCACCAGCAATGCGCCAACACGAGGGTTGGGGTGGGTGCGAGCAATGCCGCGTTTTGCCAATACAATAGCCTGCGTCATCCAATATTCATCGCTCAACATTATTGCGCCAATACGTCTTGTGCCAATATTACCACAGTAATCCTCCTTGCCATCATACAACCCCGCGAAGTATACATGACCACATCCAAGATTTCAGTTACCATGCGCCGCGCCTTTTTATTCGGCGTAAGGAATGGATTAATGTTATCTGGTATTCGTGAACATCTGTCGGTAAGGCATGCAGGCCTGCTGGCGCTTTGTGTCTTGGCGTGGGTCTATATGGCTCTTTTTCGTTATGATTTGTATGGTATTGAGGAGGCAGCGGCGCGGGCATTGCTGATTAACTGGTCAATTATTCACCAGATTGCTAGCCCTGTTGCATTGTTTGGCGTACCCGATATGCGTGGCTTTTTCTTTGTGTTGCTTGATTTACATTGGGCTGGAAGTTTGGTTGCGGCCAAGGTTTTTACCATGCTGGTATTGTTTGCAAGCATCTTGTTGTTGTACCGTTGGGGCGAGCGCGTGCATGGTGCAGAACCAAGCATGATTGCTTGTGGTTTGTTGCCCTTGTTACCGATCAGTATTATGCAAGCTGATTCTGTTGGTGGCGGTGTATATTTGTTTATGGCACTGTTGATTATAGCTTGGTTAAACAAAAACATACAAGCCTCTGAATTTCATTTGCCAGGGCAAATATTTTTACAAGGCGTATTGGTAGCATTTGCGATTACCATTCACCCTATCGGATTGGCTGCGGCATTGGTTTTGGCTGTATTGTGGTGGTTTGATACCGATAAGCTACGGAAAAAACGACGAAATGTATTGATTGCATTGGTCATTGCTGTGACTATTCCTTTGTTATTACGCATGGGTTGGCCTGATATTGCAGGGATGAATATGGGGTTTTTACCCTTTGTTTCGACTATTTTTCTTGGCCCTGATTTGCTTCCTGTGGCGATCAATATACGCACGGGGGTTGGCCTAATATGCATGGTTCTACTGCTTGTTATTTTCCTTGTTCATGCAATACGAAAAACATCCGATCCTTTTTCGCTTTTTTTGATGGTTGGCTTAATCGTTGGTAGTTTTCATATCAATGCTGTTTGGGTTTTCATGGCTGCTGTTGCATTGTTGTATTTGGGCGCGCCTGTATTGATTGATCTTAATCAACGCTTGGGTTGGCAAGGTATTCTGGGGCAGCGCGGCGTGGTTTTGATTGTTGTATTTATCATGGCTACCACGGCGATGATTTCAGACCGTTATTACCGCAACATCGAAAAACAACATTTACTCAGCGAAACCGATCAATTAATTGCCAAACTAGCCAGTGAGGCGAGTGATAAAAAGCAAGAATTTCTCGTTGCCAGTGAATGGCCAGCGCGAACAATGCTTGCCGTCAAGCGTGATGTTTTACCACTCCCTTATGGCCGTGAAGGTGATGATTCACAAGTATTTTTGCAACGCATTTCCGGGGTTACTCACTTTGTCTTTGACCCGACAAAGGAAATCAACAAAGGATTGGTTGTTCAATTCTCTGCTTTAAACGCTTATTATGAAACCATTGCCTTATCCCATAACGGGGTTATTTTAAAGATAAGGGAAAACATTGGTGAGTAGAGTATTTTTAATTAATTTTTAGGGAATCAGTACACTATGCATACATTAATCATTTACCACTCTGATTACGATCACACCACGCAGATTGCCAAAGCCATTAAAGCGGGTGTTTTGGCCGCAGGTAATGACGCGGATGTGGTGAAACATGAATTGGTTGGTGACTTCAATATTGATGATTTAAAACATGCTGATGTTATTATCTTTGGTGCGCCTGTTCACATGGGTTCGATGGCATGGCAAATGAAAAAACTTCTTGATGCCACCGCGAATTTGTGGATGGAAGCTGCATTAGAAGGAAAAGTAGCAGCGGCTTTTGTTACCTGTGGTGGTTTTGGTGGTGCTGGTGGTGGTGCTGAACATAGTTTGATAGGCTTGCATTCTCATGCCTTGGAGCATGGGATGCTGGTCATTGGGTTCCCTAAAACATTGCCTGGTTTTTCCGATGCAGGTTTGCAATGGGGTCTTTGTGTGCGCACGGGCAACCATGAAGGTATGCCAACAGCCATTAACGATAGACAATTATTGGCTGCCCGCAGTTATGGCTCACATGTAAGAGAAACAGCGGGTCGTATATTGCGTGACTGAAATGCAATCACCCATGTATGGACCGCTTTCTTTACCTGTGGAAAATCCACAACATGCCATACAATTACCAACCTCACGCCAAGCAATGGATTGTTTGGGCTGGAATCAATGCGATATTATTATTGTTACCGGTGATGCTTATGTGGATCACCCCAGTTTTGGCATGGCAGTGATTGGGCGCGTCTTGCAAGCACAAGGGTTTCGTGTTGGTATTATTGCACAACCTGACTGGCGTTCGCCTGACGACTTTCGGGTGCTTGGTGCACCGCGATTGTTTTGGGGCGTAACCTCAGGCAATATGGATTCCATGGTCAATCGTTATACATCAGAACGGCGCACCCGGTCTGATGATGCTTATACACCGAAAAAAGCAGCGGGGAAACGTCCCGACCGTGCAGTAACCGTGTATGGCCAGCGTTGCCGCGAAGCATTTAAAGGTATCCCTGTGGTGCTGGGTGGTATTGAAGCCAGCTTGCGGCGTGTCGCGCACTATGACTATTGGTCAGACCGTGTTCGCCGCTCTGTATTGATGGATGCCAAAGCAGATATTTTGGTTTATGGAAATGGTGAACGGCAGGTCGTAGAAATTGCCCATCGCTTGGCCGCAGGTGAGCATATTCGCGCCATAAAATATATTCGTGGCACAGTTGTAATGTGTTCGGGTACGCCCGAAGATTGGTTGGAAGTTGATGCGAAAAACATCGACGAAAGCCACGCTGTACCAACAAAAACAAAACATACACGCCATGTATTGCGCATGCCATCGTATGAAACCATCGCCGATGACCCTGTACTGTATGCACATGCTTCACGTTTATTGCACTTAGAAACCAACCCAAATAACGCCCGTGCCTTGATTCAACAACACGCCATGCGTCATGTTTGGGTCAATCCCCCTGCTTTTCCACTGAGCACGGCCGAACTTGATGCCGTGTTTGATTTACCTTATTCCCGTGTACCCCATGTACAATACGGCTCGCCCAAAGAGGCGGATATTCCCGCTTACGATATGATCAAACACTCGGTAAATATTATGCGTGGTTGTTTTGGTGGTTGTACGTTTTGTTCTATTACCGAACACGAAGGACGGATTATTCAAAACCGTTCAGAAGATTCTATTGCCCGAGAAGTTACAGCCATCGCAAAACTTTCGCCGCAATTCACAGGAACCATCTCTGACCTTGGTGGCCCCACAGCAAATATGTACCGTTTGGGTTGTGATTCGCCCACAGTTCAAGCGGCCTGCCGTAAGCCTTCATGTATTTTTCCTGAAATTTGCAGCCATTTAAATACCGATCATCAACCACTCATTCGTCTTTACCGCCGTATTCGTAAGATGAGAGGGATAAAACGTATCTTGATTGCATCAGGTGTGCGTTATGATTTGGCAGTACTATCGCCCGACTATGTGCGTGAATTGGTCACCCATCATGTCGGTGGTTATTTAAAAATCGCCCCAGAACATACCGAGTCAGCACCGTTAAATAAAATGATGAAGCCTGATATGTCCAGCTATTACACTTTTAAGCGAATGTTTGAGCGTTTTTCTCAACAGGCGAAAAAAAAGCAATACCTTATTCCATATTTTATTGCAGCACACCCTGCAAGCCGTGATGAAGATATGTTGCAATTGGCATTGTGGTTAAAAAAGCACGACTATAAAGCAGATCAAGTACAAGCCTTTTTACCATCGCCCATGTCCACCGCTACCGCGATGTACCATAGTGGTCGAAACCCTTTACGCCGGATCAGCCGTGTAAAAAAAGGTTACACTGAACAGGTATTTACTGCCAAAGGAAAAAAACAACGGGCGTTACAGAAGGCTTTTTTACGCTACCATGACCCTGCCAATTGGCCAGTATTACGCGAGGCTTTGCGGCTGATGGGGCGCAGTGATTTGATTGGTTCTTCCCCCCACCACCTTGTGCCAACAAACAATGAAAGCGATACTTTAACACAACGAAACCATCACCCTTTTCGCACCAATGATCGCCCTTTTCGTAAAAATCGTCGTCGATAATTGATGCGTTTGTTTGTGACTGCTGCTGATACCAATGCGGGTAAAACGTGGGCAAGCATCTATCTTATTCGGCGTTTGCAAGCGCAAGGTAAAAACGCACTGGCGATCAAGCCTATCGTTAGCGGCTATCAAAAAAATGATCCATCAGGTGATGTGCAACGCTTATTGGCAGCGCAAACTATGCACGATGTCGATGCCATCAATCGCTACCGTTTTACACAACCCGCCGCACCATCTATTGCGGCTGCCAGCGAGAGCAAACACATTAAGATGGTTACATTACTCACCTGGTGCGAGACAACATTGGCGAATATTGATCATGCTATCATTGAAGGGGTCGGCGGCATCATGGTTCCATTAAACCATGATAGCTTGGTGCTGGACTGGATGCAGGCATTAGCATTAACCCATATTTTACTGTGCGTAGAATGGAAGCTGGGCTGCATTAACCATGCGTTGCTCAGTGTCGCCGCTTTGCAAAGTCGAGGCATGACACCCGATTGGGTATTGCTTAATCAACGCCAGCCCATTCATGATTCCAGGCATGCCGCTGCCATGTGCCAAGAGATTTGTGACCGCTTGCCTAAAAAAACCCGCATACTGCAAGCGGGTGTGAACGAGGCAAGTGAACTTGATATTATTTTTCCAAGGTAGCTTATAGTAGTAACCGCTGAATGTGAGTTGCCTGATTTTTTATCTGTTATTTATTAGACTTTCCAATTCCATATCCGTTAAGCCTGTGATTATTTTTATCGTTTCTACCTCCAATCCTAGCTCTAAAGATTTTAGAGCTATCTCTAACGCTTTTCTTTTTTCTCCCTCAATACTCCCTATAACATACGTAGCCTCATAAGCACTCGCTTGCTCGTGTAAGCTTTTTTGATAGTGGTTATAATCTAATCGTTCACTCTCTTCCATTTTTAAATAATCTAATGTTTGTTTGGCTTTTAATAAACCTTTTGCTTTGGGATGATCTGAAATCTCTTCGTTTTTTAAGAAATTTATCCATTCATCTAAAGTATCTTTTGAATGATCATTAAAGTTTTTAATTTTGATTAAGTAAAATTCTGGGTAAAGTTTTTCTACTTTCTCTGTTTTGTATAATTGTTTCTGTTTTTCATTGAGTTGCAATAAACTTTTGTTATGAAGTCCTATAAAATTTGCTTTGTTTCTTAGTATTCTTTTGATTGCCCAATCGAAGCTTATTAATTTTCTTTGCATTTTATTTTCTCCACTTCAAATTAACGCCAACGCTTTACTTGTATCTTTTCCATCTTAAAAAGGAAAGTCAATCAAGCATTTTGTTCATTCACCTCCAGCATTTCATGGGCTATGCGTGAAAGCCCGATGGCTGGGTTTTGATGGCCCAGTTTTTGTTGCAATTGAACGAAAGCTTGACGCTGCTTTATTGCCTCTTTACTGTTTTTACGTAGCAATGGCTCAAGCAAAGCAAGAACATGATTGGGTGTTGCATACTCTTGGATGCATTCTGGCATTATAGGTTGATCGCCCAGTAAAATATTGGCCAGCCCAACGCATTGGGTGCCTACTAATTTTCGCGCTAGCCATACGGTGATGGGCGTGTTTCGGTATACAAGAACAGTTGGAACATTCCACAATGCAAGCTCCAATGTGGCCGTTCCTGAGACTGCAACGGCAGCATCGGCACGCATGGCATAACCTGCTTGCAATCGGTCAACCACCTTGACCCCTTCGGCAATCAATGGCGACAATTGTCCATCGGTAATACCAGGGGCGCGGCAAGTAACGATTTGTAAGTTTGGTATGCGTTGGCGCATTTCGCGTGATATTTCTGCCAACAGGCTTGCATGCCGCGAAAGTTCGCCATTGCGGCTGCCAGCAAGTATAGCAAGTACAGGGCCATCTTTATTTAAGCCAGCTTTTGTGCGTAATATTGTCTGCGACCAACCTTGTTGCCAACAGGCATAAGCACTGGGGTTGCCCACATAAGACGCATCAATACCATGTTTGCCAAACCAATCGTGTTCAAACGGTAAAATGCTGGCAAGGCGGGTTTGTGCTTGTCGCAACTTGGCAATGCGCCAGCTTCCCCACGCCCAAAGTTTGGGGGCGATATAGTACAAAACAGGAATGCCAAGGGTGCAAAAATGCGCCCCAATGCGTGTATGAAAGCCAGGGAAATCAACCAATATAATCAAATCTGGTTGGTGTTTTTTTGCCCAGTCTAAAAGATCACGCGCAATACGGCGAATTCTTGGTAGTGCGCGCAATACATCGCCAATTCCCATAACGTTGAGCGATTCCATGCGGGCAATTTCATCACAGCCTTCAGCGCGCATGGCAGGGCCTGCAACGGCTGAGATATGCATCGTTGGCGATTTTACACGCAATGCGTGAATAACCGCCGCTGCGTGCAAATCACCCGATGTTTCACCTGCGCAAATTAAAACATGATGGTCAATCAGGGGCTCTTGATTGTTTAAACAATCAAGGCTCAAAACCATATACCGTTATTTTTAATTTATTCGCCAATGCCGCCAATTTTTCGCGCTCAATTAATAATGTTACGCCTGCTTGTATGGCAATAGCAATACAGCCTGAGGCGTGCATATTATGCAAAGTATCAGGACCTATCGCTGGAACGTCAAACCGCAAATCTTGATTTGGCTTGGCAATTTTAATAACCACGGCCTTACCATTACCCAAAGCACCACCACGACGAATGGCTTCATCGGTTCCTTCAATGGCCTCCACCGCCAGTACCGCGCCTTGCTGTATGACAATGGTTTGACCAATATCCAAGGCAGCAATGCCATGGGCTTGCTCAATACCAAAGGGAAGATCATGCAAGGTTGCCTTGCTTGGTTTTGGGCCAAACAAGTGACCACCTCCAGCCAGCATATCACCAGCCAACGCTACTTGGGAGCAAACGCGAATGCCTGCTTCTTGCAATAAACGGGTGATTTCTAACATCAGCGTATCATCTTTACGATTGGGTAGACTCAACAAAGATTTTAACGCCACCAGATCAGGGCGGAAGTTACGGAAAAGGTGAAGTTTGCGCACTTTCCCCGCCATGATGACTTCATCCACCTTGGCTTTTTGGAGTGCTTTGATCATGCTGCCTATTTGACCCACATGCAGCCATTGTACGCTATCTGCATATTGTTCAATGGTTTTTGATGTTTCTTCTTTGGCTGCGATGGCATGCACGGTATAACCTTGGGCTTTTAACTGTGCGATGACTTCCAATGGAAACATGCCATAACCTGCAATCAAGCCAATCGCGGGGGCTGCATCAGTCACGGGAAGGGTTATCGCGTCGATGAAGTGTGGTTCCACGCTTGGCTGTGGCTACAAAATCGATCAAGTGAAGTGCGTGTTCATCACTCTCTGCGCAAGCGCGTGCTTCTTGCAAGCGTTGCTGTATATCGCCCACAGTTTGCAACAATAAGCGATAAATATTTTTTAATTTTCGTATTTGTTCGCGAGAAAGCCCATGACGCTTCAAGCCAACAAGGTTTAACCCTGCAAGTCCAGGGCGATAACCACCAGCCGTTAAACTGTATGGTGGAATATCTTTAACAATACCACTCATCCCACCAACCATCGACATGCGGCCAATCCGAAGAAATTGATGAATAGCTGACATGCCACCAATAATAGCATCATCATCTATCAATACATGACCTGCCAATGTTGCACAGTTAGCCAACACAATACGATCACCAAGCAAGCAGTCATGGGCAATATGAACGTATGCCATCAACAAATTGCCATCGCCAATACGGGTAAGCATGCCGCCACCTTCCGTACCCGTGTTAATGGTCACGTTTTCACGAATGGTATTATCATTGCCAATAACAATTTTTGATGCTTCGCCATGGTATTTAAGGTCTTGTGGCTCATGACCAATACTACAAAAGGGGAAAAAGCGATTTCGGCAACCGATATGGGTCAAACCACTGATTGCCACATGTGATATTAAACGGGTATCGTCACCGATACAAACATCCGCATCAACAGTGCAAAATGGGCCAATAGCAACACGCTCACCAAGTTCTACACCTGCCGCAAGCACGGCGGTTGGGTGTATGCTGGTGCATGTCATGCCTTCTCTTGTAACATCAATGTTGCCATTAATGTGCCAGAACAAACCAGTTTTTCATCGACAAAGGCTTCACCCTTAAACTTCCACATCTGACCACGCCGGTGTAAACATGTTAATTGAAAGATGATTTGATCGCCAGGCCTTACAGGCTTGCGAAAGCGAATGCCATCAATGCCCGTAAAGTAAACCAAATAATCTTCATCTTTGGGGGCGGATTGAAAAGCAAGAATACCGCCCGCTTGTGCCATCGCCTCAACAATCAATACGCCAGGCATTACAGGAAACTCAGGGAAATGTCCCATGAAATGGGGTTCGTTTATGGTGACATTTTTTAAGGCGCGGATAGAAACACCCGCCTCATAGGCTAAAATTTTATCGACCAACAAAAAGGGGTATCGATGGGGTAAATGTTTTAAAATATCATCAATTGATAATTCCATGGGGTACCTTTGGGTTCAAGTATAGGGGCGGAAATGGTTGGGAATGCAGTGGTGAACAGTAGCAAGGTTTTAACCTGCTTTTTTAAACAACTCAGGCAGCCGATTAACCAAGGCTACGCCTTTTAACCACATACGATGGGGCATGGCAGGACTTCCACCGTACACACCCGTTGCATCCAGATTATTAATAACGCCGCTTTGCCCAGCGATTTTACAGCCATCAGCAATACGCAAATGGCCTGCGATACCAACTTGCCCGCCGAGTTGACAGCCTTTACCGATATGGGATGACCCTGCAACACCTGCTTGGCTAACGATCACGGTGCTGGCACCAATTTCAACACTGTGACCGAGTTGCACCAAATTATCAATTTTTACTTGGTGGTATACAATGGTATTTGCCAATGCACCACGGTCTATGCAGGTATTGGCACCAATTTCGACATCATCATGCAGTACAACACTACCCGTTTGCGGGATTTTAATATGCGATTTGCCATCCCATGCATAACCAAACCCATCGGATCCGATCACTGCACCTGATTGTAAAATAACCCGCTTACCCAAAGTGCAACCATCACCAACAACCGAGCGAGCATGAAGAAGGCAGCCTTCTCCAAGACTGCAATGATCACCAATGATCACCCCAGCGCCAATAATGCAAGCCCTGGCAATATATGTTCCTTGACCGATAACAGCCAGCGCATCAACATCAACATCATCAGCCAAAACAGCGTCAGGGTGGATGATTGCAGAAGCATGACGCAAACCTGATGAAACGGGTTCAGGGTGAAAAAAACGTTGCACCATAGCAAAAGCAAGGTAGGGATCGCGACAAGGGATCAATAACGCAGAACAACTAAAAGATTTATTTTCCCATGCAGCATGGGTGGCAGCATCAACCAATACTGCGACAGCCTTGGTGGTGGAAAGTTCTTTTTTATAACGCTTGTTGGCAAGAAAAGAGACTTGCTTATTGCTTGCCGTTGCCAGCGTAGCAATACCATCCACCATGGTATGATCAACAGAAGCAGCATTGGTACAACCAATCAATGCTGTTAATTGCGACAATGGAACCGTTTTTAAGGTCACGTATTTATTTTTTCTTGTCCAGTATTTTGGTGATTTCTGGGGTAATATCGTATTTTGGATCCACGTAAAACATCGCCGATTTTTGCAATAACATATCGTAGTGTTTCTCTTTACCATAGGTGCGAACCACTTTGTAAAAGTTCATAAGAATGCCTTCATCCAAAGCATTCTTTTTACTCAAAAGCTCTTCTTGTGCATCTTGTTGTTTGCGCGTAAAAGACTTGCGTAATTCTTTTAATTTACCTTGTTTTTTGTTCAATCGATCAGGCGACATGGCCATGGATTGCCCCATGATATCACTTTCAACTTGATTGATTCTTTTGCGAAGCGAATCCAATTCTGCTTTTTTTTGTTCTTTTAATGCACGCACACGGGCGAATCCATTTTGGTACCGCTTGGTATTTTCAATGGCTGCTTTCAAATCAACATAACCAATCGTTAATTCAGCCGCGTTGGCCGATGGTGTGATGATCATTGGTACCGCAAACACGAAGGCGACAGCAACAGCATTCAACAAAGTTTTTTTCAACATACATGCTCCACTCAAAAACTGCCGTGATGATAGGCAAGCTTTTGTTCTTTTCAAGTTATCCAAGTAGTTTCTCAAAATGATTGGCCTAATCCAAACTCAAAGGTTCGCGTAAGGTCGCCCGGCTGTTGGCGTTGTGCCTTGCCCCACGTAAGGGTAATGGGCCCGACAGGTGATGCCCACTCTAAGCCAAAACCATAAGATGCACGAACCTTTGCTGTTGAAAACTGCTCCGAAACATTCAGCTTTAAGCCACCGACAGTGCCTTTTGCCGTTCCCCAAATAGTGCCTGCATCAGCAAAAAGAACCCCGCGAATGCCTGCCGTATCCATATAGGGAAGTGGGAAAAACAAATCAAGCGAGGCCGTTGCTTGTCGGTCACCACCAACAGGGTCAAGTGGCGATGCAGGATCACGCAATGATATACCAAAATAATCATAACCGCGCAGACTACCCACGCCACCCAATGAATAGCGGCGATAAATCGGCACGCTTTTTTTCGCATAACCTGCAATGACCCGACCGCCTAATTTCCCTCTTAAGGTAAAATCATCGCTTAATGGCAAATAAGCAGCCAATGATAATGCGGACTCAACAAAACGATTCGCCCCCCCAATGCCCGCAACACTGACATTAAAACTGTGTTGAAAACCACGTGTCGTACCAATAACACGATCGCGACTGTCCCAAGACAAACCTTGTGACAATTCTCCTGTGGTTTGAACCCCTTCTTGAGAACGCAGAACCAGTGATGCTGTGACTGGAATATTGGTGAGTTTGGCTCGCAGGTAATCGTACCCTATATTGTAATAGGCATACTCGGACAAGGCAAAACTAAAATTAACGCCACCGCCCACATTGTTTTGTTTGTATTGGGTAATCGTTTGCAACTGGGTTTGCGTTTTGTTGATGCGTATGCTTGCAGCGATTTCTTTGTTCATGAAATAAGGGTCAGTAATACTGGCACTAATGTTTTGCGTTTTCGCACCAGCATCAAGGACTAGGCTGGTATTATAACCCTTGCCCAAGAAGTTTTTTTCTGAAACTTTTAAGCGCAACAATACTTTTTCCAACTGTGAAAAACCAGCCCCCACGATCAATGAACCCGTACGGTCTTCTTCTACTTTAATGTTAAGATCGACTTGATCATCAGCACCAGCTGCAGGCATGGATATCCGAACATCTTTAAATAATTGCGAACGCTTTAAACGCTCTTTGCTTAGGCGCATGCCCTCTGCTGAAAATCGCGCACTTTCATCCAAGCGCATTTCTCTGCGGATAACATCATCGTTGGTTTTTTGATTGCCACTGATCTCAATGCGCTGAATGTATACTTCACGGCCTTTTCGAATATCAAAAGTTATGGCGACTTCTTTGGCTGCAAGGTTTCGTTTAAACAACGGGGTGACTGTGGCAAAAGCAAAACCCTCGTTGCCCACCACTTCAGTAAGCTGCTGGATGCTATTGCGCAAAGTTGAAAGCGAATAAATTTCACCCGCATGCATCGCCAAGGCGGCATCGAGTGCTTCTTTGGTGGGCACAATATCACCACTAAAATCAACGGCATTGACCGTATAAACAGGGCCTTCATGCAAATTGAAGGTAAGGTAAAAAGCTTCTTTCCCTGGCACCAATGACAATTGCGCAGAATTGACCTTGGCATCCAAGTAACCATTTTCTTGGTAGTATTGACCAAGGATTTGAATATCGTTGCCAAAGCGTTTGTTATCAACAATATCACGATCGGAAAA
Organism: Mariprofundaceae bacterium; assembly: GCA_030950905.1. Lineage (GTDB taxonomy): Bacteria > Pseudomonadota > Zetaproteobacteria > Mariprofundales > Mariprofundaceae > AB-137-C09. The sequence continues at coordinate 26,752 of JAUZQQ010000019.1, forward strand.
CCAACTCATAAAATCAGTTTCACGGGCATGAATTTCGCCGCGTAAATGTTTGTCGGTGAAGGCATTGTTACCAACAAAGCGAATTTGCTCCACATGGGTTTTTTTGCCCTCATCCAAGAGCAAGGTGATATCAATACGCCCATCATTCAAAAGCTTTTTCTTCACATCAATATTGAGTTGGTAAAAACCATCCTTCATGTACAATTTACGAATATTGTTTATATCAATACGTAATTTAGAATCGCTAAAAATAAGCCCTTCTTTCATTTTTAAACGTTTCTTTAAATCTTTAACCGTTACAGCATCATTACCTTTGATTTTAAAGTGGGCAACAAGCGGGTTCTCGACCACTTTTATGTGTAATATCAACTGCTGGTTTTTCACGATTCCTTCCGCTTGAATGCTGGAAAAAAAACCTGTTTTGTACAAGCGGCGAATATCTTTACTCAGTGTCTTACGGTCAAACACCTTGCCTACATGACTGTCCATTTCGGCTTGAATAGCACCATCTTCAACAAATTTATTGCCGTTGAAAATAATCTTTTGAATGTTTGGTGGCGCGGCAAATACAGGCGTTGCAAAAAAACAGAGTAGCGCCAAAAGGATCCATCTACAAGCGGGGGTGTGTATACGCTTCATCCTTGTAAAAACCTCGCAATATCATTATAAAAAGCAAAAATCATCAGTGCTGCAATCATCAATACACCCACCAATTGGGTTTTTTCGATGGTTTCTGGGGACAATGGTCGACCGCGCAATGCCTCAATACTTAAATAAGTTAAATGACCACCATCCAAGATCGGCACTGGCAGTAAGTTGAGTACACCAAGATTCACTGAAAAAAGTGCCAGAAAAAGCAAATAAGGAATGACACCATATTCTGCTGTTTTTCCTGCCATTTGTGCAATAGCAATAGGGCCACCAAGGTTGGATGGTGAAATAGCATTCACCATCATTTTACCCAGCACCTCGAAGGTAAGCGTGGTCATATCCCACGTACGGGTGAAGCCATAGGCTGCGCCCTCAAACCTACCCATACGGTAGACCACGGGTGCTTGTATGCTACGCGCATTAAGCAATATGCCTATTCGCCCCCGCTGTGTTTTAGCATCTGCTTGTGGGGTGATTTTTAAATTCATTTTCAGGTCGCCACGCATCACCCCCAAGGTGATAGCCATGCCCGCATGGGACTGAATATATTGAATCAAGCTGCGCACATCATCAACGGTTTGTTGATCCATGCGAATAATTTCATCGCCGTCTTTTAAACCCGCTTGCGCCGCTGCCGAATGGGGTGTGATTTGTTGGGCAAATACCCGCTGACCGGCCGCAAAGCCCAGCAGCGAGCCACCAATATTACTCAATAAAGCATCTTTCTCTGGCATGGGAACATCCATATGCACGTCCATGACCATGCCTGTACGATCAATGGTTAATGTTAATGGCTGGCCAACCGTTTTTTTAAGCGCTTCCTCAACATGCTGCCAAGCATAAACAGAATGGCCATTGACTTTCTTGATAACATCAGCAGGCAAGATACCTGCTTGTTCGGCGATTGAATCTGGCGTAATATGACCCACCATGGGTGGAATAACCTGTTGCCCAGCCCAGCCAACGATCATGTAGGCTATAATGGCAAATATAAAATTAAAGGCAGGCCCTGCAACGGCAATCGCAGCCCGCTTCCATACCGCTTGGGTGTGAAAAGCGCGTTTCAAGTCTTCTGGTGTTAATTCGTCTGCGTTGCTATCTTTTTGTTGATCGGGGTTATCGCTTTGTTTGCTGGGACTTTCACCCAGCATTTTGACGTAACCACCCAAGGGAATCGCTGCAATGATATACTCTACTTCACCATCACGGCTATACCAAGAAAACAAGGAAGGGCCAAAGCCAACAGAAAATTTTTCAACCCGTACCCCCAACTTTCGTGCCACAATAAAATGACCGAACTCATGAATGGCGATCAATAGGGCAATGGCAACAATAAATGCCGCTGTTGCGATTAAAAATTCTATCATCAGTGGATAAACTCCTCAGTTTTGATGCGGGTATGTTGATCCAAAGCCCATATATCATGCAGTTGATGCACGGGGGTGATCGCTATATCGGTCAACGCACGTTCGACCAATGGCAGAATATCCATAAAACCGATACGCCGCTGGCGGAAGGCAGCATTGGCGATTTCGTTCGCAGCATTCATAACCACTGCGTGACCATCATCGCCGCGCATCACTTCTGCCACCATATTCATGGCAGGAAAACGTGCAACATCGATAGCAAAAAAAGACAAATCTTGTTGCATCGCCAATTCAAGCCACGCTACCCCTGAATGAATGCGCAAATGCGGTTGCAAGGCATAAGCGATGGGCGCGCGCATATCAGGCATGGCCATTTGAGCCAACACATTGCCATCGGTGTACTCGACCATGGCATGAACAATACTTTGTGGGTGAATAATGGCTTCCAATTGATCAGGCGCAATATCAAACAACCAGCGAGCCTCAATCAATTCCAAAGCCTTATTCATCATGGTAGCAGAATCAATGCTGATTTTTGCCCCCATAGCCCAATTGGGGTGGGCAATGGCCTCTTCTGGCGTAATGTTGTGCAACGATTCAACAGAACGCAGACGAAAAGGGCCACCCGATGCCGTTAAAATAATACGCCGTACCGAGTCATGATCATGCCCTTGTAACGCTTGGTGGACGGCAGCATGCTCTGAATCAATGGGGATAATCCGCGCATGGTGCTTTTTTGCAGCATCCATAAACAAACGCCCTGCTGTAACCAAACATTCTTTGTTGGCAAGGCACACATCTTTGCCAGCGGTAACGGCGGCTAGCGTGGCTGGTAGACCCGCAGCACCAACCATGGCCGCAACAACCGTATCTGAAAGGCTGCTTTTTGCCGCAGCAATAGCAGCATCCATGCCAGATTCAATCGTTGTACTGCTTGTGTTTTGTGTCAGCAAGGCCTTGGCAGCCAAGTCGTCGGTCATGATAGCAGAGCGGGGGTGAAATTTTTTAATCAGTGCCAGCATGCCATCCACATTACGGTGGGCAACCAAGGTATCGAGCTGAAATATTTCGGGGTGTTGATCGATGACATCCAGCGTGCTTAAGCCAATGGAGCCAGTTGCGCCAAGAATACTAATATGTTTCATACGCCCAAACACCACGGTGACAATGCGGCAACCATAGGAATAGCGGGCAACAATGCATCCATGCGGTCAAGAAAACCACCGTGACCCGGTAAAATTCTGCCGCTATCTTTTACACCAACGGCGCGTTTTAATGCCGATTCATTTAAATCACCAAGGATCGCGCAACAGACCAGCAATACAGCCAAGGGTAATGCCGTCCACCATGGTGCATTCAAGCCCCACAGCCAAACAGTCATCGCTGCAAGTGTACCGCCAATCAAACCACCAACAATACCTTCGATGGTTTTACCGGGACTGATGGCAGGACAAAGCTTGTGTTTGCCCCAACGCTTGCCCGTGAAATAAGCTGCAATATCGGCGACCCACACACCTGCGCAAGTGCCAGCCACCAACCACAAGCCATGGTTGCGTCCATGCATATCAACAAGCGACCAAGCAAACAGGATCAACCAACCCATCATCCATTGCGCCCATGCCAAACGGGTCATGGCATCAGGCAACGCTTTCGCCTCCGTGACCAATACAAGCGTCAACAACGACCAAAGAATCATCACCCATAAAAGAGCCACAGCAACAGGAACGGCAAGAAACAAGCCCAGCCAAGCCATAACAGCAACAGTTAAAAACAACAAACGCCGAGGCATCGACAACATGCGTAACAATTCTTCTGAGGCAAGAAGGCCGATCAATGCCAATATACCAACAAAGAACGGCTCTGGCATCCAAAACAACCAAGCAACGGCAAAAACCAAAAGCCCAGTGCCCGTTAATATACGCAGTTGCAACTCGGTCATGGTGATGGTTTACTTTTTATTTGTGCCGAAGTTAAGCCAAAACGCCGTTCACGTTCGGAATAGGCTGCGATCGCCTGATAAAATGCTTCTTTGTTGTAGTCAGGCCAAAATAAATCACTGAAATATAATTCAGCATAGGCGGCATCCCAAAGATGAAAATTGGAAATGCGGCATTCCCCTCCCGTGCGAATAAGCAAATCAACGGGCAACAATGTATCACGCCACAGCAAGCGGCGAAAATCTTCAGGGCGAAAGGAATCAAGGGCTTCTTCTGTGATTGAACCTTCATGAAATTGCCGTGCAAGGGTACGTGCGGCATCAACGATTTCTTGCTGGCCGCCGTAATTGAGACAAAGAATAAAGTCAATGCGCTCACCCTCTGCCGTTGCTGCTACCGTGCGTTGAATAACAGTACGGGTGATGGTTGGCAGGGCAGACATATCACCCAGTATGCGCAAGCGAACGCCTTTTTTTCGCATATTACCCAGTTGTGCGGTAAGTATCGTCGCAAGCAAGGCCATTAATCCATTCACTTCATCTTGTGGTCGTTCCCAATTTTCAGTGGAGAATGCATAAAGCGATATTTGGCGAATATGGGCATCAGCAGCCCATTCTACAATATTACGGGCGACATCAGCACCACGACGATGACCTTCTAAGCGTGGCAAGTTGCGGGATCTTGCCCATCGACCGTTACCATCCATGATCACAGCAACATGTGATGGTACATTGTCCTTTGTAAAAGGCAGTGAAGTACCGTTCCCTAGCAGCATCAAATGGTTAAAATATCTTCTTCTTTGCGTTGGACTACTTGATCCACTTCAGCAATAAAACGATCTGTTATTTTTTGAATTGCAGTTTGCCGTTGTTTCAATTCGTCTTCAGAAAGGCCTTCTTTTTTCATTTCAGCTTTGGCTTTATCATTGGCATCACGGCGAACACTTCTTACAGAAACCCGTGACTTTTCACCCATTTGACGTGCTTGTTTAACCAAGTCCTTGCGCCGATCTTCGTTTAATTCAGGCATGATGAGGCGAATCACTATGCCATCATTGTTTGGGTTCAAACCCAAGTCAGAGGCGAGAATTGCTTTTTCCATGACGCTTAACATGGGTTTTTCCCATGGTGTAATCATCAACATGCGAGGTTCAGGAACGCTTACACTGCCCACCTGAGTGAGCGGTACATCAGAGCCGTAATAAGATACGCGAATATGATCCAACAAGGCTGCATTGGCACGCCCTGTTCGGATGGTCGCCAATTCAGTTTTTAATGCTTGAATGGTTTTACCCATCCGTGCTTCAAGTTCTGTACTCATGATACATGCTCCCTAAGCAATTATTCTTTCACCAATGTACCAACAGCAGGATCACCGCTGATCACTTTCATCATTTCCCCTTCGCGGGTTACATCAAAAACGATAATTGGCATTTCATTATCACGGCATAGCGACAGTGCCGTAGAATCCATCACGCCGAGTTGTTTTTCCAGTGCTTCACTGAACGTTAATTGCTTGTACCGCACGGCAGCAGGATCAAGGTTTGGGTCAGCGGAATAAACACCATCAACTTTCGTTCCTTTTAGAACCACATCAGCGTGGATTTCCATGGCGCGTAAACTGGCAGCAGTATCGGTGGTGAAATAGGGGTTTCCTGTACCAGCAGCAAAAATAACCATACGATCTTTTTCTAAATGGCGCACCACACGACGACGAATATAAGGCTCGGCAATCTCCTTAATATGAAGTGCGGACACCATACGCACTGCCACGCCTTGTTGTTCAATGGCATCTTGCAAGGCGATGGCATTCATAATCGTCGCCAGCATTCCCATGTAATCGGCACTGGTACGTTCCATGCCATCTGCTGCACCACTCATGCCACGAAAGATATTTCCACCACCAATTACAATCGCCAATTGCACACCCAAACGGTGCAATGCAATCAATTCTGTCGAAAGGCGCACCATGGTTTTTTGATTGATACCATAAGCACTATCACCCATCAACACTTCGCCAGAAAGCTTTAATAATACACGGGAATAAGCAGGAACTGTAGGGTGGGCGGTCATGGTTATACTTAAGCGTTCTGAATTTGGGCGGCAACTTCCGCAGCAAAATCAGACACTTCTTTTTCAATACCTTCGCCAAGCTCGTAACGTATAACATCAACAATTTGTCCATCGTCCGCTGCCTGTTTTAAGGCTTCTTTCACGGTAAGGTCAGTATTGATCACAAAAGCTTGCTCCAGCAAACAACTTTCAGCATAGAATTTATTCAATTGACCCTGCACAATTTTATCAATAATTTTTGCAGGTTTGCCTGTTGCCAATGCGCGTTCACTCAATACAGCACGTTCGCGTTCAATCGCATCAGCAGGCATCGCGTCACGGGAAATACATAAAGGGTTTATCGCGGCAACATGCATGGCAATGCCGCGCGCTACTTCACGCAGCGCATCACAAGCTTGCCCTTTGATGTTCACCAATACACCAATACGCCCACCACCATGAATATAAGTACCAAGAACATCGCCTTTCAGAAAAGAGAAACGTCGAATATTCATGTTCTCACCGATGGTGGCAATGCGTTGCGACAAGGCTTCACCAACGGTATTTTCAGCATCAAAAGGCAATGCCTTTAAGGCTGAAACATCTACAGGGTTTTGGGTTAAAATAATAGTCCCAATGCGCGCAACAAAATCATTAAACTGATCGTTCTTGCTAACAAAATCAGTTTCAGCATTGACTTCCAATAAGACACCAGCACAATCATTGATCCATGCAGTAACACTACCCTCAGCTGCAACACGACCTGCTTTTTTTGAGGCTGCGCCCAGACCTTTTTTGCGTAAAAAATCAACAGCAGCCTCAGCATCACCGTCACAGGCAGTTAAAGCTTTTTTGCAATCCATCATGCCCGCGCCACTTAGTTCGCGCAGTTTTTTTACATCAGCAGCCGTAATTTTGGCCATGGTTCCTCCACACCCCCAATCGGGTAGAAAAAAATAATTTGATGGGGTAATAACCCAGCCATCATCTAAAACATTCAACCGCTATGCGAGCGAGCCGTTACTTGCTTTCTTTGTCCGCAGGTTCAGCTATAGGTTCAGCCGCATCACTTTCTTTGCTGCCTTCAACCACTTCACCCATTGCTTCGACAAAGTCTTCGCCGTCTTCAGCATTTTCAAGGTTCCAGCTTTCAACGCCTTCCATTACAGCGGTCGCAGTTTTGTTGCAAAACAAACGAACGGCACGAATAGCATCGTCATTGCCTGGAATAATATAATCAACATCGCTGGGGTCACAGTTACTATCAACGACAGCGACAACGGGAATACCCAGCTTCTTGGCTTCGGTAATTGCCAGCTCTTCTTTTTTAACATCAATAACCAACAAGCAATCAGGCAAGTGCAGCATGTCTTTAATGCCGCCCAATGAACGCTCTAATTTGTCCAAATCACGTTGCATTACGAGGGCTTCTTTTTTGGTCATCAAATCAAATACGCCTTCTTCTTTCTGGCGTTGTAGGTCTTTCATTTTTCGTACAGACTTTTGCACGGTTGAAAAATTGGTAAGCATGCCACCCAACCAACGGTGATTAACATAAAATTGCCCCGAACGAGAAGCCTCTTCACGAATGGCTTCTGCCGCTTGGCGTTTGGTACCAACAAATAAAATGCGACCGCCAGCAGCAGCCAGTTCACGGGTGAACGAATAAGCTTCATTGGCCATACGCAGCGTTTTTTGCAAATCAATAATATGAATGCCATTGCGCTGACCAAAAATATAGGGTTTCATCTTAGGGTTCCAGCGGCGCGTTTGATGACCGAAATGAACGCCTGCCTCAAGCAGTTGTTTCATGGTATAATTGGACATGAATTCTCCAGTTTTGTTAAATAAGGCAACAGTGCCTACCTCCGCCACTGTTAATCCCAAAAAAGGATACAATATACTGAACCAGTGGCGTGCGAAGTGGCGCGCTTTCTAGCAACATTATGATTTTTTGCAAGGCAATATTTTTTTAACGTGAATTATTCGGGCGATAAAAAAATTTTTAAGACTGCTTGGTGCGTGCATGTTCGGGCAATGGCTCGATTAAACCTGACGGGTCTTGATGAATCAAAATATCAGCCGAAGGGTATGCTTGCTGAATCTGTGCTTCTACTTCATCGGCAACCCGATGTGCATCACGCAGTGCCATATTGGCATCAAGCACCAAATGCAATTGAATATAATAGCGCAGCCCTGCTTTTCGGGTGCGCAGATCGTGCACGCTTTCAGCCTTAGGGTGCAACAAGGCCAAACCTTCAATTTTTTCGCGATCTTCATCTGGCAACTCGCGATCCATCAATTCATCCCATGCTTGATGAATAATTCCCCATGCACCATACAAAATAAAACAGGCAATAGCCAAACCAAATAGCGCATCAAAACCGATCCATCCCCATGCTGCCAAAACAAGGGCTAAGATAACAGCCGCATTGGCATACAAATCACTTTGATAATGCAGCGCATCAGCGCGAATGGCGGTGGAGTTGGTTTGCTTGATGACATAGCGTTGAAAAGTGAGCAACGCTATGGTTAAAACAATGGATAAAATCATAACCATGATACCAATATCCACTTGTTGAATGGCTTGAGGATGCCATAATCGACGCAGACTTTCTAAAATAAGAAAAAGTGCCGAACCCGTAATAAACATAGATTGTGCCAGCCCTGATAAGGCCTCAGCTTTACCATGTCCAAAACGGTGTTCTTCATCGGGTGGCATCAAAGCATGGCGTACGGCAAGCATATTCAGCAGTGAGGCAAACACATCCAAACACGAATCCAACAATGTTGCCAAGACACTCACCGCATCGGTGATGAACCATGCCAACAATTTAGCCAAAATCAAAAGGCTGGCCACGGATACCGATGCCCACGTCGCCCAGCGCATCAAACGCTTGGTTTCATCCGAGACACGAATGACATCATTCATGCTTGTTAGAGGGGTGCTTTATTGTGCTGTCTTGGCTGCTCGAAAGGTTCGTGATCCAACAATGACTGCCAAAGAACAAGCGAAGCACATACGGCAAGTGTCACCCCTATACTTAAGAGTAAATAATCATTGTTAGGGTTGGCTAACTGCTGACCCATGGGTAAAAAAATAAGCATCGCAGGCAACAACAAAGCCAAACGAGTCCAGCGAACCGATTGTTTTAACAAAACACAGGCAGCACCGGGAACAGAAAGCAAGGCAAACAGGGTTAATGCAATCCAATGGTTCTCTGGGTCAACCATGGTTAAACGATCCATGATAGAGGCATTACTGCCGCCCATTCGCACATCAAATGCCGCAGCCAAGATTAGCAACAAGCAGCCAAGCAAAGACCATAAAACCCAGCCAAGCCAACGCTTGCGACGCACGACGTGATTAACCCATACGCCATTGCCTATCACATACATCAACCCCGCAAAAAAAATTCCCCATGGGGCAAATTCAAAATTAATCACTGGCAACTCCAAGAATACAATAAATTGTAATTATTTGTTTCATAACTGGTTTGTTTCATCATGGGGCTTTTGTTTTATATGCTTGAGAGAAAAAGCCATTAGGGGCTTACATGCTTGAGCCATACTTGCCACTCGGGGTCTTCTAAGCCAAAAAGCTCGGGGAATTCTTGATACAGCCAACCTTCATAAACAATATGTTCGTGTTTGAATATGCGCACAAAAGCTGCAGGGTTATTGACGCTTTGGTCTTCAATATAACCTGCTGCACCAACACGCAAATATTGCGACACACCCAACAGTTCAATCGTTAAATTGCGATGCTTAACAGAAACATCCTTTGTTAGGTGGTATGACCATGTTTGCGCACGGCTTTTACTCAAAAGCATGATGTCTATGGCCATGCCCTCTTTTTCAGCCCAGTCAGGCATGGTTTTATCCAGTGCTGATGTTGTATGCTGGTCATTGCTCGGCTGCATAGGGATCATCCACTCAATTTGGGTGACATTATCATTTTCGCAGGAAGACAATAAAAACAATGCGAAAAAAAGAAAGATAGTACGACCCAAAAAACTCAAAGAAGCACCCCTTTATTTTATTCTCAAGATTGTAAATTCAAGATGTAAATTTAATAAGACGCAGAACCTTAGCCAATTAAATTGAAAATACTATAAGTGTTGCGATCGCCTCCGTTGTGCAGCAATAGAAGCAAAAAAACTAGGGGATGGTAGCGTCGCTTTATAGTGGATCTCAATTCAAGGACAGTACAAACGATGAATATAGGTGGAAAACACTGCCGCGCAGTGGCGTGGAATGCTGCATCAAAATGCCCCCGATGGTTAAATCAATGCGCGCTTCCTTTTGCTGTAATATGGCGAGAGTCATGCAAGCCAGAAGTCATTGCACAGGCCATTGAAACTATGGAGGTGCGCGGTGCGCCTTGTATTGGGGCTTTTGCGGCATTTGGGCTGGCACTGGCTTATGCAAAACACCCCAACGATTTTATAAATCACTGGCTTCCCCGCTTTCGGGCAACGCGTCCTACGGCGGTTAATTTATTTCATGCCTGTGATTACATGGAAGCATTTGCCCGTAGCCATACAGCAACACCCCAGACCATGGTGGAAGCAGCATGTCATTATGCGGATCAAGAAGTAGCATCCAACCGTGCCATAGGCACGCATCTGGCTGAAAAATTAGCTGTCGGTGAACGGCGTATTTTAACCCATTGTAATGCTGGATGGTTGGCTGCTGTTGACTGGGGAACGGCATTGTCAGGTATTTACCAATTGCATCGCCAAGGTGAAAAACCTTTTGTCTGGGTTGATGAAACCCGCCCTAGGTTGCAAGGCGCACGTTTAACCGCATGGGAGTTGATGCAAGAAGGTGTGGATTGCTGCCTACAAGCCGATGTCGCTGCGGCATGGATGATGGCACAGGGCAAGGTTGATGCCATTGTAACAGGGGCAGATCGTATTGCTGCCAATGGTGATGTGGCGAATAAAATCGGTACCTATGCGTTGGCATTGGCAGCCAAAGCACATGGTATTCCTTTTTATATTGCCGCTCCGCGTAGTACCATGGATGCTGATTGTGCCCATGGGCAAGCTATTCCTATAGAACAACGCAGTGATTACGAAGTGACCCACGCACAGGTTTTAAACAGCGAAGGGAATATTGAAGAGGCGATGATTGCCGCCCCAGGTATTTGTGCCAACAACCCCGCTTTTGATGTTACCCCCTACGATTATATTACGGCTATTGTTTGTGAAGATGGAATCTGGGAGCCTTGATTTAAGTGCCGTCATCAACCATAAAAGAAACATTACAAGAAGCAGTCACGTTGCTGCGAAAGGCGGGCTGTGAGTCACCACGCTTGGATGCAGAAGTATTATGGATGCATGTTAGTGGACAATCCAAAACCGAAACAATCATGGCGGCCTATGAAGCAGTGCCATTAAAAAACAAACAGCTATACATGGCTTCTATAAAACGCCGCTGCTTGCGCGAGCCTGTGGCCTATATTACCGGCAAAAAAGAATTTTGGAGCCGTTCTTTTATGGTTAATGCTGATGTGTTGATCCCTAGGCCTGAAACAGAACATATGATTGAATGGGTGCTTGGGCATTACCCACAACAAGATCATGCTTGGTATTTTGCCGATGTCGGAACAGGGTCAGGCTGTATCGCTGTGACGTTGGCATGTGAATACCCGAAATCACGCATCCTTGCCTGTGATATATCCCTTGCTGCGATTGAGACTGCGAGGTCAAACGCGATTTATCATGGTGTCGAAGACCGTATAGATTTTGTTGTGTCTGATTTGTTGTTGGGCTATGCAGAACCCGCCTTGTTTGATGCCATTATCTCTAACCCGCCTTATGTTAGTGCAGAAGAAATGCATCAATTGCCACCTGATCTGGCATACGAGCCTAAAGCTGCATTAACCGATCATGGGGATGGTCTTCAATGTATGCGCAAGCTATTAAATCAATCTATTTTGTTGCTGAAAAACAAGGGTCATTTATGTGTTGAAACAGGGCCTTGTGGTTATATAAAAACACCCCCCCCTCCCATAACATTGCAATCAACATACCGTGATTTAGCGGGGCATCTTCGGGGTGCAGTGTATTGTTGTAGGAGAGTAGATCAGACTGGACAAATGGACATTTTGAAATGACTTGTTCGGTTGGGCTCCCTTTTAAGACGGGACAAGCCCATGTGTGAAATTACAGAAAACAAATTCCGTCATTCTCGCGAAGGCGGGAATGACGCGTGTTTTGCTTTGTCCCGCCTTAAAAGGGAAGCCAAACATATTTCAGAATCATTGCACCACTATCGCAAATATGCTTTGCGATATAGGCTGAACATTTGAGGGAATTACTTTGACAGAGTTGAGTATTGGCAAACAAAAGCACCTGGTTTTGTCGCCATTAACAGATGTTCAGCAGAAAATTTTAAGCCTTGCAGGCATGCCTTTTGAGATATATGCCATGCTGACAGGGTCTTTCTCTGAACTCCTTCCAAAAATGCGCGAACGGTGAATTCAAAAACTAGAGATACGCTTTTACCAAAGTTAATCAGCGGGCAAGTGAGAGTAGAAGGGAAAGCATCATGCCCCAACACCATACGCCCCATGTAGGGGCATCCCTTGTGGATGCCCATTTCACAATGAACAATCCCAATCAATGGGAAACGGCATTGCGGACTATCCCTACGGTAACATCGCAAACCAACGCGCAACCACAACGGAAATCCATTCGTTTGAAGGGATATGATTATTCGCAGGCAGGCGCATATTTTATCACCATTTGTACAAAAAACCGTGTGCATTTATTCGGTGAAATTATCAATGGAGAAATGATGCCCAATGATGCGGGGGTGATGTTAGAAAACCAATGGGTGGGATTACAGCAACGATTTCATACCATTCAACTGCATGAATACAGTGTGATGCCTAATCATTTTCATGGCATTATTACAATCCAGCGGGCAACCACAAGGGTTGCCCCTACGCTGGGTGATATGGTCGGGGCATTCAAATCATTATCGACTTATGCGTATATTCAGGGTGTAAAACAATCAGGGTGGGCGCGATTTCAACAAACACTATGGCAGCGCAATTATTGGGAACATATTATCCGTAACGCACAGGTATTTGAAAAAATCAGCCAATATATACGAAATAATCCTGCGCAATGGCAATATGACCAATTAAATTCCCGTAGGGGCAACCCTTGTGGTTGCCCAAATCATCAAGAGGAATGGATGACATGACCTATCCCCCACCTTTTTCCATCACCACCGAAAGCATTGATTTCATCAGTGAGCAGGTTGGCTTTGTACAACGGTATTTTCTTGATGCCCCTGTAAATTTCAATACGAAACCGTACATCGACCAAGTAAGCGACTATGTGAGCGACCAAGTGGAAAGTTCAGTATGTAGGTATTTCCGACATGTTGGGGTAGACGGGCTAAAAAGCTGTGGTTTCTATTTTGGAAACAACTGAAATGTGCATAGTAAGTGGTGGGGATAAAGATGAGTGATTTAACTGAAGATGATGTTGAACAAAACTTAATCGACCTACTGCAAGAGCAGGGGTATACCTACTTCAATGATTCAACCATTAACCCGACAAGTGATAATCCACAACGTGATGCCTTTGATAGTGTTGTATTAGAAAAGCAATTTCATGCTTCGCTCAGGAAGCTGAACCCTGACCTGCCAGAGCCAGCTTTGCATGAAGCTTTCCAGCATGTGCTGCACCTTGGCACCAATGACATCATGACCAATAATGAGAAGTTTCATCAAATGCTTAGTCCGGGTCAGCAATTGGTAGTCCGGGTCAGTGTTGACAATTGGGTGTTTTTGTCCGGGTCAGGAGATATTGATTGCCGTTTGTAATGAGTTTGGCGTGAAACGTTCTTTGATATACGAACCGGGAAATGGCAAGCCATGTTCAGAGCTCAGGGCTATGGCAGCTTTGATTATTCAGGATTATGAGGATATTACGCTTTCGGCG